>CACXMK010000039.1 GCA_902768735.1 uncultured Lachnospiraceae bacterium | reverse complement strand
AAGGAGCAGAGTAATGGCAAGATTACAGATCAATGAGAAGAAGAAACTCGGCAGGATCGAACCCGAAGTTTACGGACATTTTTCAGAACACCTCGGACGATGCATTTATGAAGGATTGTATGTGGGCGAGGATTCGGACATTGAGAATGTAAACGGCATGAGGACCGATGTGGTGGAAGCGCTTCGCGAACTGCAGGTTCCTGTCTTGCGCTGGCCGGGCGGATGTTTTGCTGACGAGTATCACTGGAAAGACGGCATCGGCGACAAGAAAAACCGCAAAAAGATGATCAATACCCACTGGGGCGGTGTCGTGGAAGACAACAGCTTCGGCACACACGAGTTCATGGAACTCTGTAAGCAGATCGGCTGCAAGACGTATGTCAACGGCAATCTCGGCAGCGGCACTGTGCAGGAGATGAGCGAGTGGGTGGAATACATGACCTTCAGCGGAGTGTCCCCTATGGCAGACCTGCGCAGAAAAAACGGTCATGAAGAGCCCTGGAAAGTTGACTATTTTGGCGTGGGCAATGAGAACTGGGGCTGCGGCGGCAATATGACGCCTGAGTTTTACGCCAACGAGTACAGAAGATATCAGACCTATGTCAGGAACTATGATGAGGCGCATCCGATCAAAAAGATCGCCTGCGGCGCCAATATCGACGAGTATTACTGGACAGAAGGCGTTATGAAGACCGCCTTCTCGCATACCCCGTCCAGATATCACGGCTTTATGGACCTGATCTCCCTGCACTATTACGTGCATCCGGAAGGGTGGGACATCAAAGGAAGCGCCACGGATTTCACGGAAGAAGGCTGGTACAAGACTATGGTCAAGGCGCTCTATATGGAGGAACTCCTTAACAGGCACTGCGCGATCATCGACCAGTACGATCCTGAAAAGAAGATCGGCCTTTCCGTCGACGAGTGGGGAACCTGGTTCAGCGTGGAGCCCGGCACCAATCCCGGATTTTTGTATCAGCAGAGCACTGTGCGTGACGCGCTGGTAGCGGCTGTCACACTCAACATTTTCAACAAGCACTGCGACCGTGTCAAACTCGCCTGTATTGCGCAGATGGTCAATGTCCTGCAGGCAGTCATCCTGACGGACGGCGAGCGCATGCTGAAAACTCCCACGTACCATGTCATGCACATGTATCGCCATCACCAGGGCGCTGAGCTGTGTGCCAGTGATCTGACGGATGTGGATACGGTCGGCACAGACGGATGGGATGTCCCTCAGATCACGGAATCCGTATCTGAAAAGGACGGCATTCTGACGATCACGCTCGGAAACCTTTCTGCCACAGAAGATAAGGAACTGACGATCGGATTTTCGGAAAACGAAGGCAAAAAAGTGATCGAAGCCAGGATAGTCACAAATTCGGATTATCATGCGTACAACACATTTGACGAGCCTTCAATCGTTAATGAAGAGGAGTTCACCGGATTTAAGTGGGAGAGCGGACACCTTGTGGTAACGCTTCCCAAGGCAAGCGTTGTAAAGCTCAGAGTCCGCTGAACAGTAAACTCTGTAAAGAGGCCCCTGCGTGCGCCGGCCGATAACATGATTGTGTTATCCGCGCGCAGAAGAGCATGACTCGCGAACAGTTCGTGAGCTGCCGGGAATTGCAAGCTTTTATACAGGTCAATAAATGTCTATAATGGGAGATCAGATTTCTTTAATGCATGTGAGTGTTTTCCTATAATTTAATTGAAGAAAACAACAAAGCACCAACAAAGGTTCCGGCGCAGGACGCATTGACATGGAGGTAAATGATGAAGCAGTTCTGGTTCGTGGTAGGATCCCAGGATCTCTACGGAGAAGAAGTACTTAAGACAGTGGCAGAGAGAGCGGGTGAAATGGCCGCATGGCTGAGCGAAAAGCTCCCTTATCCTCTGGTTTATAAAGTGACGGCTATGTCTTCCGGCCAGATCACGAAGGTGATCAAGGAAGCCAATTATGACGATGATTGTCTCGGCGTGGTGACATGGTGCCATACTTTCTCACCTTCCAAGATGTGGCTGACAGGCCTTGCCATGCTGCAGAAGCCCTGGTGCCACCTGGCAACTCAGTACAACAAGGAAATTCCGAATGAAGAGATCGACATGGACTTCATGAACCTCAACCAGGCGGCCCATGGAGACAGAGAGCACGGCTTTATCGGTGCAAGGCTCAGAAAGTCCAGAAAAGTGATCGCGGGTTACTGGAAGGAAGAGAACGTGATCAAAAGACTGGCAGAGTTCCAGAAAGTCTGCGTAGGCATCGACTTCTCAAAGAACCTCAAGGTCATGCGCTTTGGCGACAACATGAGAGATGTCGCTGTCACAGAAGGCGACAAAGTCGAGGCACAGAACAAGCTCGGCTGGGAAGTCAATTTCTGGGCGGTCGGCGATCTTGTAAAAGAGATGAATGCCGTCACCGAAGAAGAAGTAGACGAGCTCTGCGAGGAATATTTTGACAAGTATATCGTGGCGACAGATAATATAGCGGCGATCAGATATCAGGCCAGAGAAGAGATCGCCATGAAGAAGATGATGGACAGGAACGGCTGCAAGGCGTTCAGCAATACGTTCCAGGATCTTTACGGCATGGAGCAGCTTCCCGGCCTGGCATCCCAGCACCTGATGGCGCAGGGCTACGGCTACGGCGGTGAAGGCGACTGGAAGGTCAGCGCCATGACAGCCATCCTCAAGAAGATGGGAGCAGGCGAGAACGGTGCTTCCGCTTTCATGGAAGACTACACTTACCATCTGGTCGAGGGGGCAAAGTATTCCCTTGGCGCACACATGCTGGAAGTCTGCCCGTCCCTCGCGGCAGGAAAGCCCCGCATTGAGACCCATCACCTGGGCATCGGCATGAACAGAAAGGATCCGGCCCGCCTGGTCTTCGACGGCAGAGAGGGCAAAGGAATCGTTGTCTCCCTGATCGATATGGGCGGCAGGATGAGACTGATCGTACAGGATATCGAGTGCGTGAAGCCCATCATGGATATGCCTAATCTCCCTGTTGCCAAGGTCATGTGGAAAGCTATGCCTTCCCTTGAGAAAGGCGTGGAGTGCTGGATCACCGCCGGCGGCGCGCACCACACTGTGCTCAGTCTGGATGTCACCGCTGAGATGATGCGCGACTTTGCCAAGTTCATGGATCTTGAATTTGTACATATCACGAAAGATACAACAGTGGAGGCACTTGAGGATCAGCTGCTGGTGAACGACCTGATCTGGAAGCTCCGCTGATCCCGAACGCAAAAAGCGTGCAGTGTTCGTATAGGAGGTAAGGGATGAATTTTAAAGAAACAGTGATTGGAATAGAACTCGGCTCCACAAGGATCAAGGCCGTTATGATCGGCAGGAACCATGAGGTGCTGGCACAGGGCGATCACACATGGGAGAACCGTTTCGAAAACGGTGTATGGACCTATTCCCTTGAGGACGTGCGGACCGGTCTTCAGGACTGCTTTGCCGGGCTTAAAAAGGATGTACGGAACAAGTATGGTACAGAGCTGACGACGACCGGGGCGATCGGCGTCTCCGCAATGATGCACGGCTATCTGCCCTTTGACAAAGATGACCGGCAGCTCTGCGAATTCCGCACCTGGCGGAACACCATTACACAGGAGGCGGCGGAAAAGCTGAGCGATCTGTTCGACTTCAACATTCCGCAGAGATGGTCCATTGCCCATCTTTACCAGGCGATCCTGAATAAGGAAGAGCATGTGAAAGATATTGCCTATATCACTACTTTGGCCGGGTACGTCCACTTTGTCCTGACCGGAGAGAGATTCATGGGGATCGGCGAAGCGAGCGGCATGTTCCCGATCGATTCCGGGAAACTCTGCTACGACGAAGAGATGGTCAGAAAGTTCAACGAGTGCACAGGTCTCGACCTTCTCTCTATATTGCCGAAGATCAAACTTGCAGGCGAGCATGCCGGCACGCTGACGGAGTCCGGCGCATTGTATCTTGACCCTTCCGGAAGCTTTGGAGCGGGGATCCCTGTCGCTCCCTGCGAGGGAGATGCGGGGACCGGCATGGTCGCAACGGATTCGGTTCGCGTAAGGACCGGAAATGTCAGCGCGGGGACCAGCGATTTCGCCATGGTCGTCACTGACAAAAAACTGAAAATGCACAGAGAGATCGATATGGTGACTACACCTGCCGGCAAGCCCGTCGCGATGGTGCACTGCAACAACTGCACTTCCGACATCAATGCCTGGGTGAAACTGATCAGGGAGTCCCTGAATGCATTCGGCTTTACGGTCGATACCAATACACTTTACACCAAACTGTTTGAAGTGGCCCTTAAGGGTGACGACGACTGCGGCGATCTTCTCAGCTACAACTATTTCTCCGGAGAGGGCGTGACAGACCTCAACGAAGGCCGTCTCCTCTTTATGAGAAAAGCGGACTCCAAATTTACGCTTGCTAATTTCATGAGGACGCACCTCTACTCTGCGATGGCCACCCTGAAGATCGGTATGGACATCCTGCGCAGGGAAAATGTCGAGATCGACAAGATCTACGGCCACGGCGGCTTCTTCAAGACGCCAGAAGTGGGACAGAGGATTCTCTCCGCGGCGATCGACACACCGGTATCCGTCATGGAGACAGCCGGCGAAGGAGGCCCTTACGGCATGGCGCTCCTGTGCGCGTACATGTTGTGGAAAGAAGAGGAGTCTCTGGAAGATTATCTGGATGACAAGGTATTCCACGGGTGCAAAGCGGTATCCGTCATGGCTGAGCAGAAAGAAGTGGACGGCTTCAACAAGTTCATAGAAGACTACAAGAGCTGCCTTAAGGTCGAGAAGGAGGCCATCAAGTGCTGGAAGAACTGAAAATACAGCTGAGGAGAAAACAGGGCTCAGGCTTATATAAAGCCAAAGCCCTGTCAATCACGCGTCAATTAATCACGCATCAATTCGGAAGTTTTTATTGTCGGGTCGAAATCAGAGTCGTTGCCTGAGTTGGAGCGGAGGTTGAGAATATAGCTGTCCGGAAGTTCTCTGGGAGAGTATCCCGTGATCTGCCTGAATACCCTGTTAAAACTCCGAATGGTATCAAAACCGCAGCTCATGGCAACTTCCGTCATACTCATTTCCCGGTTTCTGATCAGATCGATCGCTTTGTTTACCCGGATATGATTCAGGTACATGGAAAATGTCATCCCCGAAATCCGTTTAAAAAACCGGGAGAAGTAGGCCTCGAA
The DNA here is from genome assembly GCA_902768735.1 of uncultured Lachnospiraceae bacterium. Taxonomy (GTDB): domain Bacteria; phylum Bacillota; class Clostridia; order Lachnospirales; family Lachnospiraceae; genus CAG-791. Next base: position 12,114 of record CACXMK010000039.1, on the reverse strand, counting down.
CATATGCATGTAGTCCACAGCCCTTGAAAAGCTGTAGCTTTCCGAATTTTCATCGATGTCATAGAGGAGCTTTTTGTACCGCTCGGCCGCGGCGGATGTCGCGACAGCCGCTTCCCGAATCTCCAGTGCGGAGAAAATCCCGGCAATCAGCTGCTGCATCAGGGCATTGCTGATCTCGTCGTAAAACCGCCCCTTCACAATTCCCGCTTTCCGGATCCTGTCCAGCGTCTCAAGCACGCCAAACTGATCCGCGAAGACCGGACAGTCAAGACAATAATTGTCGGTGATCCGCCGGATCAGTTCGTCAGAAAAAAGGGACACGTACATAGTCGTGTCAGGCGCGGAAATGATCGAGTGGATAGACTGCCCCCTCAGATAGATACACTGTCCTTTCTGCAGCGAATAGGTCTCCTTGTTAAGGGAGATCAGCGCTTCTCCGCTCTCACATACGGCGATCTCGTGATCAAAGTGCCAGTGTGATATGTTCTTCAAATTTCGATACTTGCCCACCCACACGAGGGAGTGGTCCGGATAGACCCGGTGCTCATGATTCGCTAACATATCTCAAGTTTACCTGATAGATCAATCAATATCCATAATGAGGATCAGATTTAGAGAACACATGACAATATGTAGATGAAATACATGAACAGGACTGGTATAGTTAAAGAGTAAAAGGCAAGCAACATATGTTTCAGGATCCTGTTTGCTTCAGGATCCTGTTTTCTGCTGCTATTCGTTTGCGCCTTTCACTGTGCAGCCGATTCCCGGCACATCCCAAAGTACTGCTTTTCCTCCGCGGTGATCAAAACCGCCGCTCACTTCCGCCTGTGCCGAAACAGAGACCGCACCCAGGTCAGCTTCACTGGCAATATTCAGTGCCGCCGCAAGGTGCATACCCGCAAGGCTTCCCAATGTGCTCTCCCCCATGCAGCCGATCATGCAGCTCAGACCTGCAGCCTCGCAGATCGCTGCAATTTTGAGGGCGGGATAAATACCACCGCATTTCATCAGCTTGATGTTGAGGATGTCTGCCGCGCGCATGGAGACAAGGCGCATGGCGTCGCTGATTCCATGGCAGCTTTCATCCGCCGCAATGAGAAGGGGGGAGTTTTCACGGATCTCCCGCATTCCCGCAAAATCATTTGCCGGGACAGGCTGTTCGATCAGTTCCACACCGAGAGCGGCCAGTTCTTTGCTGATCCAAAGGGTATTTTTAACGGACCAGCCCTGATTGGCGTCGACGCGCAAACGGGCTTTGCCGCTGACCGCTTCGTGGACCGCGCATATGCGATCCAGATCTGTCCGTATATCTTCGCCCAGGTTGACTTTCAGAATGTCAAATCCTTTGCTGATCCGGCCCAGTGCTTTATCCGCCATTCTCTCCGGAGAGTCGATGCCGATCGTGGCATTCGAGTGGATGTGCGGGTCGTCGCCGCCCAGATGTTTATACAATGGAACGCCTGCGGCTTTAGCAGCAATGTCGTAGCATGCGATATCTATGCCGGCCTTTACGGCACCGTTTCCGGCGTAGAGCCGGTCCATGACGCGGTGGATCGCGCCGATCGCGCGGGGATCCATTCCCAAAAGCGAGTCTCTCAGATCTTTTCCGACTGCCAGAATGGAGCCCGGGTTGTCGCCCGTTACAAACGGGAGCGGAGCTGCCTCACCGTAGCCTGTGATCCCCTCGTCGGTGAGGATCTTCACAATACAGGAGTCCATGTCCGTGATTGCTGCGAAAGCGACCTTCATCGGCTCCTCAAATCGAAAATTCGTGACCAGAAATTGTATGTCTGTGATGATCATGCCGCACTTCCTTTCATTTGGGCGCAGAGATTCGCGCTTTGGGCTTTGAATAAAAAATGACTTTAGTCATAGTATATTTGACGGATATCAGTATTACAAGTGAACTTAGCGTTTATGCGGGACAAAAAGCAGGCGGAGGAGATATCGATGATCCATACTACATTTGAAAATCTTCCGGAGGAAAAAAAGAATCGGATCCTTCGGGCCGCGCGAGCGGAATTCCTGCGCTATCCCTATGAGAAAACCAGCATTAACAGGATCCTTGCAGAGGCAGAGGTTCCCAAGGGAAGTTTTTATCAGTATTTTGACGATAAAGCAGACTTGTTCAGTTTGTGCGCCTGTGAGGTGTATAAAAACCTGATCGATGCCAGAAAGAAAAACGGAGAGCTGCTGCTTGGATCCGGCATTCTCCGCATGAAAAAATCCGGATATGACAAAAGATACCAGTCATTCCTGAAGGATCTGGAGAGGTATCTGTCGGAAGAGGATATCAGGCTCTTTACAAATTTGATGGAGGCTCCTGAGCACATTCGAAATTATGTGCGGATGAATGCAGCGTCGACACTGATCGCGCCGGTGCTGAAAGAGGAGCTGATGAATGACAAGAGCGTGCGCAAAGATATCGACTACGACTACTATGCGTATCTGCTGGCTCTCACAGAAGTCATCCCTGTGGACTATGGAAAAAGAACAAGTCTGGAAATAAAAGATTCCTATAATTTGGGATTTCAGTATATGCGGTCTGTTTATGACAGTATTCGAACTGACGCTGGCCGGAAAACAGATGAGGGGTCTGTATGAGAACGAAAAAAGAACCCGGATAGCCTTTAATGGACTTTCCGGGTTCCTTTTTACAGAATTTTTTCTATTGTCTGAGCGACTCCGCTGTCTTCGCAACTTCCTGTGATCAGATCGGCAGCGGCTTTGACTTCTTCCACCGCATTTTGCATTGCAACTCCGATTCCTGCCGCGCGGATCATACTGACGTCGTTAAGGCCGTCTCCGAAAGCCATTACCTGGCTTCGGTCAAGCCCGAGATGGGAAGCCAGCGCTAACAGCGCGGCTCCTTTATTAGCGTCTTTGTGATTGATCTCCACGTTGCGCGTCACAGACGATGAGACTGCGAGGTTCGCGAAACGCCGGGGAATTTCTTGTAAAAGAGTTGTACGAAGTACAGGGTCCAGTGCGAACAGCTGTATTTTCTGGACTGAGTTGCCCCGTTCTTTCAAGAACTCCTTAAGATCCGGAACCGGCGCGCGGTTTGTACGGATCGATCGAACATAGTAGGCGTTAGGCGCGAAGACCTCTGCCTGCTCCCACATAGTGCGCGTCATCCAACCGGTGTTATCCTGGTAACAATCATAAATAATCGGAAATTGATCAAGATAAGACATGATCTCTATAGCGTCATCCAACGGGATCTCGGCGCTGTAGAGATTTTCGCCGGTCGTCACATCAAATACAGCCGCGCCGTTGATCGTGACCGCATAACGGAGAAAAGGAAAATCTCTGATCTCAGCAGGTATGCCTTTGAGAAGTCTTCCCGTGGTCGGAACGATCAGGATCCCCTTATCGGCAGCGCGCTCCAGGGCAGTCCTGTTGCGCGCCGTCAGGATCTTTTCCGCGTTCAGAAGCGTCTCGTCGAGGTCGAAAGCGATCAGCCGGATATCGGTATTTGTCAGATCCATAGTATCTCCTGTTTAAAAGGACATTCATGAGAATGTGTAGTATGCGACTTCGTCGATCTCGCGATTCGTTCCGACGACGACATCGACACCGTCGCTTCTTACGAAATGAAGGGCATTAGCCATACCGGTATTGGAATCGAACATCTCGGCATGGTAGTCGCCGGCTTCCTTGTCCCAGGTGATCGCTATCGAGCACTTGGTTCCCTTGCGCCATCCGACGATCCAAGTGGGTTTTCCGAGGATCGTGTCAGCCCAGGTCGCGTGGAGCATATCGGTCTCCTTTTCGGGAGCGCTGTATTTCCACTGAGGGACATAATTGCCGAAACTGTCGAGGTGCCAGATGGTGAGTGAACTGCCGTGGAAGGGGCTGATCAGTCCCAGCTCGGGCTGTCCGTCTCCATCAAAATCCATGAGGACAGCATCGCTTGACGGGACCGGAAGAAGATTGGTCACCGTCCACTCGCTGCCGCGTACTCTCGGAGGCTCCATGAGCAGAGTTCCCTGCTCGCAGCCGACCAGAGCAGCTTCATGACCGCCCCACTGTGTCTTGGCGAAGCCGTGGTTCTGAAGAAGGCCATCCTTGACCAGAGAAAGTTTCAACTGGTTTCCGTCATTAAACCCGGAAAGATCCGCAGGAAGTTCTGCCGCGAAGCATGCGCCGGGGAACCGCCAGTCGTTCTTGTAAGCGTGTCCGCTCTTAAGGCAGCAGACAAGGATATAGTTGACGCCCGCCCTGTTGAAGATCCCGAAGCGGTGCACGAAAGGAGCTTCGCAGAGAGTCCGCACTTCCCAGTCATTCGTAGCCTTGCGGGTCACGATGACGATCTTGGCCTCGAGAGAGTCGTTAGGGGAATAGAATTTATGTGTAGCCAGAAATTGTCCGTCTGTACCGGGAACAGGGGTCATCGTCATTACGCCACCTGGTTCATCCCAGACCTTCTCGAGGCACTCGCCCTCTTCAGAGAACAGGTAGCAGGGATCGTGCTTCTCCGCCGCAACGACGAAGCAGCGCTTACCCTCAACGGTAATCTCAGACATAGCGTAGCATTTGTTTAAATTGGATATTACTTTCTTTTCAACGTGCATATCTTTTGTTCCTTTCCTATCCGAATCAATCAAACATATCGAACATTAAAGCACTAAAACGGTCACAACATAGAACCAAAAAGAACATAACCACGTTTTTTGAAAACGATCATAAAATGAACAATTAATTAACACTTTTCCAGATGACGAAGGAGCGTGCAGAATTGCGGCGTTTATCCTGCACACGCATATTATAAACGAAAACACAGACATAATTCAAGCATATTTCCACCTTTTTATTGCATCTCTGCGGAAAAAAGGATGAAGGGGAGAGCTGATATGGGTACATGAACACAAAAAAAGAACTTAAAAATTGTGAAATATATACAATGAAATCGATCAAAATCAACTGAGTTAAGGATAAAAACCACAAGTTTATATGGAAAAAGCGCTAAAACAAGCGTAATTCAGCACTTTTCTGCTTTGTGCAACAATTGGGAGTAAACGAAATAACGAGCATTAATAAACGTATTACAACATATAAACGAACAATTTTATGGTTGATTTTTTATGTTCGTTGTTGTGCTATTGATATGACGAGGGAAACCTAGGCGGCTAATCAAAAAAGGAGGTAATTATGAGCAAGATTTCAGAAATGACTCGTCAGAAATGGATCGACAGCACATTCCCGGAATGGGGTACCTGGCTGGTAGAAGACATTGAGAACGAAGTGGTTGAGCCCGGCAATGTAGCGATGTGGTGGCTCGGATGCACAGGCATCTGGTTCAAGACTCCTGGCGGCGCTAATATCACGATCGATCTGTGGTGCGGAAACGGCAAGAGGACTCACGGCAACGGCAAAATGGCAGTTGGACACCAGATGGCGAATATGTGCGGCGGCCGCGCAATGCAGCCCAATCTCAGAAACGTGCCTTTCGTGATCGATCCCTTCGCTTTCAAGCAGGTCGATGCGGTTCTGGCGACACATTATCATCAGGACCACATGAGCGCGGAGTGGGCAGCACATGTGATCAACAGCGGCATGACCACTGTTGACGAGAACGGTAAAGAGATCCCGGTTCCTTTCATCGGACCCCTGAAATCTGTGGAGACATGGATGAAGTGGGGCGTTCCGGAAGAGCGCTGCAAGATCGTGAAGCCCGGCGATGTGATCAAGCTCAAGGACATTGAGATCGTCTGCCTGGACAGCTTCGACCGTACCTGCATCGTAACGACTGATTCCACAGGTCCCGACCGCGAAGAGCTCACCGGCAAGTGCCCTACTGATATGGATGAGAAGGCAGTCAACTACCTTGTTAAGACGCCCGGCGGTAATATTTACCATTCCGGCGACTCCCACTTCTCCATCTATTTCGCCAAGCACGGCAAAGATTACGACATCGATGTCGCCTTCGGCTCCTTCGGTGAAAATCCGATCGGTATGCAGGACAAGATGACTTCCGTTGATGTTCTGCGTATGGCTGAGAACCTGCGGTGCAAAGTCGTTGTTCCGATCCACTGGGACGTCTGGACCAACTTCCAGGCGGACTGCGAAGAGATCAAAGTGCTCTATGACTTCAAGAAGGACAGGAACGAATATAAATTCCATCCGTTCTTCTGGCAGGTCGGTGGCAAGTATGTCTATCCTCAGGATAAGGATAAGATCTACTATCACCATCGCAGAGGATTCGAAGACTGCTTCGAGCATCCTCAGAACATTCCTTTCCGTTCCTGCCTGTAAGTCTGACCGGACAGAATATCGGAGGAGAGAAATATGGCAACTGTACTTCAGGACATTGTTGAAAAGAAACACTACAAATTTATTGATGGCGAAGGCGTGACATGGCAGGAGGCGATCAGGCTCTCCACATTATCGCTCGTCGCGGACGGAACGGTGACCGAGGATTTCTACCAGCAGATCATTGCCTGTGTTGAGAAATACGGACCGTATATCGTCTTTGAGCACAATATTGCGATGCCGCACACACAGGAGAACGCGGACGGCGCGCTCAAGACCGGTGTCGGCTTTATGGTATCCAAGAAACTGATCGATTTCGGTGTGGATGAGGACGGAGAAGAGAAGAAGGCAAATGTGTTCTTCACACTTTCAACGACAAATCCCGACGAGCATCTGCAGAACATCTCGCAGCTCTCTGAGATCTTCATGAATGATGATCTGATCGACGCGCTTGCAGCTGCAGAGACTCCCGAAGACATCCTGAAGGCGGAAAAAGACTTCCCCTGCGAAGAAGAATGATCGGAGAAAAGATCCTGCGCAATATCGGAAACACTACAATCAATTAGAGAGAGGGAAATAATATGTCTATCTTATATGGAATCTGGTCGTTCTTTGCGACCTATGTACTGCAGAAAGCGCCTTACATGGTCGGCTTTTTAACACTGCTCGGCTATTGCCTGATGGGCAAGAAGTGGTATGACACACTTGCCGGCACCCTGAAAGCGATCATCGGTATGCTGATCCTGAATGCAGGTTCCGGCGGTCTGGTATCCACCTTCCGTCCGATCCTGACAGGCCTTAAAGACCGCTTCAACCTGACCGCATGCGTGATCGACCCTTATTACGGCCAGAACGCTGTTACCGCAGGTGTCGAGGAAGTCTTTGGTAAAGGTTTCTCCCAGGCTATGACGCTGCTGCTCATTGCGTTCATCGTCAATATCCTGCTCGTGCGTTTCAACAAGATCACAAAGTGCCGCACACTGTTCACGACCGGTCACGTACAGGTCCAGCAGGCGGCTACGGCTTACTGGCTGATCATGTTCGCGCTTCCTCAGCTGCTCAATAACAACATCGCGATGATGGTCGTTATGGCGGTCATTCTGGGCGCTTACTGGGCGGTCGGTTCCAACCTCACTGTCAAGCCCATGCAGGAACTGTCCGAAGGCGCAGGCTTCGCGATCGCGCACCAGCAGATGTTCGGTATCCGCCTTGCGTACTTCCTTGCAGACAAGATCTTTGGTACAAACGGCGGAAAACGCAAGAAAGAGATCAAGAAGGTCGGCGAGATGGAAATGCCCGGTTTCTTCTCGATTTTCAACGAGAACATGGTGTGTACCGCGATCCTGATGACCATTTTCTTCGGTATCATCATGGCCATCATCGGCAAGCCTTACTTTGTTGAGGCGGGTGCGACCAAGGAGACAGAGAACTTCGTATTCTACTGCTTCAACACATCCCTGAACTTCGCTGTTTACCTGGCGATCCTGCAGCTCGGTGTCCGTACGTTCGTTACAGAGCTGACAGCTTCCTTCCAGGGTATCGCTGATAAGCTGCTTCCTTCTTCGATCCCCGGCGTCGACTGTGCAGTCTGCTTCGGTTTCGGCGATTCCAACGCAGTTACTTTCGGTTTCCTTGCAGGTCTGATGGGCCAGATCGTCGCGATCATCCTTCTGATCGTGATGCATTCCCCTACGATCATCATCTGCGGATTTGTACCTGTATTCTTTGACAACGCTACCATGGGCCTGGTCGCCAACGAAAAGGGCGGCATCAAGGCTTGCATCGCGATCCCCTTCATTGCCGGTATCGTAGAAGTATTTGGCGCAGCTTTCATCGCAGGATGGGTCGGCATGGCCAACTACGGCGGATACCTCGGAATGTTCGACTGGGATACGGTATGGCCTTTGTTCACGGTAGTTATGCGCTACCTTGGCTACGCCGGCGTCGCGCTCGTTGTTGTCGCGCTGCTTGCGATCCCCCAGATCGAGTACCGCATGGATCCCGAGGGCTATTTCCTGATCACAGAGGATTATGACGCATATCTTGAGCACCTGGAGGCTAAGAAGGCTAAGGCGTGATCGCAGGTCACGGCTGTTTATGTTCGATATTGTATAATAAATCGACAAAAACGATCAAAAAGTATATGCATTACGTTTCATGACGGTTATAATAGTTTTATCCGATCACGGACTTGAAACAGCCCGGATTTCGGAAGAAAAGGAGTGAAAAATGGCAAAACTTGACGGAAAGAAACTTCTGGCATGCTGCGCAAACGGCGCAGGTTCTTCTCTGATGATGGAAAACGCCATCAAAAAGGTCATGAAGAGAAACAACATTAAGCCCGCAGAACTTCGGCACTGCCCTGTGTCCGAAGGCAAGACTGCCGCGAGAAACTATGACGTGGTCTTCTGCGCGCGCACATTCGTCAAGACTTTTGAAGGGTGCGAAAAGAACGGCACTGTTCTGATCCCTCTTAAGAACGTGATGTCTGACAAAGAGATCGAGGCAGCTCTTAAGGAGGCCGGACTTCTTGATTGATCAGGCGTTCTGAAACATGGAATGCAGGCCCTCCGGGAGATGGGAACGGCAAATCCGTCCTCTTTTCCGGAGGGCCCTATAGAAAAGAACAAGGTGTGCCGTGCTGCCCATGGCGCATACAGACAGGTGTAATTATGAAGAACAACCGCACTGTTGTAGAAGACAGACAACGGAAGATTCTGGATATCGTAAGGGACAGAGAGGAAATCAGAAATGAGGAATTAGCAGATTTTCTCGGCGTGTCGCTCATGACTGTGCGCAGGGATCTCGGGATCCTGGAACAGCAAAGACTGCTCAGGAGAAGTCATGGCGGGGCGATGTCCATGGAAAAGGCACATACAACGCGGCGTATTTCGGAAGATGTGCAAGTGTGCAGAGAGAAGATCTCGGCCTATGCGGCCAGGTTTCTTTCTGACGGTGACCGTGTTTTTATGAACGGAAGCCGTCTCGCACTTAATGCATTGGAATACGTGAAGGATCAGAAGATAACGGTGTACACGAATAACGGATGGGCGATCGGAAAACGGTTTCCCAAGGGCGTGTCCATCAATTTCACCGGCGGAGAGATGAACGGACATATTATGGTCGGTGAATGGGTGGTGCGGAGTCTTCTCTCAATGGAAGCGGACAAGGCTTTTCTGGGTTGTGCTGCTGTATACCAGAGCGGTGAATTCCGCTATGATATCTGGACGGAGATCGGAATCAACGAGATAATGGTCAGCCGTACGAACGGCCCGCTGTATCTTCTGGCAGAGCATACAAAGCTTCAGAAAAGTCCGATCGAAGGCCGCGGTGGAAGCGGAGTCATCTATGACCATCCGACAACTCTGATCACGGACAGCAAAGCGGATCCTGAGATCGTGGATCATCTCCGTAAGAACGGGATCGAAGTGATCATGGTCGAGATATAATTGCGCCTTCTTTTCATAATAAGTGATTCATAGATACGTGATTCATAGATGCGTGATTCATACGCATAAATATATATCTAACTAAACAGGTCTGCCTCCCATGAGCTTTCCGCTAAAAGGCGTTCTGTAATCTTTCATGGGGGCAGAAACCGGTTCATGCAGCCTGTTAAAGCTGCATCCGGTGATCGCGGCAAAATGCCTTTTACACAAAAATAAGATCAATAACGATGCATTTCGACCGGTTTTTGGCTTATTTGGGCCATGAACGTCAGACTTCTCCAGAGAGTGCCCTTAAACCGGCAGAATGAGCAAAAGGACACAACGATGGATCTTTCGAAAGTTTTCCTCTATATTCCCGGTATCATCATTTTTCTGGTGGGATCGGGGCAGCAGCGCAGAAGACCCGGCCTGTTCGGCGGCAGGGGCTGCGTTCCTGCTTCTGTCGTGCGATGTGACCACGTGGTCAAAAAAGACCGCAGGGACCGTGATGTCTATAACTACTACAATATCCTCGCGGAGTTTACGGATCCCGCGACCGGAAAGCGGGTGAAAAGGACGGTCAAGTCCCCTACGGAATATTATGTCGCACAAGAGATCTGGCTGCAGAATATAAATGGTCCCGGAGAAGCCAGGGCTTTCAATGCAGAGGAGGAGACGCTGTTTCCGCCTCTGGCGCAGATGATCGGCGGTGCGCTCCTCATTCTGCTCGCATATTGGGAGAACAACGGAGACGAAGTCAGGGCAATGGCCTGTCTGAGTCTTGTTCTGACCGGTGCGGGAATACTTCTTATTATCCGGTATATTGCCGCCAAGAGACGGAATCTCGAGGCACTTGACGCGGAGATCGTGGAGATCTATGCGCGGCAGCTCTCACGAGAGACCAAAATACTGATGAGTTCTAAATATACCTACTATCCGGTGGTGCGTTACCGACTGGACGGACAGGAGAATCTGCGGCGGTGCAATATTAATTCCTCGAACGAAAAGTCGTTCAAGGTTGGGGAACATATGACGCTGTATTACGATAAAGACAAGCATGCAGTGACAGAGAGTAATGCAAAAATCGGAATGCTCATCGCCGGTATCCTGATCCTGGGATTGGGTATTGCCGCCTTTGCGGCACTTTTTGCTGCGGTGCTCTCGTAAAAAACAGATATATAAGGACGGAAGCCTTCTGTCCGACCATGAGGTAAGCGCGGAAAGGAGCTTACTGAATGGGAAATGTATTGGAATATTCACTGGGACTTTATGAAAAAGCGATCCCTGTGGGATTTGGTTTTCCGAAAATGTTTGAAATCACCCGCGAAGGAGGTTTTGACCGGCTGGAGATCAGCATAGACGAGACAGACTGGCGTCTGGCCCGCCTTGACTGGCCGTCTGAAAAGCAGCGTGAGCTTGCGGTTCTGGCGCGCGCGGCAGAGACACCGATCCGGACCATGTGCCTGAGCGGCCATCGCAAATACCCCCTGGGATCTCACGATCCGGAGATCAGAAAGAGATCCATGGAGATCATGCGCAAAGCGATCGAATTCAGCGTCAACGCAGGGATCTCCCTGATCCAGCTTGCCGGGTATGACGTCTACTACGAAGAAGGCGACAAAGATACCTTGAAGTGGTTTACAGAGAACCTCAAGGCATCGGCGGATTACGCCGCACGCTGGGGCGTGGCGATGGGATTTGAGACAATGGAGACTCCCTTCATGGATACGGTCGAGAAATCCATGTTTTTCGTGGACAAGGTGAACAACCCCTGGCTCGGCGTATATCCCGATATCGGTAACCTTAAAAATGCGGCAGTGATCTACGGCACGGATGTAGTCGAGGATATGTACAAAGGCAAGGGACATCTGTTTGCCGTACATCTCAAAGAGACTAAGCCGGGACACTATCGCGATATGGATTTTGGCACAGACGGCCATACAGAATACGTAAGATGCATCAAGGCGGCGCTGGAAATGGGAGTGCGCACCTTTACAGGTGAGTTCTGGTACCAGAAGGGCCAGGATTACAGCGAGACCATCAGAAGATCCTCTCAATTCCTTCGCGGAAAGATCGAGGAAGCCGCATCGGAGCTCGATTAAGAGGTTTGAACGAAAAGGAGAAATCATATGCTGGAAAAGCTTAAGCAGGAAGTATATGAAGCAAATATGCTGCTTCCTAAATATGGACTGGTCACATTTACCTGGGGCAATGTCAGCGGCGTGGACAGAGAGAAGAAGCTCTTCGTCATCAAGCCGAGCGGTGTACCTTATGAGGATCTGAAGCCGGAAGATATGGTCGTGGTCGATTTTGACGGCAACAAGGTGGAAGGCGCGATGAATCCTTCTTCTGACACACCTACACATGCGTGGCTGTATAAGAAGTTTGAGAAGATCGGCGGGATCGTGCATACACATTCTTCTTACGC
>CACXMK010000038.1 GCA_902768735.1 uncultured Lachnospiraceae bacterium | reverse complement strand
TTTTATGGAGATGGTATCTTACTTCGCGATCAGCTATATCCTTTTTATCCCGGCCTATATCTACTGGGTAAAGGATAAAAAGGCAGGTCACTATATTCTTACAGCGTGGAGCGTCGCAAACGCGCTGAACGCCACAGTGAAGCTGACGGCATGTGTTTACAGGCCGTGGATCAGGGATCCGCGCGTAGTACCTGCAGGGAATGCGATCGCGACAGCGGGAGGCTATTCGTTCCCGAGCGGCCACTCGACATGGGCCTCGTCTCTGTACGGCTCAACGGCCTATTACTGCAGGCGGATCGGCAAGAAGATCCTGATGGTGGTGCTGATCCTGCTGGTCTTTCTGACCATGTTTTCCAGAAACTTCCTCGGTGTGCATACACCGCAGGATGTCCTTGTAGGCATGACGGAAGGCTTTGTGATGACGCTCCTGATCGCAAAGCTCTACGATAAGATCGAAGAAAACCACGATCTGATGGACAAGTGCCTGCTGGCAGGCGCGATCCTCTCGATCCTGGCGATCATCTACATTCTGGTGAAGCCTTATCCGATGACATATGTGGACGGCAAGCTCCTCGTGGATCCTGTGAAGATGAGGTACGACGGAATACAGGACATCAGTGCTTTGACCGCGATGATGCTTTGGTCGTATGTGGACAAGAGATGGATCAGGTTTGAACCGGTCGAGATCAAGAACTTCCAGAAATCGATCCTCGCCGCAGCAGGCGTAGGCCTTTACCTGGTGATCTCTTATCTCAAATCCTCCTGCATCAATACGATCGGTCCGAACGCGGGGAGAGTGGCGTACAGCTTCCTCTTGTACTTCTATATGATCATACTGGTGCCGCTTGTCCTCAAGTCGAGCGCGGAATGGAAAAAAAGTCCTTTTGATCAGGGAAACACTGTGTGACACCAATACTGTATATAGCCGGTTCCGCTTCAGGTACCGGCTATGAAATAGAGGAACGGAGTGCAAGGAGTTATGGATATGGAACAGGAAAAGACACAGTATGAGACAGGGGAATATGTGACATTTCATGTCACTGCCAGAGATGGAAGAGATGTAGAGATGGCGGTCGTAGACGAGTTCGACATTGAGAACAGGCATTATGTCGTAGGCTGTGTCGTGGAAAACGATGAGATCAGGATGGACGGACAGTATATCTACCAGTGCCATATAAAGGGCGACGATTTTACAGTTGAGCCGATCCTGGATGCCAGAGAGTTCGAACTGGTGAGCCGGGCGTATATGAAAATGAGCTAGCCAGATATCGTGAATGAAGATGAAGACCACCCCCGCCCCGGCGGATCGGGTGGTTTTCTTATGCGGTTACCGCTTCACGCGGATGGACTAAAAAAGATAGATAATAACAGATTTTTTATGAATTGAGTGTCGATTTCTCGGAAATATTACGCTGTTTTTAATAAAAAATGTCAATAATTGTTTGCCTTACTGCCCTGTTCGTTTATAATGGTAAGATACAGCGGTGTTGTATCAAAACATTGAACGAAGGAAAGGTGTAGTATGAACAGGAAGATCATAAGCAGGATTCTTGTATTTCTTATGGGGCTCCTCCTGCTCACAGGATGTATTGAAAAGAAAGAGACCGTACAGGAAACAGCAGATGCCGGGACGACGCAGGAAGTGGCGGTGGCGGAAGCCGCTCCCGGAGTGATCCTGCCACAGGACGCGAAGATCGGCATTGCGTATGTTGGCGAAAGCGGCGGGTTTACCGTCGACTTTCTGGCAAAGACGGAAGGATATCTGATCGCCGCCGGAGTGGCGCAGGAAAATATTGAACGCAGGGAAGTATCTTCGGAAGAGCTGGCAGGCGCAGCAGAAGAGATGATCGACGCGGGATGCTCCGTTCTGATGATCGGAAACGCAGACGAGGCAGCAGCGGCCGGTATCACGAAGGCCGCATCGAAAGCGGATATCCCTGTTGTGTATTTTGGCACAGATCCCGGTGAAAAAGAACGCAAGAGCTGGGAAGACAAAAAGATGCGTATCGCTTATGTAGGCGGCAATAACGCGAAGGCAGCACAGCAGAGAGCGGACCTGATCGAGAGCATGTGGCCGGAGAAGATCGACCTGAACGAAAACGACGAGATCGGTCTGATCGTACTGCGCAGCGATGAGGACTCAGACGGAAGCCGCATCAACCGCGAGACGATCGAAGCTCTTAAAGAGCGCGACCTGACGTTCTACATCCTCGATGAGGAGGACGAAGAAGAGGAAGAGGAAGAGACGGAAGAAGAAACCTCTGAAGAAACTTCGGAAGAAACCGACGGGAACGCAGCGAAAGCGGGCGAAGAAGCGGAAGCGGCTGAAGAGGGCGAGGAAGAGAGGGATGAACAGGGAGAGACGTACAGCCTTGTGGTAGAGAAGATGAGGGAGTACGGAAAAGAACTGGAACTGATCCTCTGTGCCAATGAGCGGCAGGCGCTCGGCGCCCTGAACGCAGTCACAGATGAGCGCAGGCTCGTCGGACATGACGTCATGATCCTCGCTCTGGATACAGGAAATGAGATCCTCGCGGAGATCGCGAAGGGAAATATCGCGGAGACTTTCTTTGACGATTCCATGGCGCAGGCAAGGAGCGCGGCAGACGACGTGCTGGCCTTTTTGCGTGGAAACAGCGACGTTCCTTATGTGACGCTGGTCGACTATGTCAATGTCACCGTGGACAATGCGCAGGAGATCATTGACGTTCTCTCTAAGAGCCAGGGGGCTGAAGAGGAAGAGTCCGGGGAGGAAGAGTCCGAGGACGACGAGTCTGAGGACGACGAGTCCGGGGAGCAGCAATAGGATAAAGAAACGGGGATCTGTGTGGCAGATCCCCGTAAATGCATGTGTCAGGAAAGATAAGAAAGAGAATTATGAAGAGCCTTGAAGAACTCAGGAATTTTTTCAGTCACGACCGCTACGCGACAGCGGCGACCGGGATCGAGATCCTCGAAGCCGGCGACGGCTATGCGAAAGTGGGTCTCACCGTAGAGGAAGACCGGCACTATAACGCGGGAAACCGCGTGATGGGCGCGGTCTATTATACTTTGGCGGACTTTGCTTTCGCGGTCGCTTCCAATCCGGATGCGGGCGATGCGCCGATCACATTCACACTTACGAGCCAGATCAACTTTCTGACGCCCGCCAGGGGGAAATACCTCACCGCGGAGGCGAAAGCCGTCAGAAAAGGCCGCAAGACCAGCTTCTATGCGGCTGAGATCCGGGATGAACTCGGAACACTGATCGCGACAGTTTCCTCCACCGGATTTACGATGAGTTCGTAAGAATAGCGCGGATTGCGGGCACAGGACTGAAAACTGCGAAAGATCACCCCATCAGAACATCAGAAATCAGAACATCAGAAATCAGAGCATCAGAAATCAGTCCGTCAAAATCACTCCATCATAATGGGAACGCAGACCACGACGTATCTCGCGTCGTTATACTCATAGGAACAGGTTGACAGTACAACGATACCATCGATATACTCCGGATAATGGTCTGGTACGAAGTTGGAGCTGTATTCGGCAAAAGACAGATAGCTGTTCAGCTCATCCCTCTCCAGGAAGATGGTATAGACCTCCGCTTCCGCATCGCCTACATAGCCCGCCAGAACGTCGAGCCTGTAGATATGGTCGGGCGTGAGGTACCACATGTACTTGTGCTCGTCATAGAACTCCTGCTTTGTATACTGGTGGAGGGAAGCGAACATCGAACCGTTCTTCATGTGGTGGCCGTACAGGATAGTGTTGTAACAGCTCAGATCCGGCTCGCAGCGGTAGTCCATGAAGATACTTCCCGAGGAATTATATTCGCCGTTGAGCATGTGGTGCAGGTATTCTGAGTTATCCTCTCCGCGCAGGACGGGATAATTGATCTGTGTCCCTTCGCTGTAGATCCATCCCACGACGTCGGGATTCACCGCGAGGAGCCCGTCGAAATCGACGCTGATCGGGCAGGTCTGGGGCCCGTTTTCCGACATTGTGTTGTCGGGATCCTTGGTGTGGACGTAGTTTTTTGCCGTTTTTTTGTACTGCTGTGTTCCCGCGTGGTATTCGCTGAAGATCTTCCAGAGATTATATCCGCTGACCCCGATGATCACGGCAAAGACGATGATCAGGATATTTGAGATCACTTTTCGCATAGAAACGCTCCTTTAAGTGCATGAAACGAATTTGTTACCACTGAGTATAGTTGGATTTTCACAGATTCTCAAGCGTCTTGAAAAACAGATTTTGTAAAAATTGGGCTTGACATTAACAGAAACGTTAGGCAATATTGTTAAACTAAAGAAAACGGGGCAGGCCGGCAGCGGCCGGAACCCGGATCTTAAGAGGTTTCATATGAAGATCAGACTCGATGACGTAATGCAGTCATTTTCTTATCCTTTTAACGCCGTCTACTATTATTATATCCCTCTGGAAACGGTCCTCATGTTCGTGAGAGGAGCGATCTACGGCAAAGCCGTGCACGGGATCTCCACCTTGGAGGATGTCAGGCGGCACAAGGAGGATTTTATCAGACTCCCCGAGATCGGAGACGAGGGACGCCGAAAAGTGATGATGAGCTTTTTGGACATGCTTGGCGATGTAAAGGCGAAGAAAAGGCTCAGGGAGACCGCTGAAGAGGGCGTGCAGAGCTTTGAAAACGCGCTGGGAGAAGAAAGACTTCTCCTTACGTGGTACAACTACCGCGATGACATCTACAGGGAATTCTCTCTTCGCTGGGGAAAGGAAAACGGACTGGACATCATCGGGTAGTTTCAAGGAGTATCTATGGCAAAAAACAGAGGAGAGATAGAAAAAGAGATCCTGATACAGGAACGCCTTGGAGAAGAAGAGGACTATGAGGAATACGCAAGGCGAAGAGACGCGCGGGAAGGTTTCAGGACAAGAAAAAGAATAGAAGCGGAAGAAGAGGCGCGCCAGAGAAAAGAATTTGAGAGAAGACAAAAGCTCAGTGAGGAACAGTCCCGCAGGACACAGAACGAGCGGAGGATCAGAGCGTATGAGAGAAAAAAGAAAAAATCGCATCCGGTCCGCAACTTTTTCCTTGCGCTGATCGTACTGATCGTGGCGGTCGCGACCGCGGGAATGCTGTACATGCGGTCGCTCCTTCATACAGTGAATTCCGTCGAGCTGGAAGAATCCGTACAGAGCAGCATCAGCCGTCAGGTACGGGACGACAAGACGATGGAGGGGTACCAAAACATTGCGCTTTTCGGAGTCGACTCCAGGGAGCAGGACCTTCTGGGAGGAGATAACAGAAGCGATACGATCATGATCTGTTCGATCAACAAAAAGAGCGGAGAAGTCAAGCTCGTATCCGTTTACAGGGATACGGTGCTCGATATCGGAGGCGGAAGTTTCCGGAAATGCAACGCCGCATACGCTTACGGCGGACCGCAGCAGGCGATCGAAATGCTCAATTCAAACCTCGACCTTAACATCACTGATTTCGTGACTGTCGGTTTCGAGGGACTTGCGGACACGATCGATGCTCTCGGCGGGATCGACCTTGAGATCACCGAGGAAGAGATGGAGTACATGAACAGCTATATGGATGACATGTACTATGAGATCGGAACGGAGTATGAGGAAGTGACGGATTACGGCATGCAGCATCTGAGCGGCATACAGGCGACCGCATACTGCAGGATCCGTTATACGCAGGGAGATGATTTCAAAAGAGCCGAGAGGCAGAGAACGGTGCTGAACCTGACGCTTCAGAAAGCGAAAGAGGCGAATCCCCTTCAGTTGATCTCCGCAGCCAACAGCGTGCTCGGAAAAGTGGCAACATCCCTCGATACAGGAGAGCTTCTCCTTCTCATCTTAAAAGCGAAGACATTGGAACTGACTGAGACAAGCGGCTTCCCGAGCGAGGAAGACAGGATGTTTGCCACCATAAACGGAGAGTCCTGCGTCGTGCCCTATTATCTTACGACAAATGTCAAAACACTGCACAGCGTCCTCTTCGGGCAGGAGGATTACGATCCCTCAGCGAAAGTCAGGGAAAACAATGACATCATAAACAGCTACGTCAATTAACGATCACAGGCAGATAACGATTTCACACAGAAGGGAGACCTATGAACGTCAGAGAGTTCTATGAGGCAACAGGGGGAGACTACGAAGATGTAAAGAAACGTTTTCTGACAGACGCGCGCATAAGTAAATTCGCGCTGATGTTCCTCAGGGACACCAGCATGGAAGAACTGCGTGCCGCGATGGAGATGGAAGACTGTGAAAAAGCGTTTCAGGCGGCTCACACGCTGAAGGGCGTGTGCCTTAATCTGGGATTTTCCGGGCTTTTAAAACCTGTAGATGTGATCACGGAACTGTTGCGGGCAGGAGCGTTTGAGCAGGCGGAACCGGTCATGGCTTCTGTGGAAGAGATGTATAAGGCTGTCTCCGACAGGCTGCACGAGCTTTAAGAGTCCCTGGCAAAAGCCAAAGTATAAAAAAAAGATAAAATAAGATATTGATGTGACGCGGTAATCTGCTACAATAGTATCGGTTTGTGAACATCAATTTTCATGAAAAGAGGTAATGTTATGAAGAGTTTTATGAAAGAGTTCAAGCAGTTCATTTCCCGCGGAAACGTCATGGACATGGCAGTCGGTATCATCATCGGCGGCGCGTTCACGGCGATCGTAAACTCGCTGGTGTCTGACATCATCAATCCCCTGCTCGGCTGCTTCGTGAGCATGGATTTCAGCGCATGGACGATTCCGCTGGTAGGAGAGGCCGCTCTTGGGATCGGAAATTTCATCAACGCAGTCATCAGATTCTTGATCATGGCGTTCATTCTTTTCAGCATCATCAAGGCTCTGAATAAGGCCGCTTCCATCGGCAAGAAGCCTGAGCCGGAAGCAGCTCCCACGACCAAGATCTGCCCTTACTGCAAGAGCGAGATCTCGATCGAGGCGACAAGATGCCCTCACTGCACATCAGAGCTTTGATCTAAAGACGAAGAGAGTCGCGGGGACAGCCCCGTTCAAGTGAGTCACAGGGACCGTCCCTGTGACTCATTTTCAATATACCGACCGGAAACAGGAAGACCGGGGATGGACGGGGATGGAAAGGACATAATAGAAGGATATAATTATGAAAGAGTACGCGCCGCTGCAAAAAGAGATCAAAAAACTGACGGCAAATACATTGCCGATGCACATGCCGGGGCACAAGAGGGGCCTTACGCCCGCGGACGGTCTCCCGTACGACTGGGACATCACTGAAATATCCGGCGCGGATGACCTTCACTGCGCAAACGGCATCCTCAAAGACGCGATGGAGAGAGCTTCTGCGCTGTGGGGAAGCAGGCGGACCTGGTTCCTGGTCGGAGGCAGTACCTGCGGGATCCTTGCCGCCATCAGGGCGGCGGCTCCGTTCGGGAGTGAGGTCATCGCCGCGCGGAACTGCCACAGGTCGGTCTATCACGCGATCGAGCTGGGAGGATACAAAGTCCACTGGATCGTTCCCGAGCAGTACCAGAGGTTCAGGATCAGCGGGCATATAGCGCCCGGACAGGTCTGTTCCATGCTCAGAAGGTTTCCGGACAGCGCGGCTGTCATCCTGACGTCCCCTACCTATGAAGGCGTGGTATCCGATATTGGCAAGATAGCGGAAGAATGCCACAGATACGGGATCCCGCTGGTCGTCGACGAAGCTCATGGAGCGCATTTCGGTCTTTTTGAAGAGGGCGGCTTCCCTGAGAGCGCCGTTACGCTCGGAGCAGACGCCGTAGTCCAAAGCATTCACAAGACACTGCCGTCGCTGACACAGACAGCGCTCCTCCATTTGCAGGGAGACCTGCTCAGCGGGAAGGAGATCGAAAGGCAGCTCGGCATCTTTGAGACCAGTTCCCCGTCCTACCCGCTGATGATCTCGATCGACAGCTGCGTGCAGCTCTTAAGAGACGAAGGGCCCGCCCTTTTTAAAGAGTGGAAGCGGAACCTGGATGAGTTCTACCGGTTCGCGGAGGAGCTGGTATACATAAAGGCGTGGGGAACGAACGAAAGAGAAGAACGGAGGAAAGAAGCGCCGCCCCGCGACAGAAGCAAAATACTTCTGAGTTTTGGCAAAGCGGGGATGAGCGGCGCCGAAGCCGCACAGATCCTGCGAAGGAAATACGGCGTGGAGACAGAGATGAGCAGCGGCAGCAATGTGCTCGCGATGACAGGGTGCGGCGACAGCGCGGAGAACTACAGGAGATTCTGCAGCGCTTTAAGAGAAATGGACCGTTTCCTCAGGGAGAGCGGTCTCAAAGCGGAAGTTTCTCGTGATACGGTCAAACTCCCCGGCGTTCGCACAGTCTGCAGGATCCTGGACGCTGTGAGTAGCCCCAGAGAGGAAGTGCCTCTTACAGAAGCGGAGGGCAGGATCTGCGGCGAGTATCTCTACGCCTATCCCCCCGGGATACCGATCCTCGCGCCTGGTGAATACATTGAGAGGGAGCATCTTATGATCATCCGGCAGATGGAGGAAAACGGAGATACTGTCCATCACACCGACGCTTCCGACAGCCGCTGTATCGTGTGCCTTTCGGAGTGAGTGAACGGGGCCGGTTCCACGCCCATGCGCTTGACAAACAAAGAGGGGCGTTAGTATTATAGACATAGTAAATACGTACAACTCTCAACGGAAAGTTTTACAGACAGAAGATTTACAGACAGAAAATCAACAGACAGAAAATCTACAGAAAGAAGGAAAAGGGATATGAAGCACATTCAGACACTGAATACCCGTGATATGGCGAAGAGTGCTCAGAACGGCGGCTGCGGCGAGTGCCAGACTTCCTGCCAGAGCGCGTGCAAGACCAGCTGCGGCATTGCGAACCAGGCTTGTGAGAACAAGGAGCAGAACTGATCCTTTATAAGGCCGGGCAATCTGCAGAAGAGATCTACGGGAAACATCCGCGGAGCAAGCCGGGGTGCGCGAGCACCCCGGCTCTTATCTTGTATAGAGAATTCTTTTTGTATAGAGAATTCTTTTTGTATAGAGAATTCTTTTTGTACAGAGAATTCTGTTATAGAAAAGCTTTGCGCGGAACAAACGGAAAAGGATAGATAGAATGATCCATCAGTATAAACTTAACGGATACAATATCGTTTTGGATGTGTTCAGCGGAAGCATCCACATTCCGGATGACGCGGCTTACGATGCGATCCGGATGATCGACGAGGGAAAGACGCCGGAAGAGACAATAGAACTCCTGACCGAACTGTACAGGGAACAGGGCATTACACGCGAGGAAGCAGAGGATATCCTTGCCGACATCGAAGAGCTCAGGAGAGAAGGCAAACTGTTCACGGAGGATGTATACCGCGATCAGAACTACGATATGAAGCAGAGGAATACCGTGATCAAGGCGCTGTGCCTTCTTGTCGCGCATACCTGCAACCTGAGCTGTGAATACTGCTTTGCGTCGCAGGGAAAGTTCAAGGGCTCTTCGGGCCTTATGAGCTTTGAGACAGGAAAGCGGGCGCTCGATTTCCTGGTTGAAAACTCCGGATTTCGAAAGAACCTGGAAGTGGACTTTTTTGGCGGCGAGCCGCTCATGAACTTTGAGGTGTGCAAGCAGCTGGTCGCGTACGCGAGAAGCATTGAAAAAGAGAAGAACAAGAACTTCCGCTTTACGCTGACGACGAACGGCGTGGGCATTACAGACGAAGTGATCGAGTGGGCGAACCGCGAGTGCCACAACGTGGTCCTGAGCCTTGACGGCAGAAAGGAAGTAAACGACCGGTTCCGGGTGGACTATCGCGGGAACGGGAGTTACGACCGGATCGTGCCGCTGTTCCGGAAATTTGCGGCGGCGAGGGGCGGAAAGGGCTACTATATGCGCGGCACTTATACGCACTTCAATACGGACTTCACGAATGACATCTTCCACATGGCGGACGACCTCGGATTCACGGAGCTCTCCATGGAGCCGGTCGTGACTTCGCCGGACAGCCCGAGTGCGCTGACAAAGGAGGATCTTCCGGTCCTGTTCGAGCAGTACGAGATCCTCGCGAAGGACATGCTGCGCAGGGAGCGGGAAGGAAAGCCGATCACGTTCTATCACTATATGATCGACCTCGAACACGGGCCCTGCATTTACAAGCGTATTTCCGGCTGCGGGTCGGGAACGGAATACATGGCAGTCACGGCCTGGGGCGACCTGTATCCCTGCCACCAGTTCGTGGGCGACCCGGACTACCGCCTTGGAGACATCTGGACAGGTGTCACGAACCATGAAAAGCAGGACGAGTTCAAGTACTGCAATGTCTATTCGCACCCTGAATGCAAGGACTGCTGGGCCAAACTCTATTGTTCCGGAGGCTGCGCGGCCAACGCGTACCACACCACCGGACAGATCAGCGGCGTCTACCGTTACGGCTGCGAGCTATTTAAAAAGCGGATCGAGTGCGCGCTCATGCTCAAAGCGGCGCTCGCGCTGGACCGGGCCGAATAAGAGTCCCTCCACTGTCAGCGGCGTGCCAAAACACTGCTGCCGGTAAAACCGTACACAGCCGTTCGGTCAGCTATGCGCAGCTTCCCTTTCAAGCGTGCGGATAATCCTTGCGGATATTGCTGATCCCGGCGATATAATTGAGATCTACATTGTAATAGCGCGCAAGGCGGATCAGAATGTCGAGCGGAACGCGGCAGCGCCCTGTCTCATAGTCAGAGTACGTCCGGGGCGAGATATTAAGATCAACGGCAAGCTTTCTCTGTGTGAGTCCTCTCTGTGTGCGGAGTTTGTGGATTCTGGATTTGCATGTGACGCGCATAGTGACAAGATCCTTTCGAAGTGAGTTTAGAGTGAGTTTAGAATGTCGGATAACAGAAAGATCAAATGACAGACATGTCATAAGAAGGGAGCGGCGGCTGCCACATCGATTATTATAAATGGATACCGCGATTTTGTAAAGCGACAGGAGACGGGCGAAAGCCCCGGACAGTTTGTGCCGGGAGTAGTTCAGTGCATGGACATGTCCGTCAAAATGAGCTATGATACTTACAGAACGTATAGCAACGCCATTTTCTTCACAGATAAAGGGGGACGGCAATGAATTTTGAGGAAGCTAAGAAAAAACTGGAAAAATACGGTCAGGGCCACGTGCTTGCCTATTATGATGAATTGACAGAGGAACAGAAAGAATCCCTCCTGCAGCAGATCGACGAGACGGACTTTTCCGTGATCAAGTATGCGGCAAATCCTTCGGGAAGCCAGGTCAGAGGAAAGATCAGCCCCCTCGGAGCGATGGAGATCCCTCAGATCGAGGCGAACAGGAAGCAATTTGAGGAAGTGGGACTGGAAGCGCTCCGCGCGCGGAAGATCGGCGCTGTCCTTCTTGCCGGCGGTATGGGAACGAGGCTCGGTTCGGATGACCCGAAATGCATGTACAACATCGGCATTACGAAAGACGTGTATATCATGCAGCGCCTCATCGAGAACATGATGGACGTCGTGAACGAGTGCGGCGTTTACATTCCGCTTTTCATTATGACCAGCGACAAGAACCATGAAAAGACAGTCCGTTTCATGGAAGAGATGGACTATTTTGGCTATGACAAGGACATGGTGCGTTTCTTCAAACAGGACATGGCGCCTGCGGTGGATTACAACGGAAAGGTCTACATGGAGACAAAATACAGGATCGCCACATCTCCCAACGGAAACGGCGGCTGGTTCCTGTCCATGATGAACACCGGCGCGCTTAACAGGGCGAAGGAACTCGGCTGCGAATGGCTCGAGATCTTCGCGGTAGACAACGTGCTGCAGAGGATCGCGGATCCCTGCTTCGTCGGCGCAACGCTGCTGAGCGGATGCGCGACCGGCGCCAAGGTCGTTAAGAAAGCCGCTCCGGACGAGAAGGTCGGCTGCCTGTGCCTTGAGGACGGAATGCCTTCGATCGTCGAGTACTACGAGATGACGCCCGAACTGATGGAAGCAAAAGACGAGAGGGGCGAGCCCGCTTACAACTTTGGCGTCATCCTCAACTACCTGTTCCGGGAAAAGGACCTGGAGCGCATTGTAAACAATGAGCTTCCCATGCATGTCGTCGAGAAGAAGATCCCTTATATGGATAAGGACGGACAGGAAGTCAAGCCCGGCACTCCCAACGGTTACAAGTTCGAGACGCTGGCCGTTGACCTCGTCAACGCGCTCGAGACCTGCCTGCCTTACGAGGTCGACAGGAACAGGGAGTTCGCTCCGATCAAGAACAAGACCGGCATCGACTCTGTGGAATCCGCGAGAGAGCTCTGCAAACTGAACGGAATCGAGCTGTAATCATAATCGAGCTGTAATCGCAATCGGGCTATCATCGGATTTGACCTGTAAACGGGATTGAGTTTTTAGGAGAGATATGTTCAGGCTCTGGGTCAGAGAATGGAAAGATAACCGCCTTGTCAAGGACACGGTGGTTGAGAATGATGAAAGGGACACGCGGACCCACAAGGTCCTTAAGGGGCTGGAAGAAGGCTGCCGCAGGTTTGACCTCGCGGTTCCGATCTGGCTGGATTCCGTGATCCGGGATTTCCAGAGGAACGCCCGCTGCAGGTTCACGCAGGACGCCTTCATCGAGGAAATCGACTTCGATTATCTGGAAATCTGGGTCATAGAAGAGGATCTGTTCTGAAATCGAAAGAGGCTTCGTATAAAAGGCTGTCGCACGAAACGGCAGCCTTTTTCATTTGCCTGTTCGAAGATCACGCTTTTGTCGCACATCGTTCACTCTTTTTTAACTATTTATGCCAGGAAATCTTGTGATAATCACAGTTTTAACACATTTTCTGCGTATACTTGGCGTATCTTAAAAAAATGAAAGAGATATTACCGATCATGAAAGGCAGGTATAGGAAGTATGAGTGACGAGAAATGGGATTTGGACAGTTCGAAGAACATCGTGGACGGCACGGCGGAAGTCGTGAGCGAGACGGCGGAAGAGCCGGCATATTATGCCGGAGCTGTCAGGGATGACGCGGCAAACGCCAATCTGTACGAGAGATACGGGGCCGCAGGGAGCGGCTATGCGGACAGCGAATACGCGCATGCGGACACCGGATCGGCGACCGGCAATGGGAGCTACCAGTACAGCAGCACCAGCCATGAGTACTATCAGGGTGAAAACTACGGTTCGTCCGTAGGAAACGGATCCGGCGGGAGTTCCGGCGGAGGAAGGGGAAAAGGATTCCTTGCAGTTGTTCTCGCGATCATTTTGGGCGCATGTATCGGCGCGGGTTTCTGGGGCGTGCACCGCTATCTCGGCAACACGAGTCCCGTGGAGACCGCGATCGCGGAATCTGCTGAGAATAAGAAAGCGGCCGTGTCAGGAGAAAAGAAGGAACTGCCTGATAAAGTGCCTGAGGCTGAACAGCCACAGGAGGAAGCTGAAGAGGCAGATCCTGTTCAGGAGGAGCCGACAGCGGAAGTACCCGCAGCAGAAGCTCCCGCAGCAGAAGCTCCCGCAGCAGAAACTCCCGCAGCAGAAACTCCCGCGGTTGCTGAGCCTGCACAGGAAGAAGTGGTCGCAGAGGAGCCTCAGGTGACAGAGGTACCTGAGGAACAGCAGGCGGCTTCCGCAGAGACGGAGCAGGATGCGGCCGGATCGATCATGGATACCGTTGGAGGGATCATGAACGAGGCGGGTCTCATCATTGCGGACAGCCAGGCACCGGAAACAGCGCTCACCAAAGTGGTCGATAAAGTCATGCCTTCGATCGTTTCCGTCTACAATGATTTCACGGAAGAGATCCAGACTTTCTACGGACAGACATTTACAAGAGAAGGTGAATCCACCGGTTCCGGTATCATCATCGGTAAGACAGACGATGAACTCCTGCTCGTCACCAATAACCACGTGGTGGAAGGCGCAGATCATCTCAGGGTCCTGTTCATCGACCAGGAGACCTGCGACGCGGAGATCAAGGGCACGGATTCCAGCAACGACCTCGCGGTCATCGCGGTCTCGCTTGCAAATATAAAGGAATCGACACTCAACCAGATCAAAATAGCGACACTCGGCAATTCTGATTCGCTCAGGATCGGTGAGGATGTCATCGCGATCGGAAACGCGCTCGGCTATGGCCAGTCTGTCACGACCGGTATTGTGAGCGCCAACAACAGAGAGATCACTGACGACACGATCACAGGCACATTCATCCAGACGGATGCAGCGATCAACCCCGGGAACTCCGGAGGAGCGCTTGTCAATATCAACGGAAACGTGATCGGCATCAACTCCAGCAAGATCGGCGGAGGCACGGTAGAGGGAATGGGATTCGCGATTCCGATCAGCAGGGCGATCCCGATCATCGAGGAATTGATGAGCCGAGAGACCCTTACCAAGGTCGCCGAGGAAGAGCGCGGAACCATCGGCATCAGCGGAGCGACGGTCACATCCGACGTCTCCAGCGCCTATAACATGCCGATCGGTGTCTATGTGGCGAACATTATTGAAAACAGCGGAGCTGCGAGCTCCGACCTTCACGAAGGCGACATCATCACTGCGATCAACGGCCAGTCGGTCGCCAGTATGGAAGAACTCCAGAAGATGCTGCAGTACTACAAGGCGGGCACGGAAGTGACGCTTTCGGTCCAGAGACAGGACGGGAACGGCTCTTACGCCGAGACCACCGTAAATGTTACGCTCGGAACCCGCGCATCCATCCAGACCCAGGAATCGCAGAACAGTGAAAACCAGGGTAGCCAGGGCGGTATGCAGGGCAGCCAGGGCGGTATGCAGGGCGGCCAGGGAAGACCTGAAGGCCAGGGCGGTTATGGCGATCAGTCCGGTTCCGGCGAGTCTTCGCAGGGATCACAGGGATTTTTTGATCCGTTCGGACCGTTCGGATTCCCTTTCGGTAACTAAAGAATCAGAAACGAGGGAACGATATGGCAGACAATACAAGAGATCATGAAGGCGGTTCGGGGGAATTCTGCCTCATGTGCGGCCGCTCTGACAAGCAGGCCGGAAAGATGGTACATATTCCGGGCGGACTCACAGTCTGCCCGGATTGCATGCAGAAGACAATGGACGCTGCAAGTAAGCTCAATCTGCAGGATCTTTGGAACAACCCGCTGTTTATGCAGAACAATCCATTCTTTTCCGGGTTCGGGAACATGGACTCAACGAAAGACAGCCGGTCAAAAGAGACAGATGGGCAGAATACTGTTTTGGCAGATGAGACAGACGAAGATGAAGCCGATGAAACGAGTCCTGTGAGCGCGGAGCCCCCCAAGAGTGTGCCTGTAGAATCGGACACAAAGAAAAATCAGCAGGACGACGAGGCGGAGAAGGACGAGGAATCCGAAGAGGAGGAGAGCAAAGACCAGGGCAGGCGCCCTTCGATCAGCTTCCTGAACCTCGGGGACCTGCTCGGCGGCGGTTTCGGCGGACGCCAGCAGCCCAAAGTCAAGAAAAAGAAGAAGGATGGCCCCAAACCGGTCTTTTCCATCGATGATATCCCGGCACCGCACAAGATCAAAGAGGAGCTGGACAAGTATGTCATCGGACAGGACAGGGCGAAGAAGGTCATTTCCGTTGCCGCGTATAACCACTATAAGCGTGTCAAGACGGGAACGATGGACGATATTGAGATCGAAAAATCAAATATTCTTCTTCTTGGGCCCACCGGCTGCGGCAAGACCTATATCGTGAGAACGCTCGCACGGCTCCTGGACGTCCCGCTGGCGATCACGGACGCGACGTCCCTCACGGAAGCGGGCTATATCGGCGACGATATCGAGAGTGTGGTCTCGAAGCTCCTTGCGGCGGCGGACAACGACGTCGAAAAAACAGAGAAGGGCATTGTCTTTATCGACGAGATCGATAAGATCGCGAAAAAGAAGAACTTTAATTCCAGGGACGTCAGCGGAGAGTCGGTCCAGCAGGGACTGCTCAAGCTTCTGGAAGGAGCCGATGTGGAGGTCCCCGTCGGCGCCAACAGCAAGAACGCCATGGTCCCGCTGACGACGATCAACACCCGCAACATCCTTTTCATCTGCGGCGGAGCGTTTCCGGATCTCGAAAGGATCATCCGGGAGAGGCTCCACAAGAAGACGTCCATCGGTTTCTCGGCCGAACTCAAGGACAAGTACGACAATGACAAGAACATTCTGGATCGCGTGACCAATGAGGACCTGCGGAAATTCGGAATGATCCCCGAGTTCATCGGACGTCTTCCGATCGTCTGCCCGCTTCAGGGACTCGACGCGGATATGCTGGTCAAGATCCTCAAGGAACCCCAGAACGCGATCCTCAAGCAGTACCAGAAACTCCTGGCACTGGACGAAGTCAAGCTGGAGTTCGAAGACGACGCGCTGTATGCGATCGCGGAAAAGGCGCTCGAAAAGGATACGGGCGCAAGGGCGCTTCGCTCTATTATCGAGGATTTCATGCTGGATATCATGTATGAGATCCCCAAAGACGAGAATATCGGAACCGTGACGATCACCCGCGCCTACGTCGAGGGCAAGGGAGGACCTAAGATCGTGATCCGCTCCGAACTTCCCGAGCACAACAAGCAGGCGCTCCTGCCCGACAAAGAAGCTGAAAATGAGCCGAAGGAACAGACCCTTTGACTCGCTTTGAAGCCATACCAAAAGCATTGCATGAAAAATGCGCTCCTTTCCGGGAGCGCATTTTTTTGAGGTTGAGATGCTGTCCTTTTTTGGCTCACCTTTTGTCTTTCGCACGGATCTTCATAATAAGATCCCGATAGAAGGCGGCTTCGGCGGCCTGCGAGTAACTGCTTACCCACAGCCCGGCGACGCCCATGGAGATGATGGTCAGCATATGCAGCGGAAGAAAGCTGAGATAGAGCCGGAACAGCCGTATGCGATGCCCGCGGATCATCTTCGCGCCGCCGCTCAAAAGGGATCGCGCAGACAATCCGGGAAAGTCCAGGAACAGATAAGGGCTCAGCGCATAGTAGATCCTAAAGAAAAAGGATGCGCAGGAGCCGGCTGCGAACAGAAACAGGAGAACTCCCCTGTGCCCTGAGATCCCCTTTGCGGAAAGAACCGATAGCGCTATGAACAGCGGCATCATACAGAGCAGTTCAAGGAGCGCGAGATGCGTGCTGATCTTCACGGCAGTGTCGGAACTGTTCCGAAAGCCATAAAAAAGATCGCTGATCCGGGCGCCTTTTCTGAGCTGCAGTCGAAGAAAGATACAGCAGAGCCCGATCCGGAGCATCTTGGCACAGATGTTCACTACGAGGAAAACGATCACGGAGAGCAGGAGCGAGAGCAATACCGATCCCGTCCGGAAATTAGCGATCAATTCCGTGAGGACGGCAGTGGTTGCGAGATATAGCAAAACAGAGATCACGGGAGTGATCAGGTTCCCCAATAGGGAAGCCCGCGCGTCCGCTTTTAATCTTTTAATACTTTTAAATGCGGCCATAGTTACCTCCGTTTCACGGTCTTCCGGTAAAGATCACGCTGTACCTGTTCATAAACTCTTCATACGTGATCCCGTAGGTCTTGTACAAAAGTGCGCTGAACTGCTCCTGCAGCGCGGGATCCCGCAGGATCTTAAAGAAGTAAAAAACGGAAGCAATGAACAGTGCCGCGTTGACCGCGATCGTGACAGCGGCGATCATAGCGGCCCTTTTTCCCTTGGGGGTAAATCTTTCGCTGCCGCCTTTGGAGAGAATGGCGAGCACCAGCGCGGTGGATCCCAGCATAAAGGGAAGGACCACCGGAAACGAAAGCGTCGAAAAAGCGGCCAGAACCGAAAGGCTCGTGGCGAAGCGTATGAGCCTGTCGCGGGGGGCTTGTACCATAACGGATATTCCTTCTATATACAATTACGTTCTATCAAGATTAATTATAAAGATGCATTCCGGTCAAAACATAGATCTCACGTATGAGTATACAGAGTGTTTTTACAAAAGTAAAACGGCGTGACGGATAAATGCTGAAAAAACTGAACGGCAAACAACAAAATTTGAGTAAAAAGTCATCATTGACAAGGAAGATTCGTGATAGGCGGCCCGCAGGGAGACGCGGCCCTGACCGGACGCAAGATCCTTGTTGATACCTACGGCGGCAGCGCTTTTTCCGGCAAGGACTGTACAAAGGTCGACAGGAGCGCGGCATACGCCGCGAGATACGTCGCGAAGAACCTTGTGGCAGCGGGATACGCTGACAAAATAGAGATCCAGCTTTTGTATGCGATCGGCGTCGGTCATCCCACTTCCATTATCGAAACGGCGCGTAAAACCCCGGCCGACCATAGTCGTCCGCGGGATACAAGCGCCTCATAGCCGCGTCAGCGGCGTCTTTTTTTACTGTACCTT
>CACXMK010000037.1 GCA_902768735.1 uncultured Lachnospiraceae bacterium | reverse complement strand
TTCCCTGCTGATCGTGATGATACGGTTTTCCATTGTATATAATCCTCCTTCTCGCGTGTGCCAAAAGGACAGACCCTTTGGCTCATTTTCCGTTTTTCAGTAAGTGCTTATATTCATTTTATTCGATTCCCGCATAGTTTTTCAACGGTTTGACACTGAGAGCCCTCCCCACCGTCAACACCACTAAAGACAGTTTACCCGATTCCCACCAACATTTCTATCAGCTGAATAAGCACTGACCATCGAAACCGCGCCCCCTTTTTACAACAAAAAAGACGAACCTCTGCTTTTTTACAGAGATTCGCCCCTAGCCCGGCGAATCGGATTCGAACCGATTTAAGTTGTCGAGGATTGCCGTGAGAATCCCGGGCAGGATTCATTTGATCATATACTCATGCTATGAGTCTGCTCTTCCAATGAGCTATCGCCGGGTATTGAGATTGTCAAAACACAGACTGAGAACTTGATCTGTACGATCCGCATCTGCCGGCGCAAACTCTTGCATCAGGACGCTATAAATTTCCTTTGGGCACATTCTTCCTTGCGGGATTCAGAGACTGCCGTCTCTTAGAGTTGCACTTACTCGATACTCTTTCTTATGTCGTCTTGCGGACTTCCTTCTGTCCTTCTTTCCCTTCCTTTCGGTTTGAGGGACTTCCGGCAGATAAATACAGCACTTGTTCTTGCACAACTCGCACCGTAGATCCATAGATTTTTCTCCCCTGTTTCCAGGCCAGGAACCCGGCGATGTACCGCCGATCCCGATCCCGCCATACCCTCAGCAGTTGCCCTTGGGCAGAAAGGCACGATCTTGTTCTATGGGTTTTCTGTTGGGCTCGCCTTGCGGCAAGTCGGGACCGAAGTCCCTTTATCCCCATCACTGGGTTTATCTCAAAGGGCCGAAACCACCCTTTACATTGAGTGGGCAGTGTTCGAGTCGAACGAACCTATTCCGGGCTTCAACCGGACGCCTCTCCCTGTCGGCCAACTGTCCATAATGTGAATGATGAATACAAAAAACCGCTTCCCCGGTCAGGAAAGCGGTCCAAGTCAGTCGTATAGGAACCAGGGATACATTCACGTATCCAAATAGATTCCCCCTAAGACATGCGTACTCTGCTTCTCCGACAAGGGTATAGTGAATAAACGCTCCTGGACGCTCCAGAATCGCTGTGACTCTCGCTCATTTGCTTTGCAATTCACTATGTTTGTCATCACTGTGATCTCCTTTTTTCTCTATAACGCAATTTGCTTTCTTTGATCCTACAGTACCACTTGCAATCCGGCTTGTCATTCAACCCGTAGTATAACGCGAAGGGGGCGTCTTGGTCGTTCAGTCTCCCCACAGCTCCAGTCCGGCGCCACGCTCATACAGAAGCTCGTCTTCGTAGGTGACCACCCCTTCATTCAAGGTGATCCCGGGCACATTGACGGGCAGCGTCCCGGAAGGCACCGACTCGTTATACAGCGTGCAGAGAGCGACCGCCACATTCATGTTGAAGGGCCCGTTCCCCTCTTCGTCGTGCGCATTGCCGTAGGGCTGGAACGCGCACAGGACTGCATCCGCATCCTCATACAGCGCCGCGTCGTACGGCAGGTTCAGGCACACGAGCACGACCTGCTTCCCCGCAGCGTGGAACTGCTCGATCGCGTTCGCCACAGCTTCGCTCCATGTGGTTGCCTGCGAGAGAATGACGAGCTTCTCGTTTTGGTCCAGGGCTGCCGCCAGCGCCGCGTCGTCCGCCGCGAGGTTCTCGAAGCACATCGCGGTCACCTTGGAAGAATCCGCAAGTCCTTCCTTGGCAAGTCTTGCCGACGCATACTCGACGGACGGATATCTGGCCTCGTTCGGGTACAAAATGAGCGCGGATTCCTCTTTGCCTAAAGGCAGCGCGTGCCCTTCGTTCTTGAGGAGCGTCATGCCCGCCTGCGCGATCTCCCACTCTCTCGTGTGGTTGGACGCGGACCCGACCAGTGCTTCGGCTTTCGCGATCTGATCTTCCAAAGGATCCTGCCCATTATATTTCAGAATTCCTTTTTCTTTCTTCAGCGCCAAAACTCTGAGCACCGAATTATCCAGCTCCTCCTGTGCGATCTCCCCGCTCTCCACTCTGGCGGCGATGTCAGCGATATAGTTCTCGACCACGGAGAAGGTGTCTATGTTTTTGTCCTTATAAATATTTGCCGAACACAGCAGAATATCGACGTCAGCGTTGATCGCCATGACCGCGGCGTCGACCGGGTCAAAATGCTCGACGATCGCGCCCATATCCATGGCGTCCGTGACCACGATCCCGTCGTAGCCCATCTTCTCGCGGAGAAGGCCGGTGATGATCGTGCGGGACAGTGTAGCCGGGAGGTTGACCTCCACACCGTCCTTGATGGAAACGTAGGTCCCCTGCTCGATCTCAGGGTACTGGATGTGGGCCGTCATGATCATATCTGCGCCACTGTCGATGCCCGCCTGGAAGGGGATAAGCTCGCAGCTCATCATATCGTCGAGAGTGAGGCTGGAGCAGGGAAGATGTGTGTGGCTGTCCTCGCCCACGTCGCCGTGGCCGGGGAAGTGCTTGATAACCGCAATGCTGCCGGCTTCGTCGAGGCCTTTGATATAGGCGGTGACATGCTCCGCCACGATCTGCGGGTCGTCGGAGAAAGCGCGGACGCCGATGATCGGATTTGCGGGATTGCTGTTGACATCAGCGACCGGGGCATAATCCACGTTGAATCCAAGCGCTTTGATCTCCTCTCCCAGGATCCGGGCGCTTTCCTCTGTGAGCGCCGTGCTTCCGGTCGCCGCAAGGGCCATATTTCCTGACCCGGTCGTTCCAAAACCGACGCGGTTGACCCTGCCGCCCTCCTGGTCCACGCAGACGAACATGGGGATGGCGTGCGCGGATTGCAGCGTCGCCGCCTGGCTGTCGCGGATCAGCTTAACTGTCTGCGCCGCATCCTGAATATTGCCAAAAAACAGAATAATCCCGCCGAAATCATACTTCTTCAGCAGCTTTGCGTAGTTCTCATCGAGTTCTTTAACCGTGTCTGTGTTGACTGCATCTGACCTGAGCGAGACGATCATCAGCTGCGCGATCTTTTCTTCCGTCGTCATGGAAGCGATGAGTTCCTTGAGGTCTATGTCGTCGGCAGATACCTTTGCGGCGGGCGCCTGGTCAGCGGCTGTGGTTTGGTCAGCGGCTGCCTGGTCAGCAGGTGCCTGGTCAGCAGGTGCCTGCTCTTTCGCGGCATCGCCCGCCGGTGCTTCAATACTCCTGGAAGGCGATGTTTTGGCACCGCAGCCAAACAGCGACATTACCATCGCCAAGACAATGCTCATGGATAATAGTTTTCGCAGCATTCCTTTTTTCATAACCCCCTTCTGTAACGCTGTAATGGTACCGTTTACCTTTACAGTAAATTGTAATGGAAAACGGTACCGTTACACAACTTTTCCTTGTACAAAAATGAGACAAAGGGACAGACCCTTTGTCTCATTTAGTTAACGGTAAGAACCTTCCCCTCTGTCAACCCGGTTCAGCTTACAGCGCCCAGATATCCAGATAATCCGGCGCCTCGTATGCCGGCTCTTCGTTCACGTCGTCATAGGTCGGCGCCGTGTCATAATTGATGCGCGGGATCGGCCAGGAAGGAGCCTTCCCTTCGTAGATCTCATGGATGCCGATGCAGTCCATCATGCACGCCCTGGTCGAAGCTTCCTTCGTGCTGCCGCCCTGATGAGGCGTCACATAGATGCCGTCGGTGTGAAGGACTTCCCTATCGGGATCCAGCGGCTCGTTGACGCAGGTGTCAAACTCCGCACCTGCGATCACGCCGTTCTTAACCGCCTCAATGGCGTCAGCCTCATTGACCAGCGCTCCGCGCGCGGTGTTGATGAGGTATGCCGTGGGTTTCATCTTGGCCAGCGTCTCTTTGTTGATCATATTTCTGGTGACGGAAGTCGCCGGCGCATGAAGGGAGATAAAATCACAACCGGTCAAAAGCTCGTCCAGATCGCGCACCACGCGAACACCCTTCGGGAAATCCCCGGCGGGCTTAAAGGGGTCATACGCCCAGACATTCATCTTGAACTCCATGGCGTGCCTTGCCACGCGGCTTCCGATATTTCCGCAGCCAATGAGGCCGACGGTCTTTCCGGCGAGGTTGTTATAGGGCGTTCTCTGTTTGGCCAGCATAAAGTCGACCATCATGTTCTTCCTGACCACTTCGATCCGAAGGGCAGCGTGCAGCAGGTGGAACATCGCGACTTCCGCAACGGAAAAGCTGTTGCCGATCGGCGCGTAGGTGCATGTGACGCCAAACTCGTCAGCTGCATCGAGATCCACTCCGTCATATCCTGCGCCGTAACGCGCGATCGCCTTCAGGTTCGGCGCCGCCGCCTCAAAAAAGGCCCTGTCGGCCTTCGCGTCGCGGATGATGATCGCATCCGGCTTGTGGGCGCGCAGCTCCGCTCTCAGCTCCTCACCCGATTTGGTAAAATACGGAATGATCGTATGTCCTCTGTCTCCAAGATACTTCTCAGCCTCCGGAATAAGGGCGGTCTTCGGAATCAAAATCTTCCATCCTTTGCTGCCTGCGGACTCCATCTCTTCTCCTCCTTAAGATCATTGCTTAACGGTGTGAGTATGCCAAATATTGACTTTCAGGAAGTTGCGTCAAAGGGACAGACCCTTTGGCTCACTTTAATTTTATCATCAGGCAAAAACGGGAACAACTCTGTTTTCCATTGTCGGAATGGGCCAAATGGACAGCTTCTATGGTTCACAATCGTCTCAGCTGAGCGCCACCTCATCAATGGCCGCTCTCTCTTCCTCCGTGAACTCCGTGTTGCGGACCGCCTACACGTTGTCCAGGATCTGGGAACATCTACTCCCCACCTCTGGGGTAGAGATTCTGCATACCTCGTTGACTCCGCCGTCACTCTGTGCAACTATAAACACAAAGCAACTCCACAGACGAATCACTGTAAAAGGAGCATCCGCATGACAAGATCAGAAAACGGAAACTATTACTGGACCGGCACTTTCGACAGGGAATACGAGATGAAACAATATCAGATCGTTGCGACCGTCGTCGAGGTGATCTGCATCGGCCTTATGATCTTCGGCGGATTTCTATGCATACCGTCAGGCGATTGGGGGGCGTTTCTGGTCATCTTTCTGTCGTGCATCGCCGGCCTGCTCATCACGATCGGCGTGATCCGGTTTTTCAAGAGAGGCTACGGGGCGACCCGCGGCTACGGCATGTCGGAATACAGTATCTGGACCGGTTCGAAACGTTACAGGACAGATTTCGTTTTTGACAGTGCAAAGCATGTGATCTTCACAGATACGTATATCGAGCCGGTGCAGAAGATCGGCGGATTCCGCATCTACGTTCCCGCCGATGACATGCCCTTCGTGAGAGACTTTGTGATGAAGCGGCTGCCTTCGGCATGCATCATCGATGACCGCGCCAAAAAGGAGTATGAGTAACGTTATTCATTCCAACACCATTACAACAATGCATACTTCCCCTGCGCAGCCGCACCAAAGATTGATTCTCCATGTCAACCGTTATTTCTTCCTCTGATAAAGCCTGTAGGCCCCGCTCTTGAGCACCATGTCGTACAGCTCATACAGCGGCTTGTCGAGCCGTGTACTCGTCACGACGAACTCGCACTTCCGCTCCATGAGATACTCTTCCTGCAGGGCCAGCATCTCCTCGTGCGGCATATTCGTCCTGCAAAATGCCTTGCAGGTCGGCAGCACCTCCGCCGCCAGATAAAACCCGTTGTCTAAAAACCCGTAATTGAGGAGCGTCCAGTCCTCGCTCTGATGAATGACCTCCGCCATCTGATACTGCGGCGTATCCGCCTTCTTCATGCCGAACCTCGCCCGATTCGGTGTCAAAACATAGCACACCCCCGCAAACACGATCATCGCCGCGACAGCGTGTTTCCTGATCAGGGTATCCGGATTCACGCGCTGCGCTGCAACTGCGGTCTCCTGTACCGCCGCCGCATTCTCCGCCGTGGCGCCCACCGGCCCTGCAGCCGCGGCCGCCTTCTCCAGCATCACCGCGATGCCGCGCCCGACGAACGGCACAAAGATAAATGCATAATACGTATAGATGTGCTCTCCGATGAACGACGTGCTGAACAGGAACGCCATCGATGTCGCCAGGAACCTTGTTTTGTCTCGCAAAAGCCCCAGAACGATCAAAAGGAATATGAAAAAGCTGCCGTCCACGAGGTTGGCCAGCCCATTTGCGTAGTTCGTGACCAGGCTGACGATGAAGACCTTCTCCTTGTATTCGGAATACAGGAAGATGTTGTCGTAGAAATACACCTTGAACAGATCGGCGATCGCCCCGTTCGCGACAAAGATCAGAAGGACCGGCACTGTCAGCAGTACAAATCCCGCAGCGAATCCAAGGAACATGTCCCGGAATTCCTTCATCTCTTTTCTCTTTATATAAAAATAGCCAAAATACAGGAACCACCCGACGTAGAACCCCACAAACGTGAACTTGTTCCAGAAAACGAGCCCGAGCGAGACCCCGAGCAGGACGTATTCCCGGAAGCGGGGCTTTCGGTGTTTTGACAAATAAGCAAGGCCCAGGTACAGCCCGTAAGCCAGAAGCGGCATGCATACTTCTTCCGAGTTCCCGCCGGTCCGAAAGCCCTTCGACGTATAGACAGCGATAGCTGCCAGCGGAACGACCAGGTAATAGCGCTTCTCCCCGAACAGCTCGCAGGTCAGGAAGATCAGATAGAGGAAAGCGGCCGCGAGCACGATCTCGATCAGGTAAACGCCGTAGTAATTGTTCCCGGTGAGCAGATAAGCCGCCCCGTAGATCATGTAATGGATGGGGCCTTTCTGTTCATACAGGTCCCTGTAAGGGAGAAGGCCGTTCACCCATCCCTTCCCGACAGTCATAAAGATGTTGGGATCGGCGTGCGAATTGATCGGGTACATAAACGAGCACTCCGAGCAGATCGTCATTGCGATGGCGGCACACAGGATGCAAAGGAGAATGACTTTGCGGTTTCCTTTGGACAGCAGGCTTGCCGCGCGCCCGCGTTGAGGGGCGTTTTTTGTGCCGGTGCCCTCGGTGGTAGCGCCAGGCCCTATCGCAGCCTCGCCGGCCGCTCCCGCAGGCTTCGTCTCCGGCAGGAAATACTCGATGACTCTCAGCGTGAAATAGAACCCCGGAAGCGCCAGCGCCGTCCCGGTCAGGGCTGCCAGCACCGGATCAGACATGCCGAGCGCTTTTGCACACATCCTGAATCTATGGTCGAGGGGCCATCGAATAATAAATCGGGAAAGCTGTGACAGCTGCAGCAGGGCCGTAATAACAATCGCCTTTTTATCAGGCCCGGCTTCCCCGCGCGCCTGATTCGGCAGCACTGCGACCGCAAAGAAAATGAAAACAGGCAGCCACAAGACGTATCCAATTTTGTTTTCCGCCACAAAGAACCACTGCGCGATCGCGCTCAGGATCAGAGTAATGTATAGTATTGCAGGATGATTCTTCTTTTGCATATTTTTTCTCCGTTTTTATCCCGTACGCACGGGCGATTCTGCCTTCCGAAATCTATCTTCTGAAATCTCCCGTGACGTCCGCAAAAGACCGCACTCCCATGATGTAGTCGTCGTAAGCCATCTCGGCATTCTTTCCGTGGAAAACCTTGCACAGACCGCACGACTCGCAATCCGCAATGCACGGATAGCGTTTGTTGATATACTCTCTTCTTTCGTCCACTGTCGATTCTGAGATCTCCGGTGCTCTGTTCATCGTTCTCCTCCTTCATTGCGCTGTATATAATACCGTTATATTATATTGCGGGAAGTGTGGAAAGTCAGTATCTTTTGCGTACAATATATAGTGTATAGTCGGCGCTGAATATGCCAGCCGCCGCTATGACAAAATACAGACATCATCAAGACAAGGAGAACAGAAATGAGCAAAAATTGGATTGCAAGGATCGCTGTTTTGGCAAGTATCGCAGTTATGATGGCATTTACCGTAACAGGATGCGGGAAAAAGTCCGATCAGACGCAATCGGCAAAGGAGACTGCTGCGCAGGCCGTGGAAGAGGCAAAGGAAGCTGCCGGGCAGGCGGAAAAAGAGGCGGAGGAAGCTGCCAAGCAGGCAGAGGAAGCCGCCACGCAGGCAGAGGAACAAGTGCAGACGGCTGAGATCACGACGCAGGAAATCCTCGCGGACTTCACGGGCGAGATGGATCTTTCCGGCTCCTGGAATGACGAGGTCAGCCAGCGCGCGACGATGGACATTACCGCGAACGATGACGGCAGCTATGAGATCGTGGTCAACTGGGCAGGCAGTGCTTCGGAAAAGGCAGTCTGGATGATCCACGGCACGTATGACCCGGTTTCGGGCATGCTCTCCTACGAGGACGGGGCGTACTCGATCCACACATGGGATGACAAAGACAACGAGACCGTTTCCGGCGAGGAGACCACAAAGGGCGCCTTCATGAAAGAAGGCGAAAAGCTTCGCTGGCAGGACTCCAAGAACAGCGAGGACGGCCTGTTCGTAAAAGGATCCTGATTATACCACGGGTTGAATGACAACCTCAGCCTTCTGACGTATAGTAGGACATGACAAGAGAGAAAATCTCCGGAACCCTACAGGCAATCAGAAATCTTAGAAAAAAGGTCCCAAAGACCGCCGGCCCGGAGATCTCGGCGCAGGCGGTCTTTTTGCGTGGTCAAAACACCACCCTTTTTTGTAGTCACTGTTTTGTAGTCACTGTTTTGCCTCCGTATCCCAACCGGAAGAGGACGCCGGCTTAAACCCGGCTCAGTGAGGGTTCAAATCCCTTCGGAGGTACTTCCCCGGGCGACGCAGGTCGTCCGAAGATTCAACATTAGCCGCTCTGGCAGAATTGGCAAATGCACCTGCCTGCTAAGCAGGGGTCGGAACATCCGGCATCCGGGGTCGGGACCCGGGAGTGGCGCTCAAATCGGCATGTGATGCAATTGGAAGACAGGCTGGCCTCAGAAACCAGCGGACATAGTGCCAGTATGGGTTCGATCCCCATCATGCCGACTCGGTCTCTTAATCCCACTAGCCTCTCCTGCGGCCAACAACCGCTTGAGGGGCTACTTCGTTGTTACCACTTGCTTCTCCAGCTTGCCGCAAAGCCAATTTACTTGCCTGGCCCGCTGCCAGTGATGGTTGGGCGTGACAAAGGCATCTGTGAAAAATGTTCCATCGAATTTCATCGCGGTTGGGCGTAATGAAACTATTCTAAGAAAACCCTCACAAAATCGAGCCACGAGGCTTCTACCCCGTGGCTCATTCATCTTGGGCCCTCCGGCCCGTCAAATTCTTCTGAATCCTCTGCCGCACAGGAGCCCGATGATCACGATCAGCAGCCATGTGTGGCTGAAACCGCCAAACAGCACAGCAAGCACGAACAGCAGCGGGCAGAACCAGAACAGTCCCAGCCCGAAGATGAACTTCGTGACGCCCCATGCGAGCCGGATTCCGGTGCCGATCACAAATGCAAGCAGCATGATCATGAAAATAAACATACCTGTCATCATCATAGTTTCCTCCTACAATCTTTGATCCATCGTGTCGTCTGTTTTTGGCAGATGCGGTAAAAAAGACTTCTACCACGGCCTCTGCCATGGTAAAAGTCTTGTGGTCTCACTTGATACGGATGCAGCTTCCTGCATCGTACTGACGATTTCAAGTCCGGCAAAACATTGCCGTTCCACTACTCCCTTTTACTGATGCTATAGTAACACTCCCCCGCGGGTTGTACATTAAAGAAAGATTAAGATTTGGTGAAAAAATCGTCACCATTACGTCAGCCCGATTGAATCCGCAAACGTCCTGCGCTCGCCGGCCGTCGCCTCCACGAACAGGAAATTCGGCTTCGCCTCATGATAAGTGATCTTGCAGTCGTAATGCTCCGCCATTTTCAAAACATAGAGTGCCTCGATCATATCCTCATACTGCTCTTTACGTTCCGCCGCCGCTCTCGGGACCACGACCTGATTGTCCGCCGGGCCGCTTCGCCCGCCAAACCGCGCCGGGATTACATCGGTCGCGCAGGTATTACCGTGCGCCACGTCCTCAAGGATCCGGTACCGCCACTGCAGGTCCTCCTCGTAGGGCGGCTCCGCATCGGCATAGTACCCGAAGCCCACCGCATGGTCTCCGATCACCGTAAACGAGATCCCATGCTCCGGCTCCCACTCGCTCTCACCGAGCACCACGTAGGCGGGCACCGCGCTATCGCAGGGTGCGTCCATGGGTGCGCCCCTGCCAGACCCGGCCGCCTGCGCGCAATACGCCGTGCCGCTCACCGGTTTGAACACCACCACTTTATACGGCGAGAAGTGCCGGATCACCCGGTCCGCCTCCGGCAGCATCGGCAGCTCGTCCACGCAGTATTCGATCAACGCCTCCGCGATCTCCTTCCGCAGCCCCTCGCTCATGTCCCTATACGCGGCTGCGCACCTCTGAACATACGCGGGCGGCGTGCCCGGCTCCGCGCACAGCGTAGCCTCCGTGTCAAAAAACGGACTCGCCATGTGCTCATCGAGAATCTCCATCTCGCCCTCATCCACGCCGTACCGCCTGAAATCTCGAAGCCGCCTGTCCAGGACCTCCGACAGCTGCTCGAATTTGTCCCAGTCAAACTCCACGCAGAAAAACCGCGGCACATCATACTCGCTGCAGACCACCTTGTAATAGTCGAAGAAATACCTCCGGCTCCTGTGCGTGAACGGCCCCGCATCCGACTCATACGTGTAATATGCGTCCACGAACCGCTGAACTTCCGGCGCGATCTCACTTCTCACAAGCACGTAATCCATGCACCGTGCCAAAAAATCGATCGGCGTCATTCTCTTCTCCCGCACCGCCTGAGCGTCCTCAGCGCCAAAAGTACTGGGGAATTCCTCACTCACATAGTCGTTTTTGATCAGCCAGCCGAGAAAATAGGCGAGCGGCATGCCCGCGTACCTATAGATCTTCTCGTTTTCCTCATCGGTAAACTCTCTCCCGGCAGCGCCGCTCTGAAGGTCGTCAGTAGGACCGTTTCCGCTGACACCCTGAAGACGCAGGAATTCAGCTGCCGCGTCATTCCAGGCCCACTCCGCTTTTTCCTTTGTGAAGGTTTTCATCTGAATGCCGGCCTGTGCCTTAGCCTTCTGCTTATTGCCGCCCCACGGCACCTTGGTCATGGAGTAGATCAGCGCTCCCAGCACGAGCGAAAGAATGAATCCGACGACTCCCGCCTCGGGAATGTCCAGCGCAAACCAGATGACCCCGAGAAAAAAGACCATCACGGGGAACTTGAACAGGAATAAGGGAAGAACAGGGCGCTCCCTGTTTTTTGCCACCTTTACAAAGCTCCTGATCGTGATGCCGAGCAGGACCGCGGCGCAGGCCGTCACCGCGACGACCATCCCGGTCGGCACGTTCGGGTCCGCTTTGCCCGCGTAGGCGTAGATCCCCGTAAACCCAAAGATCAGCAGCGC
This sequence comes from uncultured Lachnospiraceae bacterium, assembly GCA_902768735.1. GTDB lineage: Bacteria > Bacillota > Clostridia > Lachnospirales > Lachnospiraceae > CAG-791. The sequence continues at coordinate 9,549 of CACXMK010000037.1, read as the reverse complement.
TGTTTCCGCGAGCGCGCATATCGCCAAAAAGATGTATTGGAATACCTTCATTTGTTCTCCCGTCAGATCCAGGATCTGTCACTTTCTCTCATGGTTTATGGGCCGCTCCGTCACGGATTGTCTTCGCGGATCCCCGCACATGTCAAAACATAGCTCCGTATCTTCTGAATCGCCTCCGGGCGCCCGTCCTCCGTCTCAGAAAAGACACCTCAGGTCTTTATACACACTTCAAGCGCTCTCTTTTTTTGCCCTCAGGTCCAGATACATGAGTTCAAAATCGTAATACGCATCTCCGATCTTGAAAAACGCTGGTGACGTTCCGATCCGCTGAAAGCCGTACTTCTCGTACAGGTGGATCGCCGGAAGGTTGTCGCTGCGGACCTCGAGATTAAGGATCTCGATACCCGCCTCCTTAGCGTACTCGATGAGCTTTTCGAGTATCCTGCTGCCAATGCCTTTGTTCCACATCTCCTTGACGACTGTCAGTCCGAGCTCTGCCCGGTGAGACATCCTGCGCGGCATCGCGTCGAGGCTTCCGTCGCCTATCAGTTCTTCCCCGCGCCACGCGCCGTACATGACAGACTTCGGATGCTCTGTTTTTGACCGCAGCATCGCCTTTTCCTGCTCCACTGTCACCGGAAACCCCTCCGGGCCGAATGTGAGATTGTCGGTCTCGCCGCCGATCCTCTTTATATAGGCGATCAGTTTTTCTGCATCTTCGGGCTGTAATTCCCTGATCACGATATCGCTCATTTCTGCCTCCCCCGTACGCCTTCCGGAAGCCGCTTCAGAATGAATTCCCTGACGAATTCCATATCTTCCTCCGGAACGTAAATGCGGTTGCGGCCATGCTTTCCGCACATCTCAATATATTTGTCTGTGAACACCACTTCTTCTGTTTTTTTGTATTCCGAGTAGATCGCGGACTTGCTGTAACCGGACTTCACGTACTCCTCGGTCATTTCATACTGCTCGTGAGGGTCCCCGGCTGAATTCCACATAAGGAGCAGCGGAACCGCGATCACCAGGATCACGCCGATCACGAGGAGCGGGATCCAGAGGTCGCCCAGTCCGCCCCCGCCGCCGGTCGCGATAAAGAATGCGACCAACACAAATACGCATAAAAACAGGACGCCCCACAGCCCCTTCCTGCCGGATTCCTTATGATATTCCGTGTCGATCGAGCAGTCCCAGTGGTAACTGCCATTCGATTCCTGTGTGATCTTGCTCACCTTGATCTCTTCCTCCGTTCATAATGTCGTCCCTGCCGCCACCGAATAAGTGCTGAAGGGCTGTTTTCCGGGTTTTCACTCCACTGATCCACAGCTGCAACGCCCCCGCTCACCGTCTCTCAAACGCCTTCGGGCTGATCTCCACGCCCGGACCGTGGATCAGGTTTTCCTCCGTGAGCAGGTCGCACCCGCCGAACGCCCACGAGTAGATCTTCTCCAGCCCCGCGCCGCAGACGACTCTGCGCAGGTTTTTGCAGTCCTTGAACGCAAACGGCGGGATGATCCTCAGCTGGTCCGGCAGCACGAACTCCTCGACGCCGCATCTGACAAAAGACAGGCCCCACAGCGTCTTGAGCTGCGAAGGCAGAGTAAGCTGCCGAAGGTTCGCGCAGCCGTCAAATACGAATTCCCCGATATCTGTCACCGTGTCCGGAATTTGTATGGAAGTGATCTCGCTGTGCCCCCTGAAGATCCTGTCGCTCAGGATCGTATATACCCTGTCCGTCGGAATGACGACTTCGGCTTCGTCCCCCACGTATCCCGTGATACAGAAGGTGCCGTCATCCACCTGTTTGAAATAGAATTCCTGCATCCCTTACCTCCCTTAATGGTGACATTAGGGACGGTTCTCACTGTCAGCTTTTTCTGCGGGTTGACATTGAGAACCGTCCCCAATGTCAACAATATGCTACAATAAATTATACACCAAATACCGGAGGTGACTATGAAAACAAATTGGTACCAAAACGCGGTGATGCGCTTCTTCTCTCAGAAGAACACGTCATTTCGTTGACAGGGGGACATCATGACCCAAAAACTGATCGCTATAATACTAAGTGTAATAATCGCTGTGTGCGGCTGCGGAACAGCACAGAATAGCGCAGGCAGCGCATCGGGGCAAAACACCGCCACAACTGCAGCAACTGCTGCACCCGGGAGCAGTGAAACCGCAGAAAAAGCCGCGTCCCGCATCGCCCACCGATATGCCTCCATGTCCGAGGGACAGGAACTGATGCTCGGGAACAAGGCGTATTTTGACGGATTCAGCCGGAACGATCTCGAATACAAGATGCAGAAAAAAGGCGCGACAATAGAGGAGTACAAGGCCCATGCCGCGGAGCAGGTCCTGGACTTCACCGGGGAAGAGGTGAAGGCGGTCGACGCCGTCTTCGCGGAGATGGAAAAATCGCTCGAGGACAACGGCTACACACTCCCGCCGCTCGGCAAGATCGTGCTGATCAAGACCACAATGCAGGAAGAACCGGGGGCGAGCGCCTACACGCACGGCACGCAGATCTACCTGTCGCCCCGTCTTTTGGACTTCTTACTGGCTGACCCGGCCAACAAGGATGTCATAACCTACATGGAGCATGTGTTATGGCACGAGACGTTCCACTGCCTGACCAGATGCAATCCGGATTTCAGGGCAGCGATGTACAAGCTGATCCACTTCACGGTTCAGGAGGAGGATTTCCCGCTGCCGCCGAGCGCGTTCGAATACCACATCAGCAATCCGGACGTGGAACATCACAACGCCTACGCGACGTTCCGCATTAACGGGCAGGACATCGACTGCTTCACGGATCTCATCACGACACAGCATTTCGAAAAGGAAGGGGATCTGTTCTTCGCGTGCGAAACGACGGCACTGATCCCGATCGACGGGAGCGACATGTACTACACGCTCGGCCAGGCAGAGAATTTCAAGGAGGTTTTCGGGGCCAATACGGCCTATGTCATCGATCCGGAGGAGTGCATGGCGGACAATTTCTCCTACGCGCTGACGTACGGCATGGAAGGACCTGCCGGAGGCGGATACCCAAATCCCGAGATCATCGAAGGCATTATGGCACTGCTGAAGTGACACAGAAAGGGGGGTGACACTGGGGACGGTTCTCATTGTCACCCGAGAAAAAGGGCCTGTCGCACTAAGCAGCAAGGAAAACCTGCGCTTGTGCGGCATGCCCTTTTTTCATGGCCGCCTCTTCTTTTCCCCGGCTCTTCTGATCAATACCATCACCAGCACTCCGGCCGCCACCCCGCAGCTATCGATCAAAACATCCCTGGCCTCACAGCTCCTCCCCGGCACGAAGCGCTGGTGGATCTCATCTGTAAGAGCATACAGCGTTCCGATCCCCCACGGTAACAACAAGCCAAACCGGACCGCTCCGATCCTCTCTTCCACCGGGAAGTATTCCCGTACCGTCACAAAAAGGCTCATGCCAAGCAGCAGATATTCCATAAAATGGGCGCTTTTTCTGATCACAAAAGACAGGGTCTTAGGGGCCACAGGAAGGAGCCCGGTCAGCAATGTGACAATAGCATTGCTCTCCTGCTGCGACAGGTCCGCCGGCAGCGCGGACTGCAGAAAGATAAAGACCATAAGAAACACTGTGATCAAAAGCGGTAATACTCTTCTTTTATACATCATATCTTCCCCAGTACCTTTCCGATGCTGTCGTGAGACACCAGGTCCGCCGCTGTTTTGGCAAGGTCGGAATCCGCGCTTTGTACGGGGAGTTACGGTTACTATGATAAACCGGCCTCCCCGTAATAGGGCTTCAGCACATCCAGCAGCTCTTCCCAGTAAGGCGGGAAGATGCCGACGCCGACCCGTTTGAGCCGCCTGTCTTTCGTAAATCCTGTTTCCAGCTCCCACCGCTTACCTTCAGGAAATCTGCTTTTCAGAAAAATAACTCTCCATTCGTGCAGGTACAGCTCCGTGTACAGCTTGTCCAGGAGTTCCTTCCACTCTTCTTCCGTCATCTCGCGCGTGTAAGAAAGACTCTCACGGGGATCCTGCGTTGTCTGATTCAGGCTCCGCAGAACCTCATCGATGGTCAGCACCGCTTCGCCGGAATCCTGCCCTGCCTGATCGGAATCCTGCTCCGCTTCGCTCCGCGTCCAGACCTCCAGCACTGTTTTGCCATCTTTTTTCTCGAGAACGAGCGTCGGGCGGCCTTCCTCTCTAAAGCGGATCGCCGTGGTAATCCTGCGATAGTCCTCCCCGCCGCTTTTGGTCAGCAGGATCGGACTTTTCCCGATGTTTGAATCGCATTCGAAGCAATGGAATTTCGGATATCCGGGGAGGATCATGCATCCGCCCAAATACACTTCCTCGTTCCCGCACCTGCGCATCAGCTCCTCGCTGCCGTCCGGCAGGCCGTAAAGGATCTTTCCGATCCGGGTCGTGCTTCCGCAGACCGGGCACTTCTTTATCACACCGTCGTTCATCTTATTTCCCCCGGCACAGCCCCGCTTCTCCCTATCCTCGGAACGGGCTGACTTCTCACCCTCATAACGGGTCTACTTATACAGCCCCGGCAGCAGTCCCGCGTTTTTCTTCGCCTCCTGCAAAAATCCGTCGCCGCCCTGCTTGACCCGGAAGACATACGCTACCGGAACCGTCACCATGTCCTTGAGTTGTTTATAGATCGGGTAATTTCCCATTATGTCGTCGTAAACACTGCTTCAGAACGACTTTTTTCTTGTTCACCGCGGCTTCCATCGTCTTTTCAGAATATTTCTTTTCCATACACAACCTCTTAAGTCCAAAGAAACAGACCCTATGGCTTATTATAACAAAATCCGATTGCAGCGCACAGCAACGATTGCTACAATGGCAGAGGAACCAGGACATTCCGGAAAGAGGTACAGCAATGAGCGAAGCAAACAAAGGCGCAGCAAACAGCGGAGCATCGATCCACAAGGAGATCCGGCAGTATTTTCTCCCGGTCTCGAAGAATTATCTCTACAGGGTTTCGTTTTTTGTCCTGTACTGCGCTTTTTTGGTCATTCCCGCAACGGCAAAGTTTCTGGGGCAGTTCCGAACGGGCGGCGCTTTCATGGCGATCTTTTTGAGCCTTGCCTTGGCCGCGCCGTGGGTGCAGTATTTCAAATCCCTTAAAGCGATCGAAGAGAGATGGCCGACAGCCGAAATGCAGGAAGACCTCTACAGAAGCTTTACGGAATCAAGGAGCGTTTTCGGCGGCGAGGCGCGGATCGGCAGGAACTACACCTTCCTGCGCCAGGAGATCGCGATCGTTCCCACCAAAGATGTCAAGGACATCCTCATGTTCAGGAACCGCGCGGGTATGCTCATCAAAGCCGCCCTCTTAGACGGCGATGTCAAAATAGCGCAGCTCGCCTTCAACAAAGAAGTCGTGGAAGATGTAAAGCGGCAGGTCAGCGAGGCAAAAGACTGCCTGGCAGCAGCAAAAGAGTGAACCATAAACGGGCCGGGGGATCATTCCCCCGGCCCGTTTTTATTACATGCGATCTGTCCGAATCAAATGGACGATCTCGAAAAATCACTGTTCTCTCCCGATCACTCTGCGCGCATCCAATCTCTCACTGCGCCCAGCATCTCCAGGTGCTGACTCAGCGGTATTCTGTCTACCGTCAGCTCTTTTTGGGCCGTGCAGCCGTCCAGGCCACCTGACCCGATGACCGCTGCAAGCACATCTGTCTCCATCCGGTCCGAAGGAATGAGATCCCGCCCGGCAAGATCCGAGAGCACCGCCGCGATGCCCCATCCCCACCAGTTGGAGACGCCGGCGACCAGCGGGATATCAGAAATGCCGGTATCGCAGATCACCTCGCCGTGCGGCACATTCTGCTCGATCAGCGTCCTAAGGTTCCCCATCCCCAGTTCATTTCCGCCGTCGCCCACCGAAATGATCTCCGCGCCGAAGCGCCTCGCTACAGCCATGATCTCCTGCGAATCCGTCACGATATCGTCGATCACGATCCCGCGCATGTTGTGAAAGTGGCCGTCCGCGCCCTTACCCGGCCGCTCCAGCGTGATCAGATGCGTGGGCCCAAAATCGCCGAACAGCTTCTCGAAAAAGCTGTGCCTTACAGCTTCCTCCTCCGGAATCATCTCCGGAACCGCCTTGCAGCCTCTCGCCTTCATCGCGGCAGCTAACTGGTCAAAACAGAACCGGTCCGTCAGTGCTCTCACCTCCGCGCCGGATTGCTCCATCGCAAAGGCTATATGGGCAATGCCGGAAGGGCCGTCCGTCTCGCCGACGGCGGCAGCGCGGCAGTCGTCCGTTCCGCCGGCAACCTTGCAGCCTTGTCCGGATGCCGTTCCGCCTGTCAATCTCACCGGAAACCCCGTGAGCAGCACTGCCCTCTCCACCCGCTTGAGCGATTCCCTCAGTTCCGCTACCGGGTTCCCCGAAATTGCGGAAAGGAGCCCTCTGTTGCCCGGGTCCCGGCGCAGGATCCGGTCCAGATCTTCATTCTTTTGGCTGTTCCTTTGAGCGTCTGTTTCCTGCATCATTTCTCTTTCTCCAAATTTGATCAAACGCAATCCAACTGCGCCAAGGGGTCTGCCCCTTTGGCTCAAATGCCATATACAACGACTCCCGCGGCGGCGGCTATGCAGATCAGCATGATCGGCGTGAGCCCGCCCTTTCTCATCTTCCTGGAGCCGTAGTAGACCGCCGCAAGCGCCGCTGTCAAAAGAAGCGGCCGGATCTGCATGGCGCCTTCCCGCATGACAAACCCGTTTTTAAAGATCATGTACGCGCCGGTCGCCAGGATGATGCCGATGATGCAGGGCTTAAGTCCCCGCAGGACCGCCTGTACATAGGGGTTCTTCAGCACAGCTTTCAGCAGGACAGAGACCAGAATAGTGATGAAAAAGGAAGGGATCACGACCGCGAATGTCGCAATGAAAGAACCGATGATCCCCGCCTGGGAGCTGCCCACATAGGTCGCAAGGTTCACCATGATCGGCCCCGGCGTGCTCTCGCTGACAGCGATCATATAGGTCATCATTTCATCATCCAGCCACCCGTAAGAAAGGACGACGTCCCTGATCAGCGGGATCGCCCCGTACGCGCCGCCGAATGCGAAGAAACCGACTTTCAGAAACCCGATAAAAAGCTCAAGGAAGATCATTTCCCGTCACCTCCCTTCGCGGAAGGATTCCCCGCCGTTCTGTTTTTTGACACAAACAGGAGCAGGCTCACAAGTCCTGCCGTCAGCATCAGCGTGATCGAGGAGATCCTGACGGAAAAGATGTCGATCAGCAGCATCGCCGCGAATGTGCAGGCCACGATCGCCCTGGGCAGCGGCTTCTTTTGCATTTTCTTCAGCATTTTGAGCCCCGCGTCAACGATCAGGATGCCGACAGCGATCTTGATCCCCTGAAACGCGTGGGCGAACCATGTGATCTCAAGGAACCGGTCAAAAAACCGGGAGATCACATAGATGATACAGAACGAGGGCAGCACCATCCCCACCGTCGCCGCCAGCGCTCCGGCATAGCCGCCGTGCTTATATCCTACGAAGGTGGCGCAGTTGATCGCGATCGGTCCCGGCGTGGACTCGGCGATCACCGTACAGTTCATCATTTCGTCGTGCGTGATCCACTGTTTTTTCGTAACGCACGTGTTCTCGATCAGCGCGATCATGGCATAGCCGCCGCCGAACGTGAACATGCCTATTTTCGCAAATGTCAGAAATAATTCCAGAAGAATGCTCATTTTTCTCTCCGCTGCTGCTGTTTTACGTCAAAAATGCAAAAGTGACCCCAGAGGTCGTTTTTCACCCCTCTTCACACTATACCACTCCCTGGCACATAAATTCACTTTTTAATTGTCAGCTACACGCTTCGTTTTTATCGCGAATAGTTGACAGGATCCAGCAATTGTGCTATTTTAACAAAGGTTTTTGGGGGTAATGCACAATTTGCAAGTTTCAGGGGATTTTGTACTGAAAAGGAGTTTATAAAATGGCAGAAGTAAAGAAAACAACAAAAGCAACACCCAAGGCCACAGTAAAGAAGACAGTTGCTAAGACGACCGAGACCAAGGCGGCAAAGGCAGCAGCTCCCAAGGCAGCAGCTAAGACCACTACTGCAAAGACCAACAAGGCAGCAGTGAAAGAGAGCATCTGCATCCAGTTCGCCGGCAAGGAATATACCACCGAGCAGCTCGTTCAGATCGCGAAGGACGTGTGGGAGCACGATCTTCAGAAGAACCCGGCTGATTTCAAGGAAGTCAAGCTGTATGTGAAGCCCGAAGAGGCGAAAGCGTACTACGTGATCAACGGAACGGAGTCCGGAAGCTTCGCAATCTGATACTTATTGCAAACCAGGTTTTCATCTATGATGTAACAAACAAGATGTAACAAACAAAAAGAGGCAGCGCCGCAGATACGGGGTTGCCTCTTTTTTGTGTGACGGTTCCCTCTGACAACCTGTATATGTGTCAATAAGAACCGTCCCCACTGACACACTCCGGCTCACACATACCCGCAGATCGCGTCAAAATCCAGCAGCATCAGCGCGGTAAAACTGATCGCCCCCGTGTAGACGCCGATCTTGACCGCAGGGAATGTCCTATGGAACCGGATCAGCGTGAGGATGCACCAGAACAGCTGCATGACGACCATCCACCCGGAGAGGATGCGTCTCGGCGTCGGCCCGTACAGGTAAAAATACAGCACGAACAGCTTATATCCCGCGAGCACCGCGAACGCCGCGGCGCACACGAAGATCAGGTCGATCAGGATCCTCGTGTACTTGTTCTCCCACAACGGCACTTTTGAGAAGACCGTGAAGCCAAGCAGCACCACAAAGTTCAAAAGGATCACGCGCACCAGCTGCCAGAATCCGCTGACCGCGTACTTGCAGGCGTCCATCGCACTGACGAGCTCACGCAGCGGCGTACTGCCCTTTCCGGATATCGCGCCGATGAGCTCAGCCGTCTGCACGCCGAAGAATAGCAGGTACACTGCCAAAAGACTGCCCAGGATCGAGCTTCTGCTCCTGCGGCATCGCGCGCCTGTCGGACAGCCCTCCCACGACCAGCCCGAAGAGATAGGCGCCGATCGGAATGGAAAGCACGAAATAGGGGAAATACTCCGCCATGAACCCGGACACGATCTCAACGGACAGGATCCCTGCCCAAAAATCCGACATCTTAACGCCCAGCTGTCCAAACGCGTCAGACGCGCCGGCAAGCTCCTCCCAGGCGAGACCGCAGACAATCCTGACCAGAACGAGCGTCAGGCAAAACACTGCCGCCTTCCTGAACTTCTCCACCGTCAAAATGCTCTTGGGCTCTGCAGTTGCAGCGGAGGCTGCCTCCGCTTTCTTCTCCCGCCGGAACAGGCAGATCAGGCGCAGGAAGAAGTGCCCGAAGGGCACAACGATAGTTCCGTTCACGGCGTCCCAGAGGAAAAACACGCCCGTGCGCCCCGATGTCAGGATACCTGCCCTCGCGCACACATAGTAGATGCACGTGAAGTGCCAGAAAAGCACCTGCACAACGGCAAGAAGACTGTCGTGCGGTCCGTACAG
>CACXMK010000036.1 GCA_902768735.1 uncultured Lachnospiraceae bacterium | reverse complement strand
GGAGGGGGGATTATACTCTTTTTTTATGGAAATAGCTTTGTTTTCAGCAAAGGAAAAAGGACGCATGAAAAAACTTTCGTTTTTTCACACGTCCTTTCTTTATTATTTTTGATCATCATTTCTCTTTATAATATGCTTTTTCTATGGCTTCCGCTGCGCGCCTGCGTCTCTCATCGGAGAGATTGGTGTATTTCTTTACGGTCTCAAGGCTTGCGTGGCCCAAAGCATCAGAGGTGACATAGATATCGCCCGTCTCTTCATATAAATTCGTTGCGAAGGTGCTCCTGAGTTTATGGGGGGTGATGTTCTTCATCGGAACAACTGAAGCGGTGTATTTTTTGACCAGGCGTTCAACAGCGCGTACCGAGATCCGCTGTCCCTTTCTTGAGATAAAAAGCGCGTTCATGTCCTCAGAAGATACTTTGCGCTCATATTCTATGTAATCCTGCAGCGCTTCCTGAACGGGTTCGTTAAAATAGACATATTGTTCCTTGCGCCCCTTCCTGTAGATCTTGATCCTCTTTTCCGTCCAGTCGATATCCTGCAGGTCGATCCCGACCATTTCGCTCACACGGATCCCGGTATTGAGAAGGAGAGTGAGAATCGCGATATCGCGAGCCTGCTGTCCCTTTGAAAACATATACTGCGTGCCGGTAAGGGAATCACCTGTTTCAGCCCCCTGGAGTACATCCCTGACTTCCTCTTTTTCAAGGAAAGTGATCGCTTTTTCCTCGATCTTGGGCATATCCACAAGTTCAGCTACATTTTTTTCTAAATGATTGTGCGCAATTAAATAGCGGTATAAAGCGCGCAGTGAGGAGAGTTTCCTCGCTCTTGCAGGAGCATTGTTAGATTCCTTGATCGTCCGTGAGTTATTGGGATCCTTGCGGTCGTAGCGCATAAGGTACATGAGATAATCCTGGATATCATCGGCTGTGAGAGAACCGAGCGTCTTTATAGAGATCTGCATGACAGGGATCCCTTGCGTCTTTTCCAGAAACTCAAAGAAGACCTTGATGTCGCCGACATAACCGAGAACAGTGCGCGGGGCTTTATTCCGCGTGACGAGATATTCATTGGCGAACCTTCGGACGAACATCGGAAGATCTACGGTGAGATCGTTGATCTTTTCGAGGACGCGCGTGTTGTTTTCTTCGCGATATGTTTCCATGAGAGAGCTCCTTACTTATCATTGAACCGAGATCATTCATTCGGAATTCATAAATGATAACAATCTGTGGCGTAGTAATAAAATAACCTGTATATAGAGGATTATACCATATTAACGACGTTAAATCCATATTTAGCGGCGTAATTGATGTCAAAAGACTACTCTCTTTTATGCGGAAGCTCCACGCCATAAAACAAGGCCCATCCGAAATAACCGGACGGGCCTTTTCTGAGTATTTATGGTCGACGATCAAAAACGGTGATCAGAGGTCTGTTGTAAGAAAAAATGATTATTAAAAACCTACGATGATCCCGCCTTGCTCCGCATAATAACTGCAGAGACCTCTGGTGTTCATGATCCGCACTTCCATATCGGGATAAATGCTCATTACAGCTTTCCTGAGATTTGCCGCAAATTCCTCGTTATTACAGTGAGAAATTACGATACAGCCTTTGTTGGCTACGCGTTCTTTGAAGTCGTTCATGATCACCTGCAGCGTTCTCTTTCCGCCCTTGGCGATCTTTTTCATCTTGATCGTGCCCTCTTCACTTGCGATCCCCACACCCCACAGTCCGAGATGTCCCAGAACGATTCCTGCGATCTTCGGCATCCTGCCGTTGTTCACAAGGTTATGATACGAGGAAAGAGCAAAGATGAGTTTGTGATCTTCCATATATTCGTGAATTCTTTGACAGACTTCTTCGAAGGTAAGTCCCTGTAAGATCAGGTCGCGGAGTTTGTGGATGATCATGTTGAGGCTCGGACCGGTCCCCCGGGAATTGAGGATCTCGATCTTCCTGTCCGGATCCTCCTCCAGGACCATCTGTTTCGCAGTACAGGCGCTGTTATAGCTTCCGGAAAGGTTCGCAGAGATCGTAACTGCAAAGACGTCGCCCTCATTGCCGAATTCCCTGATCCACTCAGCCGGTGATGGACAGGAAGTAAAACTCTTCTTGCTCACTAGCATTGCGGAAACCAGTTCGCTGACATCGACAGTATCGTCATCCACGAAATCCCTGTCGTCCACAGTGATCACAAACGGAACCGTAGAAAAATAGAGATCATCCGGTTTGTGATCAAGGTCAAAAATATCACAGCTGGAATCCGATATGATCCTCCATTTCATTCCTTAGTCCTCCTTATCTTCTGTGTTTCCTTCCGGAACAGGCAGTTGCTCACTGTCGCCGTTTTCGTTCATAGTAGCTTCATCGATCGCTGCTTCCAGCTCCTCGTCGGGAATGAACTCGTCGATCGCGCTTTCCCTGATCGAAAAATTGTGGATCATTTTCATCAGCTGTATCGCAATCCCAATCTCGCATCCGGCTAAAAAGGCAAGACCTGCAAGGGCGGCTTTCGTGCTTTTCTTCATATAGGATCTCCTTTTACAAAATCTTCTTGATATACATAGAGTTGAAAACGATGTATTAAGGTTCTTGACACTTCATTAATCACTCTTATTATAAAATGATTTATATCAGAAATAAAGAAAAACGGATCCTGTTGCAGAATCCGTTTTGAAATATGCAGATATACGTCACTGTTTAGCCCTGTGCCTGTTCTCGAAATTCTCAATGACCTGTGTAAGGAGCTTAACGGTTCCATCAATCCCTAAAAGACCGGTGTCTAAAGTCATGTGATAGGTGTCCGCCCTTCCCCATTTCTTCATGGAGTAATAGTTGTAGTAGCTCTGCCGCTGTTTGTCTTTCCGGAGGATAAATTCGCGGAGTTTGTCGGGATTGGCCTTGTCAGCATCGGGCACGTCAGGATATCCGGCTGCACGCGTCAGCCGGAAGGATTCATCAGCGTGGAGGAACAGATTGAGAACATTCGGGAAATCCTGGAGGGCACAGTCAGCACAGCGACCAATGATCACGCAGGAGCCTTCTTCCTTCGCGATCTTCTTGATCGTATCAAACTGGGCCAGAAATACTCTCTGACTGATCGGCATATCTGTGAAAGCCGTATTACTGAAGCCAAAGGAATAGGTATCCATGACGAGGTTGTAGAGAAACGAGCTTGTGGGGCGCTCGTCCTGCTGTTTGACGATCTCCTTGCAGAAACCGCTGTCCTTCGCAACTTTGGAGAGAAGTTCGGAGTCATAGAAATTGATCCCGTAATGCTCTGCTAATTTCTGGCCGACTTCTCTTCCGCCGGAACCGTACTGTCTTCCTATCGTGATGATCGTATTCATTGTACACCTCCGTAAGGGTAACTGATAACCATTCCTATTATATACGCTTTAAGAGTATTATGCAAATCATAGAATTTTTATGATTTTCAATGAATTGTGTTGTCTAATTTGCTAAGAATGTCGACAAAATACTGTGGCAAAGGCGCGCTAGTCTCGATATACTCTCCTGTCCTGGGATGAATAAACCCCAGGACACCGGCATGCAGACATTGTCCTTCTGTCTTAAACGGCGACTTTCTCTTTCCGGCGTAGACTTCGTCTCCGAGAAGCGGGTGATGGATATACGCCATATGGACGCGAATCTGATGAGTCCTGCCGGTCTCCAGCCTGCATTCTACGTAGGTGAAGTCACCGAAACGCCGCAGCACTTTACAGTGTGTAACGGCTCTCTTTCCATCCGTCCGGACCGCCATCTTCTTTCTCTCTTTGGGATCTCTTCCGATCGGCCGGTCAACGGTGAATTCATCTTCCGCGATATTGTCATACAGTATGGCGTAATAGCGCCTTACGATCGTGTGTTCCTTGAGCTGCGCCGCAATACTGCTGTGTGCTGCGTCATTCTTACAGATGATGATACTTCCTGTAGTGTCTCTGTCGATTCTGTGGACGATCCCCGGTCTAAGGACACCGTTGATCCCTGAGAGCGTGTCGCCGCAGTGATACATCACGGCATTGACAAGTGTCCCGCTGTAGTGGCCGGGGGCTGGATGGACTACCATTCCTTTTGGCTTATTGACGACAAGAATGTCCTCATCTTCATAGAGAATATCGAGAGGGATATTCTCCGGCAGGATATCAGGAATGATCTTTTCGGGAAGGACGAGTGTGATCCGGTCTCCTTCTTTTACTTTAGCGCTGGGCTTTGCCGTATTTCCGTTCAGGAGAACACTGCCGTCTTTGATGAGTGACTTTAAGTAGCTTCTGGACTGCCCTTCCGATAAAGAAGCGATCACTGCGTCAAACCGTTCGCTGTCGAGATCTTCCGGTACAATGAAAACATTAGATACTGTGTCATTCATTTCTCGATCCTCCGCTCAGGCTGAAAAAAGCAAGATCCTCCTCTTTGTAATAAAAGAGAATGAAAAAAGCCAGGCAGAATACGGAGCAGGTCACATAAATGTCAGCGACATTAAAAACAGGGAAATCGATCAGTGAGAAGTAGATAAAATCCCTGACATACAGCAAGGAGACTCTGTCGATCAGATTACCCGCAGCGCCTGCGCAGAGAAAAATAAATATGATCCTTAAAGGAAGATACTTTTTTCCGCCGGGTATCCTAAGATAGAGAAAAGAAATCACAACAAGGGAAACAGCTGAGATCAGACCCAGAACAAGGGTGCCGTTCTGAAAGATCCCAAAAGCAGCCCCTCTGTTCTGTATGTAATAAAACTCCAGAACACCTGGGATCAGTTCTTTATGTACACCGTTTTTAAGGGTATTAACTGCGATAGATTTTGTCCAAAGATCGATCGCGACAAGAAGCAGGAATAAAACTGCCGCTTTGACCATGCGGCGCGGTTCTGCGTTCATATGGTGTCCTCCCATACGCTGTTGTTTGCTGCTGATAAATTGACCAATTTGGTCGAATGACCAAAACAGTCAGACCATAACGGTCAACGCTCTTGATGTTCGTGGCACGTTTCTTCTTTATGTCGGTAAAAACCTGCCAATAATGTATAAAAAGCGCACCTGTCTGAAACGGTGCGCTTTTCTTATAATTCTCCTCTTTCGATAGCAGAGCCATAAGGACCCGCTAAGATCAGTTCCTGTTGCCGTAAGGCATGGAGAGTGAATTGCTCTCGCTGCGGTCGATCGCGGCATGTGTGGAGATATCACCGGAAACGTCTACATTTGCGGGTGTGATAACGAAGATATAATGAGAGATCTTCATGACATTTCCCTGCACTGCATAGCAGGAACCGGAAGTAAAATCGATGATTCTCTGTGCGATCTCCACATCGAGTCCTTCGAGATTAAGGACTACTGTGTTGCCGGCAAGGAGCGTGTCCGTCACTTCTCTCGCGCCATTTACAGATGTGGGTTTAATAATGCAGACTTCCATTCCTGCGTCAGAATACTGTTTCTTGACCTGACGCGTGGCAGGTGATTCATTCTTGTCGGAAGCTGCAGAAACCCCGAAACGTTTTCTGGGTCTGGGTGCAGGCAGATCATCCTCATCATCGGAATCTGTGCTTATTGAAGAGGTTGCAGGTGCAGGACGCGCGGTCTTGGTATCCTCGCGGATCACAGGCTTCTCATCACCGTAATAATCCTCGTCCTCATATTCCTCGTCTTCGTCATAATCCTCATCGTCATTGAATTTCATGGCGTTGATCAGCTTATCCATAACACTCATATCCGTTCTTACTCCTTTTAGACATATTCCTGAGCAGTGTATCATTGACAGCGGACCACTCAGGTGTAGATCCGCTCTCCAAAGATTCCGGTCCCGACGCGGATATGCGTCGCGCCTTCCTCTACGGCTACTTCAAAATCACCGGTCATACCCATGGAGAGCATACCCATAGACACATTATCGATGCATTTTTGACCGATGTCAACTGCTAATTGCCGCAGCTGGGCAAAATAGGCCCTATTTGACTCAGGGTTCTCCGTGTAGGGAGCGATCGTCATCAGACCTTCTACACGGATTCCGGGAAGCGTAGAAATAGCCCTTATGAGTTCTTCGGTGTGCTCCGGTGAAACACCGAATTTGCTCTCTTCCGCAGCGGCATTGACCTCGATCAGGACGGGCATCACGATACCCGCCCGTAACGCTTCCTCACTGATCGTCTCAGCAAGCCTGACGCTGTCGACACTGTGTATGAGAACTGTCTTTCCGATCAGCTGTCTGACTTTGTTGCGCTGCAAATGCCCGATCATATGCCATCTAAGGTCGCCGGGAAGCTCCGGTTTTTTGCGGCAGATCTCTTGCACCCTGTTCTCGCCGAAATCTCTCTGTCCTGCATCGTAGGCCTCTCTGAGCATCTCCACAGGCTTTGTCTTAGTGACACAGATCAGGTGAACGTCTTTCCGGTCACGCCCTGCTCGCTCGCACGCTCTACAGATCCTTTCCTCCACGGATGCAATGTTTTCTCTGATCAAAATACTATCCTTTCTCGGTGTTATCTTTTCTCGGTGTTATTCTCTCTCGATACTATTCTTTCGCGCTCTCCGGCGTATTTAATAATAGTCGTTCATCTTGATGGAATTCGCGAACAGGACAATGTAATCGTATTCCTGAAGTCCATACGGAGAGTTGGGTTCGACGATCGCGTATTCCTCATTCTGATAATTGATCTTGATCTGCCTGAAATCAGGATATCCCTTATTGATATAGTAGACGCCGATCAGCTCCGCCTGTTCATGCAAAGTGAACTGTTCCGAGGAATTCGGCCGGTCCAGGATACCGCCTGCTCTCAGAACGCTGTCATCGAGGTAGTAACAATCCTCATTTTCACTGTACGGGACAGCGGGGACAAATTGAACGCTCTTTTCATTCTTGTCCGTGTAGACTTCAAGGAGCACTCCTTTTTGTCCGGTCGGTCCTTCGAAGACATACTCCTTGGGAACAAGAAAGAAGTTTCCTTTCGTGATCGAGCTGTTGGGAACTTTAAGACCTGTACTATGATTCAGGATCAGTTCGATGTCCAGGAAACGGTCTGCAGCAAACACGGAGACAGAATTGTTGAACCTGAGGTTCACGTAATAATTGCCGTCGTCATCCTTTCGGGAAGAGACAGATGCCCATGAAACAAGCTGGTTTTCCAAAAAACGAACCTGCATATAGATCTGCCCCACAAGAGCCTTGGCTTCTTCTTCTGAGGCGACCTGGATGGCGACCGACCAGTTCTCATCGGTGATGATCTTGTAAGCGGGCTCTCCCGCCATGATCTTGGCTCCATTGGTAAGCTGGTTTTTCTTGTAGCTGGAACTGTCAAAAGATTCCGGCGTCAGCTTTTCAAAAGTGATATCCTCGCAATTGTCGATAAAATACAGGATTTCTCCCGGTTCCTCGCAGTAGCAGGGGTGGATGGATGTGGAACTCAGGTCCGGGATCTCGCTAAGGATCTTGCGGTTCGAGATCTTTTGCGCGGAGCTGACCGCGCCGCTCTTAAAATCATATACAGATGAAAAACCGGCAGGGGAAAACGTTCTGGTAAACGAGATCGCATCGCTTCGAAACCGGTTGAAATCGTCTTCCGAAAAATAGGATCCGTCATCAGCGCTCAAATAGTCTGTGATCTGTCCGTTCTCGTTGACGGAGAAGGCAAGCTCTCCATAAGGGATCCGCTCTCCTTCTTTGTTGTAATAATTGATCGTTCCGGTATAGTCACTGTTGATGATCGTTTCTCTTCGGAGTGCGATCCCCTTATAAATCTGATTGTTGGATAAAGAGCCTGTACGTACCTCATAGACTTCTGTTCTGTGGGAAGTGAGGTAGCTGATAAGACTGATAAGGACATACAAAAAAATGATCAGCAGCATGATCAGACCGACGTTGAGCCGGAACGGTCGCCGGTATGGAAGGACCTGGGAAGATGAGCGTTTCTCCGTCATAGGGTATCCTCTATTCTTATGAGTGTTTTTGTTTGCGGTCAAAAAAGCATTAAAAACTATGGGATTAGTAAATTTTGGAATGAAAAAGGCCTTGGAAACAAGTGATTCCCAAGGCCCTGTCTGTATTGATCCGAACTGCGCTTCGGGGAACGGTACTTCTCGGTCAAAGAGAGATTGCGATGAGTTCCTTTAATTCCTCGGGAACTTCAGATTCGTCCAGGGAAACACTGATAAAGAAATTAACTCCGAACGTATCCGAGATCTTGCAGATCCGGTTGATCGTCTTTGTAATATCCTTACCTTCCAGGCGGGCGATTCTGAGGAAACCGTCAAAATACATCTGCTGAAGGTCATGATCCTGAGAAATGATCCCAAGGATGAAACCGATAAACTGATCCGTATTCTCGATCATGAAGTCCGCGACATTGATCAGACGGATCTGATTGTTGAGGTCGAACATGTGCTTCGAACTCTTATCCAGATAGCAGATGTTTCCGGAAACTACCTTAATTTCGGAATTGACTTTCTCCAGAAGATACCTCGTCTTCCCTTTACCCTTATTGCCGATGATTAATTGAACCAATGGAACTGTCCTCCTGTAATTGATTATGGGAATTCCCTGTTTTACTGAAGAAAACAGGGAATTTATTGGTTTCATTATAGTAGATGCCCCCCGAAAATACAACCGCTAATTGGGGATTTGGGAAAGGAGGCTGTTCATGCCGTCGTACAGGTCTTCCAGGGAATCTGTCTTCATAAGGACGGAAATATAGTCTTCTCCCTTTTCATTCTTTGACAGAATGATGAGACAATGGCCCGCAGGTTCTGTCGTACCTGTCTTGCCGCCTATGACAGTGATCCCCTTCGGCGGATCTGTGTCACCGGTCAGGTATTCGTCAGTCGCTTTTACGGCGATGCTCTTGGAGTCGCCATCTTCTCCGACAAACGTCGTGTTGTACTCTCCCTGCGGAAGAACCTCTCGGATCAAATCGTATTTGACAGCTTCGTTGAGGATCAAGTACAGGTCATACGGCGTTGTGTAGTGATTCTCATCGTGCAGTCCGTGAGGATTTGTGAAGTGCGTTCCGGTCGCTCCGATCGCAACGGCCTCTTTGTTCATCATTGTGACGAATTCGTCGTAGCTTCCGCCTATGTTCTCCGCGATCGCGATCGCAACGTCATTGGCAGAGAATACAAGCAGGTAATTGATCGCCTGTTCAAGCGTCATGGAATCTCCCGGATCAAGGACCAGACGCTGAGCATCCGCTCCGGGATTTGCTGCTCTCTCGGAGATCCTGATCCGTTGTTGGGGACTGCCGTGCTTGAGCGCTACCAGCGCTGTCATAAGCTTGGTCGTGCTGGCAGGATAGACTTTCTGCGTAAGACCGGAACCGTAAAGCGTTTCTTTATTCCCAAGGTCAAAGAGACCGGCGTTTGTAAGGGAGATCCCCTTAGCGCCTACATCCTCCGGCAGGCACAGTGAAGATGCAAAAGATGTCTCGCGGATCGATGATGTCTGCGAGGTGACCATTGGATTGATCTGGTCGTTTACTCTCATGCTCTCGTAGTCGCTTGTAAGGACGCGTCCGCATCCTGTAAGGGCTATGATGCATCCTGTAAGGATCCCTGTCACAAAGTATTTTCTAAAACGGTTATTTGTACATTTCACGCCACTCAAGATCTCCTCTGTCCAAAGATTTGATTAACAGCTCAGCTGTGGCAAGATTCGTAGCCATAGGAATATTGTGCATATCGCAGAGCTTCACTACATTGTTTACATCGGGCTCATGTCTCTTGGGGTTGAGCGGGTCGCGCAGAAAGATCAGCAGATCGATCTCATTCTGTTCGATCTGCGCGCCGATCTGCTGCATTCCGCCCAGATGTCCGGCAAGATGCTTGTGAACGCTGAGATTCGTTACCTCTTCGATCAGCCTTCCCGTAGTACCTGTCGCGAAAAGCTGGTGCCGGCTCAGAATACCGCGATACGCAATACAAAAGTTCTGCATAAGTTTCTTCTTGGCATCATGTGCGATTAGTGCGATCCTCATTGGTCTCTCCATTTAATAACTTAAATGATAGTAACTAAATGATCTGGTGTTAATGCGTAAGACGGTTTCTCATGTAGACATTCTGGACAAACCCCAGTCCCATGTACAGACATAACAGACTTGTCAGTCCGTAGCTGACAAACGGAAGAGGTATTCCGGTGTTCGGAAGCAGGCCTGTCGCAACCCCTATGTTCAGGTAGCTCTGGATCCCGATCCACGCAGCCATTCCTGAAGCAACGATCCTGTCACGGAGATCACTGCTCATCGATGCGATCTGATAACAGCGGACCGCAACGAGGGTGATCAGTATGATCACGACAACGCATCCCAGAAAACCAAACTGTTCTCCAATCACAGCGAAGATGAAATCGGTCTGTGATTCCGAGATAAAACCGGTCCCGAGAAGCGTTCCGGAATCCGAGGCGCCTATCCCCTTTCCGATCAGCTGTCCGGATCCGATCGCAGTCATCGAATTCATGGTCTGATAGGCGGTGGAACTGGCGTATTCTTCCGGATGAAGCCATGCAAGGATCCGGTTCCTTTGGTATTCTCCAAGGAACGAAAGTCTTCCGTTAACTGTCAGAAAAACAAAAAGCAATACGAAAGGTATTGCGGCAGCGGTGATACCGGCAACGATCCTCCCATCCAGTCCCGCGACGAAAATGATGACGCAGATGATCAGGAAGAGTACGACAGCAGTCGAAAGATCCGGTTCCTTAAGAATCATAAAAACCGGCGGAAGGCCAAGGATCGCGCTGAAAAGAAAGACACGCAACCCCGCATACTTCCCCACGTACACAATTATGAACTCTGCGTAAAATAAAATCAACAGGATTTTTGCCATCTCTGAGGGCTGGAAAGTGAGGCCGTGGAAACTGATCCATCGTCTCGCGCCTCCGCCTGATATACCGAAAAAAGGAACGGCAGCCAGTGACACGATCACCATGAGATAAAAGATCCGATAATAATGGGTGATCTTTTTCAGGTCAATAAGGCTCATTCCGATCATGGAAAGGATCCCGATCACACTTCCGATGATCTGTTTTATAAATATGCTGCTGTTGCCTGAAACGTCGGAGATGCTTCTGATTGAGAGAAGTCCCACAAGGTTCAACATGAGAACAGCTCCATAGAGCAGCGGGTCCGATTTTGTTAATTTAGTCACCGTTTTCATAGTTCGGGATCTCCTGTATTCCCAGGATCGCCTGCAGGGTATCCGGGTCAAAATAGTACTGCATGATCTGTGAAGCTACGAGCGCCGCGTAATCGGAGCTGTAGCCATTGGGGATCCTGACCGCGATCGCGATCTCAGGGTCCTCATAAGGCGCGTAACCGAGGAATAAAGCATGATTTGGCATATTGGTCGCCTGCTGCGCGGTACCGGTCTTTCCGGCTGCCGCTATGCGCTCTGTCGAGCCATCCTCCTGCTTCCTCGTAAGGGACGTAAAGCCGGAACGGTAAGCACAGACGCGACGCATGCCTTCTGAAATGCTGTTCCAGTATTCTTCTCCCGCATCAATGCTGTCTAAAGGCTTTGCGGGAAAAGTCTTCAGGGTATTCCCGTCCTTGTCCACTGTGCTTTTTAGAAGGGTAAGGTCAAACACCTTTCCGTGCGTAGCCACTGCCGCAACATATCGGGCGAGAGAGGCGGTCGTATAGCCGTTGTTGGACTGGCCGATCGCTGCGCGGACAACGTCCTTTGTCGCTACTACCGGATCCGCTTCTTCGATCTCGACGCCGGATTTTCTGTCGAGAGCGTACATTTCACAGTATTTTGCCAGAAGGTCTATCCCGGCCTCATTATCGAAAGTCCCGCCCTTCTCTCCGAGCCTGTAGCCCACTTCGTAAAAATACATATTACAGGAATTGGCGATCGCGTTCTGCATATTCTGCCAGCCGTGTCCGTCCGGATAGCGCCAGCATGCCGGCGAGGGATCGATCTTTTCGAACCTTTCGTCGTCGCAGTCGATCGTCTCCCTTGTGTCGATCACGCCTTCCATAAAGCCGGCAGCCGCCGTGACCATTTTGAATGTTGAACCGGGCGCTGTCCTCTGCTGCGTCGCGTGGTTGAGCATGGGACGGGAGGGATCGCGCACGATCCGCGCCATGTAATCGCTTTCTGTGATGTGATTGCAATCATATCCGGGATAGCTTACCAGGGCGATGACTTCCCCGTTTGACGGATCGGTGATCACGATGGAGCCGCTGAAAGGATACAGGTGGAGCTCTCCGGGCGTAAGGTCGTCTTTTTCAATCAGGCTGCGGACATAGTTGTACGCGGCTCTGTACCTTCCGTTTTCGATATCGCTCCGGACCGTATCCGTCGGCGTGAAGATCTCCCTGTCGAACAGGATCCGGCAGACGAGGTCGCCGATCGGGACGCCGGACCTTGCCATATATCTGCAGACGATATCTCCGAAACTGTAATCTTCGCAGGGCTCGTCCATGATGTATTCCACGAGAGCTGCAAAGATCCCCTCAGTGTCTTTGGCGTCCGTTCCGATCTCATCGGTGTTGAGCCAGCCGTCTTCGGCAGCGCGGTACAGAAACTCTCCCATCGAGGCGGTTCCCGAATACGTCCACGCTTCGAAGGTCTCATCGTCGGTGTCGATCATGTCGTCGTTGAGGGCGCCCCTGTCATAGAGAGCCCTTACGATATAGTTGCAGTACTGCCGGTATTCTTCAGGCATTTCTGAGTAAGGCGTGCGCACAGTGGTCAGTTCGTCGCGCAGCGCTGTTTTGACACCTTCCAGATAGTTGTCCAAAAGCTCACGCATCTCCAGTTCCGCTTCCGAAGCGTCATCGTCATAGAAAAAGTCCCTGTCGATGACATAGCAGAGAATAGAGGCGTAAACGTCCGCGGCAGGTATCCGGATATCTGAGCCGTCCGTATCTTCCGTGATCTCAAAGGAAGAGATGCTGTCCGTCATCTTGGAGAGGATGATGTCCCTGATATTTTTTTCGAGGATGCGGTAGGTGGCCCGCTGAAGGTTGCTGTCGATCGTAAGGATCACATCGCTTCCGTCTGTCTCCCTTTCAAATGAGAGTTCGCTCTTCTCTCTTCCAAGACTGTCGACGCTGATCTCCCTGTAACCGTTGGCTCCCCTGAGGGTATCCTCCATACTGCCTTCGATACCCGTCTTTCCGATCGGGTCGCCGGAAGTGTATTCACCTTTTCTTTCCTCGAGGTCCTCGGAGCTGACCTGTCCCACATAGCCCGTGACATCGGAGAAATAGACGCTGTCATAATAAACGCGCGAGTACTTGTTTGCTATGCTGACGCCGTCAAGGCCGGATTCCGCGAGAATATCATTGACAGTATCGCTGCTGACATTCCGCGCAAGTTCGGTGGGAATATACTTCTGGAATGCATTGAGTGCCAGACAATACCGCGCTGCCACGGTGTTTAAAAGAAGGATGCTCTGTTTTGATGAGGTCATGTCCTTGTCGACGCGGTATCTGTCAGCTAGCATAAGGACGACATCCTCCGCGCTGCTCTCGCGCTCTTTTTCAGAAAGCGTGTCTGTGAGCGGATACCCGAATACGTCGGCGAGAAATCTCAGTCTCTGCGTTCCTTCGCAGTCGAAGACGTAGTCTGAGCCGTTCCACGAGATGTCAAAATCCAGAGAGACCTCGTCTCCGTTCCGTGCGATGATCTCAAGCGTCTTCTGAAGAATGCTGTTGAGACGGTCATTCTCCTCCCGGCTGTTTCCCGTCGTATCGACGACTGTGACGGTCTGCAGCGTCTTTGTCTCAGCGAGAACATTCCCGTTCCTGTCGAGGATCCTGCCCCTTTTCGCGGGGATCGACACCTTTCTCGTCACACTCTCCTCAAAGGACGCCGAATACTCCGCGCCGTGAAGGATCTGCAGGGAGAAAAGACGGACAACAAGAACCAGCGCTGCCAGAACAGACAGTGCCGCAAGAAGTATAGGCCGGGATTTCTGGCTTGAGAATTTCTTGTCCGGAGTTTTATCTTCCAAAAATTTCATAACTTTATGATTCCTCTGTCAAGGAGATTCTGCAGCGTTTTGAGGATACCGAGCTTGGCGTGCGGCCATGTAAGGCCTCCCTGAAAATAGACGTTATAAGGCGGTTTGATCGGTCCGTCCGCGCTCAGTTCTATGGAGGAGCCGGAAACGAACGCGCCTGCCGCCATAATGACCTGGCTGTCATAGCCGGGCATCGGCGAGGGCTCGCAGGAGACAAAGCTGTCCACAGGAGACGCCGCCTGGATTCCCTGGCAGAATGCGATGACGCCTTCCGGCGTACCAAAAGTGATCGCCTGAATGATGTCGTACCGCTCTTCCTTGCTGTCCGGCAGGACCGCAAAGCCAAGAGGCTCATAGAGGCATGCTGCCAGGATCGCGCCTTTTAAAGCCGAGGCCGTCACTGTGGGGCCCATGAAAAAGCCCTGGAAGAAGGAAGGAAGCACATCGAGTGTCGCGCCTACTTCTTTGCCAAGTCCCGGAGAAGTGAGACGCACGGCGGCATTTTCCACGCACTCTGCGGTACCTGCGATATATCCGCCGATCGGAGCCAGCCCGCCGCCCGGATTTTTGATAAGGGAGCCGACGATCATGTCTGCGCCCGCGTCGGAGGGCTCGACCCTCTCCACGAACTCGCCGTAGCAGTTGTCGACCATGCAAAGTACGTCCGGCCTCACTGTTTTGATCATGGAAATGGCTTCGCCGATCTGTTCCACGCTCAGCGTGCGCCGGCTCTGATAGCCTTTGGACCGCTGGATCGTCACAAGGCGGATCCCGGGTTCCTCTAAAAGGACGGCGCGGATCCCTTCGAAATCGAAAGTGCTGTCGGGGAGAAGGTCGACCTGCCTGTAGCCGATCCCATATTCGGCGAGAGATCCCCTGGAGGGACGGATGCCGATTACTTCCTGCAGGGTGTCATAAGGCGCTCCCGCAGCGGACAAAAGGATGTCTCCCGGACGCAGGTTGCTCATGAGGGCGAGCGCCAGCGCATGGGTCCCGCAGGTGATCTGTGGGCGCACAAGGGCGTCTTCCGTGTGAAAATAAGAGGCGTAGACTCTCTCGAGCCCGTCTCTTCCGATATCGTCGTAGCCGTATCCTGTCGTCCCCTTAAGGCTTGCCTCTCCGATATGGGCGTCCTGCATTGCCTTGATGATCCTTAGCTGATTGTATTCCGCCGTCTCGTCGATCTTCCGGAATCTCTCCGAAAGGCTCTCCAGTACAGGCGCCGCGTAATCGAGTACCTCTTTTGTAATACCGAACTGCCGGTAAATTGATTGCATAGAATCCGTAACCTCCTGGTCAGTAAAATAATATCAGTATAGAATGCTCTCCGCTGTCCGCTGCATGTGATCATACAGCTCTTCGGAGGAAGAAAACATGTCGATGTCCACCCAGATCACGTCCTTTTCACGGCGAAACCAGGTGAGCTGTCTTTTGGCAAAGTGGCGTGTGTCCCTTTTGATAAGGCGCACGGCCTCTTCCAGGCTGTACTCTCCCTCGAGGCAGCCGTAGATCTGTTTGTAGCCGATGCCCTGCATGGCGGTGCTTTCCCGGGGAATCCCCATCTGATGGAGTTTAACGACCTCTTCATAGAGTCCCTGCTCCATCATTTTGTCTACACGCAGGTCGATGCGGTCGTAGAGTTTCTGCCTGTCCATCGTAAGGACAAAAAAGACAGAGCGGTAAGCGGATTCCTTCTCCCGCTGTGCGGTGTTGTGCTCAGCGATCGAACCGCCGCTCTCTGAAGCAAATTCCAGCGCGCGGATCACCCTTTTAATATTGTTGGGATGGATCGCTGCCGCGGATGCCGGATCTTTTTTACTTAGGAGCGCATGAAGCGCTTCCGGTCCCTGTTTGGCGGCGATATCCGCCAGCTGTACGCGCAGCGGAGTGTTCTCGTCCATCTGCGTGAAGTCAATGTCGTAAAGGAGCGCCTGGATATAAAAACCTGTTCCGCCGCAAAGGATCGGCAGCTGTCCTTTGGCAGCGATCTCTCTGACGGCTTCGCGGGCGTTTTCCTGAAACCGGACGACGTTCCAGTTCTCCCACGGATCAGCGCAGTCGATCAGGTAATGCGGCACGCCGCGCATCTCTTCTTCGGTTACTTTGGCGCTGCCGATATCCATGCCCCTGTAGACCTGCATGGAATCCGCCGAGATCACTGCGCCGTTCATCCGGATAGCGAGTTCTGCCGCGGCGGCGCTCTTTCCGGTCGCGGTGGGACCGGCGATGATCAGTAATGGTATTTTTTGCGTATTGCCCGTGCCGGTCATCAAAATCTCCTTAAAATCTTATTTATCAGGTCACGATCCTCTTGAACTTTTTGTCCATATCCGCCTGGGAAAAGACGATCATCGTCGGCCTTCCGTGCGGGCAGTGATAGGGATTCTCCAGTCCCAGCAGTTCTTCGATCAGCGCCTCTGCCTCTTTGACGGAGAGAATGGTATTCCCCTTGACAGCCGCTTTACAGGACATGGACGCTATTTTGGCGATGACTGCCTGCGGCGTTCCGGTCATCTTCTCTTCGAGGATCTCCCCGAGTGTCTCGGTAAAGAGCTCAGACGCGTCATTTCCGTACAGTTCCATCGGGACCGCGCGGATCGCGTAGCTGTTGCCGCCCAGATGTTCGATCTCATATCCCATGGATGCAAACACATCTTTATGGGCCAGATAAGCGCCTTCTTCGCGGCCTGTCAGGTTTACGACGGATGCGGGCGCGAGCATCTGGGAGCCGGTCCCTTTGAGCTTTCCATTTTCGAGCCGTTTCATGAGCCTCTCGAAGTTTACCTTCTCATGGGCTGCGTGCTGGTCGATGACAAGAAGCTTGTTCTCATACTGGATCAGCCAGTATGTCTCAAAGACCTGTCCGATGATCCTGAAATCCGGGAGGTTCTTTTCCAGGAGGACTTTGGGCTCCTCCTTCGCGGAGAAATCCGTGTTTTCGAACAGGTTTACCTGAACAAAGGCGCCTTTTGGAGCCGGTTCCCTGTCATGGCGGTCCGCTTCGCGCATCCTTTTATCTTCGAATACAAAGTCTTCCAGCTCAATGCGGAAAGGCTCCTGCGCCCTCGAAGGTCCCTTTGCGGCGGGCTCATAAAAGCCGGTCAGCTGCTGCGCGGCAGGGATGTCCTGTGTCAAAACACTCTCTTTAGCGCCGTTCTTTCTGTCTGCCACCCTGGCCTTTTCAAAAGGCTCGTAACGGGGAGCGCTCTGCAGCTCTTTTTGGGCTGCTTCCATTTCCTGTTTTTTGCGCTGCCTCTCTTCTGCCCCGGATTCAAGGGTCTCCTCGGGGATCAGCTCATTGCTGTGAAGGGTCCCGTGCACCTTTTCGTCGATAAACTTGTAAACAGCCTCGGTTTCCGAGAACCGGACCTCCATCTTTGCGGGATGGACATTGACGTCGACCTCCGACGGCGGAAGGGTCAGGTGCAGCACAGCAAACGGGAAGCGATGCTGCATGAGGTCTGTTCGGTAGCCTGCTTCGAGTGCCCTTGAGAGCGTATTGCTCCTGAGCATCCTGCCGTTTACGAAAAAGATCTCGAAGCTCCGCGTTGTCCTGCTGATCTCGGGCCTTCCGATAAATCCTTTCAGACTGTATTTTCCCTCCGTGACGTCGACCGGGAGCACTTTTTTGCTGATCTCTCTTCCATAGATCCTGTAGAGAAGCTCGCGCAGGTCGCCGTTTCCGGTCGTGTGGAGTTTCTCCCTGCCATCGACCCTGTAGTGAAACGAAATATCCGGGTGGGACAGAGCCTGTCTCTCAATGAGATCCGTGATATAACCGGCTTCCGTCTGCGGCTGCTTTAAAAAGCCGGCACGTACGGGAACGTTGTAAAAGAGGTTTCTTACGACCACGCTGGTGCCGTCTGGAGCGCCGATCTCCTCGAGATCGAGCTGTACAGGAGTGTCCTCTGAAAACCCGTTTAAGAGCTGATTAGTGGCTCTGATGCCTGTAAGGGAGCCGCGCGTCTTAGTGATCATCTCCACCTGGGAGACAGCAGCAATACTTGAGAGCGCTTCCCCGCGAAAGCCAAGACTGACGAGCCTTGTAAGGTCTTTGTCGTCCCGGATCTTACTTGTGGCGTGCCTTAAAAAAGCCAGTTTGATCTGGCTCTTTTCTATACCGCATCCGTTATCGGTGACACGGATCATTTTCTTTCCGCCCTCGCGGATCTCGCAGGTGATCGCGGTGGCTCCCGCGTCGATCGCATTCTCCACGAGTTCCTTGACGACGTTGACCGGACGCTCAACAACTTCTCCTGCTGCGATCCGGTTTATCGTCTCTTCGCTTAGCAAATGTATATCCAAAGTATTCCCCAATCGTTTTTAATTCGTTCAAAAATCTAATTCGTTTAAAATCTAATTCGCTTTAAAATCCTAATTCGCTGTTTCATCCGTTCTGTCTATCCGTTCCAGCGGTTCGTAAGTTCCGTCTGCAGTCTGTACAGCGTGTTGAGGGCGTCCAGGGGTGTCAGACGGGTGATATCGATCTCCTTGAGCTCTCTTATCACATCTTCGTCGCTGACAGTATCAAACAGGGACATCTGGCCGAGGTCCACGTCGTCGTAGTGTTTGACCTTCTGTGTTTTGCCCGCGTCTTTTCCGGATCCGGACTTCGTCTCGATTCCCTGGATCTTTTCGGTGATGTCGCTGTCGGCAAGCTGTTCCAGGAGTTCTTTGGCTCTGTCGATGACGATGTCAGGGAGCCCGGCGAGCTTGGCGACCTGGATTCCGTAGCTCTTATCGGCACCTCCCTTTATGATCTTTCGAAGAAAGACGATGTCGTCGCCTTTTTCCTTGACTGCGACACAGTAGTTGCTGACGTTGTCTATTTTTCCCTCGAGCTCAGTGAGCTCGTGATAGTGCGTGGCAAACAGTGTCTTTGCGCCGAGGAACTTTTTGTTGCTGATGTGTTCGAGGACAGCCCATGCGATGGACAGCCCGTCGTAAGTCGATGTTCCCCTTCCGATCTCGTCCAGAATGAGGAGTGAATCCGGCGTTGCGTTCCGAAGGATGTTCGCGACTTCATTCATCTCCACCATAAAGGTGCTCTGACCGCTTCCGAGATCGTCAGAAGCGCCGACGCGCGTGAAGATCCTGTCCACGACACACAGGTCAGCGGATGATGCGGGAACAAAGCTTCCGATCTGCGCCATCAGGCAGATCAGGGCGACCTGCCGCATATAGGTGGATTTTCCTGCCATATTGGGGCCGGTAATGATCGCGATCGCGTTCTTTTTGCCGTCGAGCAGCGTGTCGTTGGATATAAAATCTCCCTGAAGCATCTTCTCGACGACCGGATGACGGCCGTCCTTTATACGGATGATGCCCTTTTTGTTGAGCGAAGGACGCACGTAGCGCCCCCTTTCCGCAGTGATCGACAGCGAGCAGAGGACATCCAGCATCGCGAGAGCTCTCGATGCTTTCTGGATCCTTGAGATCTCTCCGCCGACCGTATCACGGATCTCGCAGAAACGGTCGTATTCCAGTGTGTTGCGCTTGTCCTCCGCGTTTAGGATCGTGTCCTCCAGGGATTTGAGCTTCTCTGAAGTATAGCGCTCGGATCCGACCAGCGTCTGCTTGCGCTGGTAATCTGCCGGGACCAGATTCTTGTAGGAGTTGGTCACGTCAAAATAATAGCCGAACACTTTGTTGTACTTGATCCGGAGGTTTTTGATACCTGTACGCTGCTGGTCCTCGGCTTCAAGGTCCATCAGCCACTGGCGTCCCTGCGTGCCGGCTTCCCTCAGCCTGTCGATATCGGCGTCGAATCCCTTCTTGATGATGCCGCCTTCTCTCACCTGGATCGGAGGTTCCTCTTCAATGGACCTGTCAAGGAGATCGACGAGGTCTGTGAAGTCATCCATCTCTTCTCTCAGCTGTTCAAGAAGTCCGCCGTCAAAATCCTGCAGCACCTGTCGGACCGGTGCGAACATCCGGAGCGAATTCCGGAGAGCGATCAGGTCCCTGGGATTTGCGGATAGATAACTGACCCTGGTCATGAGACGCTCAAGATCGTAGACGGGATGCAGGTATTCCCTGACCTCGTCCCTGTCTACAGTGTTTTGACACAGTTTCTCCACGGCGTCCAGTCTCTCTTCAATCGCTTCCTTGTCGATCAGGGGCTGTTCGATCATCTGGTGGAGCTTTCGCGCGCCCATTGCGGTGCCGGTCTTGTCGAGGACCCAGAGGAGGGATCCCCTCTTTTTCTTCTCACGCAATGTCTCAGTAAGCTCGAGGTTTCTTCTCGCCGCGCTGTCGAGAAGCATGTATTTGCCCTGTGCGTAGACGCTGATCCCGGTAATATTTGACAGGGAGTTCTTCTGCGTGTCGTAGAGGTACTTAAGGAGCGCGCCGGCAGCGGTGCTCCCGGCTTTCTTTCCATCCATCCCGAGCGCGACAAGGCTCGACACGTGGAAGTGTTCCATAAGAACACCGGATGCCAGCGTCTCGTCAAAATAGTGGGTCCCCAGGGGATTGATGGCAATGCCGAGCCTCTCTTTCAGATCTGTGAGATCAAGACCCGAGAGAAGAAAACTGTCGTTGCAGATGATCTCCGGCGGGGAATATCTGACGATCTCGTCATAGATCTTCCGGTCGCCTTCCGTTTCGGTCATATAGAACTCGCCGGTCGTGACGTCCGCAACGGAGATCCCGCATTTGCCCTGGACATAGAGGATGCAGAAAATAAAGTTGTTCCTGCCCTCCTCGATGGAATTCATATCGAGATTGGTGCCGGGAGTAACTATTCTTACGACCTCCCGTTTCACCATGCCCTTCGCGGTCCTGGGATCTTCGACCTGCTCACAGATGGCGGCCTTGTAGCCCTTTTCCACGAGCCGTGTCAGATAGCTGTCGACCGCATGAAAAGGAACGCCGCACATCGGTGCTCTTTCGGGGAGGCCACAGCTTTTTCCTGTGAGTGTCAGTTCGAGTTCCCTCGAAGCGATCTCGGCGTCCTCGAAGAACATCTCGTAAAAGTCGCCGAGCCGGTAAAACAGGATACATCCCGGATATTCTTTTTTTGTCTGCAGATAGTGCTGCATCATGGGACTTAATTTGGATAAGTCCTGCTCTTCCAGATTGCTCCTCATACGATCCTTCCAAAATAGTAAAACCCTTTGCACTCCTCCAGGAGGACCGGTACGTAGCTGCCGATCATCGAGGCGTCTCCGGGCACATGAACGACCATGTTGGTGGAGAGACGGCAAGTTACATAGCCTTCCCTCTGTGAATTAACTTCTTCTACGAGGCCTTCCATAACGCTTCCCGAAAGAGCCTCCGCCCTCATGCGGGCATTCCTCTGCACGGCGGAAAGGACTCTGCCGAATCCCTCTTTGACGAGTTCTTCCGGCACCTGATCCTCCATAGCGGCAGCGGGCGTACCTCTCCTGGGGGAATAGATGAATGTATACGCGTTCTCGAAGCCTACGCGCTCAATGACATCGATTGTATCGTCTACATCCTGCGCTGTTTCTCCGGGGAAACCAACGATGATATCCGTCGTGATCGCGACACCGGGGATCTCCTCGCGGATCTTCTGCGCCAGCTCGATGTATCTCTCTTTCGTATAGCGGCGGTTCATCTTTTTGAGTATCCTGTCAGATCCGCTCTGAAGCGGCAGATGAACGTGTCTTGCCACCTTCGGGTTCTCTTTGATCACACGGATCAGGTCATAGGAGAGGTCCTTGGGGTGCGGTGTCATGAACCGCACGCGATGGATGCCTTCAACTCTGCAGACCTCCTCAAGAAGCTGCGGGAAGCTGATCGGATCCGGAAGTCCCTTGCCATAGGAATTGACGTTCTGGCCAAGAAGCATGATCTCACTTACGCCGTCTTTTGCCAATGTTTCCGCTTCCCGTATGATCTCCCTGGGATCCCTGCTCCTCTCACGGCCTCTCACGTAAGGCACGATGCAGTAACTGCAGAAATTGTCACACCCGAACATGATGTTGAGCCCGGATTTATAGGGGTATTTGCGCTCGACGGGGAGATCCTCAACGATCCTGTCCGTCTTGTCCCAGATCTCACGTACTTTACGATCTTC
>CACXMK010000035.1 GCA_902768735.1 uncultured Lachnospiraceae bacterium | reverse complement strand
ATAGGCGACAATCGATCTCCCCAGTTCCTGATCGGGGAGGATTCCCGAAAGGGCCCAAATGATCCGTTTCTTGGAGTTCCATCCAAGGGGGTTGCTTGACTGAATGTAACCCATCTTCATTTCTTTGTTGCAATACGGGCAATCCATCACATTACCTCCGTAGCTCCTTCTAAGCTTATGAACCGATACTGTTGACTTTTTCCTGATACAATCGCATGAGCCATGCGACACACGCAGCTTCGTCGGTCTCTTTGATCGGCATGACATATGCCTGCATCACTGCTTTGTCGTTCAGCTGATGAGCCTTCCGGAGCTCCGGAGGCATAGTGAGAGGGTCGTACAAATCAGCCAGTGACGAATCGGGATACAGAGCTCGAGCATCGAGGATCCCCTGCGCCGTTTGCTCGATCCGGATCCTTTGCTCGGGTGTAGGGTCAGGCCAAGGAAAGTTGTTGTAGACGATGGTATTAGAGTAACTATAATCGCTCTTAAGCCTTCCTGCCACCGCACGCATCCATGACATATGTACATTTGATGTCAAGACTCCAAAATGATAAATTGTAGAATCCTGCAAAACAAAGAGCTTGTCTCCCGGTATAATGTTAGCAGAAAGATAGTCTATCGGAACATAACGCCGATTCTCTGAAGATACTTTCGGCATTGCTACATAATCGTGAGTGCACTCTAGAATAGAAGCGAACTGAGTCGGTCTTTCTGCCGCCTTAAGTGTACTTTTTCGCTCACTAGCAAGTCGAAACGTCTTTACATTAATAACTCTATCCATGATATGGGGGAGCTTTCTTAATTCAGATGGAGTTGTATTTAGAAGCCATATGCAATATCGAGGGCTTCTGTTAATAAAATCACGTCCCATCATATATGGTCTAATAAACTTTATGGCTGAAGGTTCAACATCCAAAAGCTCTTCTCGTTCTTCTTTAGTCAGGATAAAATTACCATCATCTATCGCTTGTCCTCCAAGCGACATTTCAGGTACATCGCATATAGGGTGCATGCGTTTCTCAATAAAAACGTCATCAGCGTCAACGAGATATCCGTTGATATTTTTAGCTATAGTTTTTTCAGTGCTGTCATAAATAACTTTTGTTTTTTCATTAGGTGCAACACTAAAACCAATAATCACACAGTGAACGTGGGCTTTATCTGTTGCCTCACTGTCCCAGATAAAGGTCTTATATGCAAAATCAATATGGACTCCTGCTTCAAATAAAGGTTTCCATAGATTAGCAACTGCGCCACCTTGAGATATAGAATTTGTAGATACCAAGGCAGATCTAATTCTATTTCCAATCATGAGGTCTGTTGCTAGCTTATACCAACAGCACACATAATCTAAATCTCCAACACCTTTCCAATTCTTACCAAAAGTGTTAAGAACATCGTCTTTTTGTTCTTTATTCATCCACCGTGCACCGACGAATGGCGGATTACCCATAATATAAGTAAGCTTCTCCTTCGGAACACATTTCTCCCAGTCGATCCGGAGAGCATTACCCTCCGTGATGCCCTTGTATTCCTTCAGAGGGAAGAAATCCATATTGGCATGGATGATATCCTCGGTCTCTTTCATCATCTGAGACTCCGCGATCCAGAGTGCAGTCTGCGCAACAGCAACAGCGAAGTCATTAATCTCGATCCCGTAGAATTGATGGATGGATACCTGTATAGGAGAGCCTTCATCAAAGCCAAATGAAATCTGTCCAGTTACCATCTTCCTGTCAGCAGCCATCTTGAGCATGAGCACCTTGTTTTCAAGTCGGCGCAGTGAGATATATGATTCTGTGAGGAAATTGCCACTTCCACAAGCAGGGTCGAGAAACACGAGCTCCGACAGTTTCTTCTGAAATACATCGAGTTTCTTCTTTTGGGCAGCAGGGACAGCAATCTTCTCGATCTCTTTGAGCTCATCCTTGAGCTCGTCTAAAAACAGTGGGTCAATAACCTTGTGGATGTTCTCAATCGAAGTATAGTGCATCCCACCGGCTCTTCTCGTCTCCGGATTGAGGGTGCTCTCAAACACAGCTCCGAATATGGTCGGAGAAATCTTTGACCAGTCAAAATGAGAGGACTCAATCAGCGTATCTTTGATCTCCTGCGTAATCTTCGGGATAACGATGTTCTCATCGCTGAACAGACCACCGTTCACATACGGGAACGAAGCAAGCTCATCTGACAGATACATGTCAGCTCTCTCGTTCAGAGGGGTATCTAGAACCTTGAAAAGCAGTAGGAGAGCAGTTCTCATGTCTTTTGGCTGATACTGCATGAGGTACTCACAGAACGCATCCTTCTTACCGAACAGTCCTGCGTCTTCCGCGTAGAAGCAGAACACCAGTCGAACGCACAGGACGTTCAAGCTCTTCTGAGTCCTTTTAGCAAGAGGGTCGTTGTACTGCGTAAGGAACCTGTCACGGATCTTCCCGACCAGTTCGCCTGCAGCTTTGGACAACTCCACTTCCTCTGTAATCTTCTTGGTCTCTTTGTTGATGAGAAAATCGAGAACGTGATATTTGGTTTGAAGGTCAGGGAGAGTCAGCTTCACTGGCTCCGGAACCTTCATGTTCATGTCATAGATCCATATCTCAGAAAAGTTGGAGAGTACAATCCACCGAGCCTTCTCGTTGAAGGGAAGGTAGTTATCATAATACTTCGCCTGTTCGTAAGGAGTCTGTCCATTATGACCAGCCTGTGGTTTATCTAACGGAATCCCCAGTGATTTCTGCTCTATGAGTACACGGGTCTCCGGAATGTAAACGTCGATCCGCTTGATGTTGCCGTCAGCTCCGACGAGCTTCTTCTCAAACTCCACTCTATGGGTGACGTTCTCCACTCCCATGATATCCTGCAGGAGCTCGATCCAGTACGACCTGGCATCTTCGTCTTCTTTGCCCTTGCCGTTCCACCTATAGAAAAACTGCCTCGCGGCTTCTCTCTGTTGTGCATCTGTCATTGCTCTGTCCTCATTCTGACGATTTCCTGCCTAAATCATAGCACAATTTCTGCGAATCCAATTAAAAAAAGGCTTTCTCTGTGCCTGACATACAAAAACTTGTACGCAAAAAAGAAGCCCTTGACAAATCAAACAAGGTGTGATATTTTATATAGAACACGGCGATAATGTAGAACGCATATTAATACTTAATTATCATACCGCTTATCGCCTTCTGCGTCAATATTTATTTTTATTTTTTCTTTTTTTCGGGAGTGCGTCTCTTTGTCCCAAAAATGACGTACCTCGAAAGGAGAGATGTAAATAATGAAGTCTAATAAAATGAGTGGTTACAACCTTACGGGATCAATCCACACAATTTCTGTGCGATCATATGGTCTCGTTGAGGATGTGCCCACAGAACTAAAAAATGTCATATCGACAAGTGCAAAAACCAACGGCACTTCAAAATCAACGACATCTATCATCAATCCCAACAAGTTGCATGGAG
The DNA here is from genome assembly GCA_902768735.1 of uncultured Lachnospiraceae bacterium. Lineage (GTDB taxonomy): Bacteria > Bacillota > Clostridia > Lachnospirales > Lachnospiraceae > CAG-791. The sequence goes on along the minus strand of CACXMK010000035.1, from coordinate 48,660 downwards.
AAATCTACCATTACAGCGAGCTGTACTCAGTAATGGGTGAGATCCTCGCTGCAGCAGGCATTGATGAGTACTCGTTGATTCGTGCTGACCTGCGCTTGGACAGTTTCGATCCGAAGCATTATGAACAGTATGCAAAGCTGAATAAGTACCTTATCTCAGCTCTCGCTGTCACATACTCGGTCAAAAACTGCTACAGGAGCACTGACCTCTTCTCACAGGCCCAGCTCTCGATCGCTATCAAAAACAGGCACTTCGAAGCTGAGAACTATGACAAAGAAGCAGAGTCCGGTGGTTCCGATGTTGCCAAGAGCAGGCTCGAACTAAGGTCAAAAAGCTTTGAGGCAGAGAACCTGCCGAATGAGTTCACTGGGCATTGGTTCCTGCGTCTGGATAAAGCGCTTACAAATCTGGATAGGGTACAAGCACGGTACAATGATGAACTCATCAGACTCTACCACGAAGGCAAGGATGCTGATCCTTGTCAGTTCCGTAGTGTCACTGACTTTATCATCATGTACAAAGACTGTATCTTTACAAAGGCTCAGCTCATCGACCTGTTGTCACGGATACCCGAAGTGGGACCCGACAAAGCAAAGGTCAAAGCTGAGAATCATAAGAAACGGTACGGTATAGAATTCTTCTCATTGAATGATATGCGTGCCGCTGTCGGTGAAATTAAGAGAGCCACAATCGCGTTCTTCAGGTCATGAGTTCAAAAGTGAACTTATCCGACTGGGATAGGCGCGCTAATAGCTCTCGGAAAAATGGACAGATTGCACACTCTCGAAAAAGAAGAAATATCACAATATGGATGCTGGTATACACAAAAGTGAATAACATGAACGGTGTTCAAGACACCGTTATGGACGAAATGGATTAAAAGGAGGAAATTTTATGTTAAAAACTTAAAGGAGCATGTCTAATTATGAATATTCTTACAATTAAATACATATTAAACAATTTGTCTGATATTTTAAATATTCTATCAATTAACAAATTAATAAACATATTATCTGAAATTTACAAAAGTACATTTACAATTGTTATGAGTTCTTTTCTGGGCTTGCTCCAGAAAGGAGCTCATCATGGTAAAATACAAAGAATTAAGTCAAAAAGAGATTAAAAGCAGATATGCCAATATGTATAACAGATGCTATTCCAAGGCATATCAAGAATCGCGCTCTTGGTATAAAGGGTGCACGGTATGCGAGGAGTGGCTCGATCCGGAGCACGGCCTTGATAATTTTGGTCAGTGGTGCAACGAGCACTACTATATAGTAGAAGGCGAAGGCACCATAGAGCTCGATAAAGATATACGGATCAAGGGGAACAGAATATACGGCCCAGAGACTTGTCTCTTCGTGCCAAAGGCGATCAATTGTATGTTCGCCGGTTCCTCAAGAAAAAACGAGAGAGGCCTTCCAACAGGCGTGTGTTATGACTCGCGCAGGCAGCTGTATTATCCAATGCTAATAGGTCTCGATGGTAAACCGATTACAGACAAGGAATGGTATAGTACACCTGAAGAAGCATGGGATAAATACGCCAGCTTCAAGAAGGACTATACCGACGCAGTAGCGCAGGCATATCGTTCGGTTATTCCGAACGAAGTCTACGAAGCTATTGTAAGATATCAATTTTCAATCGATGACTGAAGCTCTTATATGCTTGGTCAGTTATCGAAACATAATTGGTTCTCCTTGTGCTTATTTTTGAATATGACGTCTGTGAGGTGGATGCCATCGCGTATCCACCTCTATTTCTGGAGTATCACCAGACTGTATGTATAGAAAGGAGAAGTGATTTCTATGAAGAATTATATGAATGGCTAGGGTTACGGATCAGAGAGTTTTGCAGTTTGCTATTGAAGCTGGTATGATTGACTTCAACGATGTCTGCTCAAGGATTGAAATGACTGAGCGGAAGAAATTTTTAGACAAACATCATTATTGGCAGGGGAAGAATGGCTTGTGGTACGTTCATCTTCCAGATGATACCAAGCCGTCGGGAAGGAGGCTTGTTAAGAGGACTACAGAGAAATCGATACAAGATGCCATTGTGGAATACGAGCAGCAGATCGCCGACGATCCAACACTTGAAGACATGTTCTTCGAATGCTATCAGAACAAGCTAGATCGGGGCAAGATTAGTAAGTCGTCGTACGACCGATATGTGCAGGTCTTCAAAAGACATTACGTTACATTTGGCAAGCAAAGCGTCAAGACACTCACAGACGAGGAACTCATTGATTTCTTGGAGAAGCAGATCCCCGAGCACAAATTAAGTTCCAAAGCTTTTTCAAGCCTAAAGACTATCACCAGAGAGACTCTCATGTATTGCAAGCGAAAGAAAAAGTACATTGACTGGAGCGCAGATCTGGCGATGCAGGAGCTTGATGTTTCAGGGCGTGACTACTACAAGCGGTTCAAGGAGGATTGCGAGGAAGTATTTGACGAAGAAGAGACGCAGAACATAGTGTCTTATATCACAGAGAACCCAGATGCTCGTAATGACGCAATACTGCTCATGTTTATAACTGGAATGAGAGTCGGAGAAGTTGTCGCTTTAATGCACGCTGACATCGATCCCAAGAACAACATTGTACGAGTCAGACGGACAGAGACACGATTCAAGGTCGATCATAAAGATACATATGAGATCAAGGACAGTCCCAAGTCATATGCTGGTAATAGAGATATCGTTGTTCCGAAATATTTCAGCCAGTTTATTCAGAGGCTGTTTTTTGCTTCGGCAGATTCAAAATACCTGTTTGAAGAAGATGGGAACCGTATCACAACGCTTCTTGTGCGGAAACGTCTATATAAAATATGTAGCCTCATTGGCATTACGTCTAAGTCTCCGCATAAGATTAGGAAAACCTACGACAGCATCTTACTTGATGCCAAGCTAGATCAAAAATTCGTCATGCGACAGATGGGGCATTCCAGTATACAGGCCTCAGAAAATCATTATCACCGAGACCGCAAGAAGTTAGCTCAGAAAAGAGAGATTATTGATGGCATCTCCGAACTGCGTAATCTGGTTTGATGAGCGGATGGTTACCTTAATGGTTACCCCTTAATGATTCAGACAAAATAAAAGCCCTAAGAATACCTTAAATAAAGGATTCCTAGGACTCTCTCTAAAGCTGGCAACGAGAATCGAACTCGTGACCTCCGCACTACCAATGCGACGCACTACCGACTGTGCTATGCCAGCTGATCTGCTGTCCTGAGGACAGCATAAACATATTATCATAGTGAAATAGGTATGTCAATCGGAAATTTCAGAGGCTTTTTTCATGGCGCTGCTGATCGCGGCGCGCTTTCTAAGTCGCGGATCAAGGATCTTCTTCCTGAGGCGCAGGTGATGGGGCGTAACCTCGAGGAGTTCGTCGGTGTCGACAAACTCGATTGCCTGCTCCAGGCTCATGAGCCTCGGAGGAACAAGGCGGAGCGCTTCGTCTGCGCTGGAAGAGCGCGTATTGGTCAGATGCTTGGTCTTGCAGACGTTGACGTCGATATCCACGGATTTGCCGCTCTGCCCGACGATCATGCCGGCGTAGACTTCTTCTCCGGGGCCGATGAACAGCTGCCCGCGCTCCTGGGCGCCGAACAGGCCGTAGGCAACAGCTGTACCTGCTTCGAACGCGATGAGAGAGCCCTGCTTGCGGTAGGTGATATCTCCTTTATAAGGCGCGTAGCAGTCAAAGATCGTGTTCATAATGCCGTTGCCCTTCGTGTCCGTGAGGAAATCTCCGCGATATCCTATAAGGCCTCTCGAAGGGATCGAGAACTCAAGTCTTGTATAACCGCCGTTAATGATGCCCATGTTCAGAAGTTCACCCTTGCGCTCGCTGAGTTTCTGGATCACGGTACCGGCGAATTCTTCGGGAACATCGACAAAGCAGGTCTCCATGGGTTCAAGAAGCTTGCCGTTTTCATCTCTTTTATAGATGACTTCTGCCTTTGTCACCGCGAATTCATATCCTTCACGACGCATTGTCTCGATCAGGACGGAGAGATGGAGCTCGCCGCGGCCCGAAACCTTGAATGCCTCCGTGGTATCGGTGTCCTCAACGCGAAGGGAGACGTCGGTGTTGAGCTCCCTGTAAAGCCTGTCCCTGATGTGGCGGCTCGTAACGTATTTTCCGTCGCGCCCGGCGAGTGGAGAGTCGTTGACGCAGAAAGTCATCGAGATCGTGGGTTCTGAGATCTTCTGGAAAGGAACCGCGACCGGAGCTTCCGGCGAGCAGATCGTGTCACCGATGTGCAGATCACTGATACCGGAGACGGCAACGATCGAGCCGATGCGTGCTTCGTTAACTTCTACGCGGCGCAGCCCTTCGAATTCATATAACTTGCTGATCTTCACCTTGCGGACCTCATCAGGGTTGTGATGGTTGACAATGACACACTCCTGGTTGACTTTAAGACTTCCGTTGTCCACTTTACCGACGCCGATCCTGCCGATATACTCGTTGTAATCGATAGTGCTGATCAGCATCTGCGTGCCGGCGTCGGGATCGCCCTGCGGCGCGGGGATCGACTCAATGATCGTCTCGAACAGGGGCTTCATGCTGGCGCCCGCACTTCCAAGGTCGAGAGTGGCTATACCTGACTTCGCGGAAGCAAAAACAAACGGGCAGTCGATCTGGTCATCGTTCGCTCCAAGGTCCATGAGGAGTTCGAGCACCTCGTCGATGACCTGAGTGGGGCGCGCGCCGGGGCGGTCGATCTTATTGATGCACACGATCACGGGAAGATCCAGCGCCATGGCTTTACTGAGTACGAAACGGGTCTGGGGCATCGGTCCCTCAAAAGCGTCAACAACAAGAATGACGCCGTTGACCATCTTGAGGACGCGCTCCACCTCGCCGCCGAAATCCGCGTGACCGGGCGTATCGACGATATTGATCTTGACGCCTTTATAATAAACAGCTGTATTTTTACTGAGGATCGTGATCCCGCGCTCCCGCTCGAGATCTCCGGAATCCATAACGCGCTCCTGTACTGCCTGGTTTTCGCGGAAAACACCGCTCTGTTTGAGCAGTCCGTCGACCAGGGTCGTCTTGCCGTGGTCGACGTGAGCGATTATTGCAACATTTCTGACATCTTCTCTTGTCTGCAGCATAATTACCTCTTTATTACGGATCTTAATAAACTCAAACAGTATAGCATCGGATACCGTCCCTTGTAAATGGCGGATATCTAATGTAAAATGGGTAATGATATCATTAAAAGCGACATAATGAGTGTAGATATCAAAAAGATCTTGAAAGGCATTATCCGGAGGTACGGCGTATGGAAAGGATCATTTTGAAACTGAGCGGCGAGGCACTGGCAGGTCCTAAGGCGATGGGATTTGACGAGAGCACAGTCAGAGGCGTTGCCGTACAGGTACGGCAGCTGGTGGATGCCGGTTATGAGGTGGGCGTTGTCACCGGCGGCGGAAATTTCTGGAGAGGCCGCACCGGCAATGAGATCGACCGCGTAAAGGCGGACCAGATCGGAATGCTCGCGACAGTCATGAACTGCCTTTATGTTTCTGAGATCTTCAGAACGGAGGGAATGAAGACGGCCGTGCTGACTCCTTTTGCTGTTGGCGCGTTCACGGAACTGTACTCCAAGGACAAGGCTGCGCAGTATTTTGAAAACAAGACGGTCGTGTTCTTTGCCGGGGGAACCGGACATCCGTATTTTTCCACTGACACAGGGATCCTGCTCAGGGCGATCGAGTCCGAGGCAGATATGATCCTCCTTGCCAAGAACGTGGATGGCATCTATGACAGTGATCCCGCGAAAAACCCCGACGCAAAGCGGTTCGATACAATCTCGATCGACGAAGTGATCGAGAGAGGTCTTCAGGCGGTGGACATGACGGCGTCGATCCTGGCTAAGGAAAACAATATGCCTATGCGCGTGTTCGCGCTGCAGGAGGAGAACAGTATCGTCAATGCCGCATCGGGAAAATTCAACGGCACAACGATCACCGTAGATTAACAAAGCTTTACAATAAAGAACAGGGAGGTTCATCATGAGCAGCGAAAGAGTCAAACCTTACGAAGAAAGAATGGAAAAGACAATTAACTATCTTCAGACAGATCTGCAGGCGGTTCGCGCGGGACGCGCCAATCCGCATGTGCTTGACAAGATCCGCGTGGATTATTACGGAAGCCCTTCCCCCATCCAGTCTGTTGCGAATATCTCTGTCCCTGAGGCGAGGATCATTCAGATCGCTCCCTGGGAGAAAAAGATGATCAAGGAGATCAGCCGCGCGATCTCGGCTTCCGATATCGGCATCAATCCCACGAACGACGGCAATACCATCCGTCTCGTTTTCCCGGAACTCACCGGTGAGCGCAGAAAGCAGCTCTCGAAGGAAGTCAAGAAGATGGGTGAGGATTCCAAGGTAGCGCTCCGCAACATCAGAAGAGACGGAAACGACGCTTTTAAGAAGCTCAAGAAGAGCGAAGATCTCTCTGAAGACGTTGTCACCGAACTTCAGGATGAACTCCAGAAAGTTACTGAGAAGTATATCAAGAAGATCGATAAGATGATCGATGAAAAGACGAAGGAGATCATGACACTGTAAAGAGGTGCCGCATCCGGCAGGATGGAGGTAAGGATTTGGAAAACGAACGCAGGATACCCGTCCATGTGGCGATCATAATGGATGGAAACGGAAGATGGGCAAAAAAGCGAGGCCTGCCAAGGACTGCCGGACACGCGCAGGGAGCAAGAACGGTAGAGCGGATCCTTGAGGACGCGGACCACATGGGAATCAGGTTTCTGACGGTCTACGCTTTTTCTACGGAAAACTGGACAAGGCCTGACAGTGAAGTCAAGGCCCTGATGAACCTGCTGCGTACCTATATGAAGACGAGCCTTGCCAAATGCGCGAAGAACAATGTCCGGATCAGGGTTCTCGGGGATAAGACAAAACTGGACAAAGATCTGCAGGATGCGATCGCGAACCTTGAAATGGAAACGACAAACAATACAGGGATCGGCTTTCAGATCGCGATCAATTACGGCTCCAGGGACGAGATCGTGCGCGCAGTCCGCAGGATTTCGGAGAATGTCAGGAAAGGCCTTATAGATCCCGAAGAGATCAACGAGAACATGATCACGAACAACCTTGACACGGGCGGGATACCGGCGCCGGATCTCCTCATCCGGACCGGCGGAGAACAGAGGATCTCAAATTTCCTCCTGTGGCAGACAGCTTACGCGGAACTGTATTTTTGCGATGTCGCATGGCCGGACTTCACAAAGGATGACCTGGAGAAGGCGGTAGATGCTTTTAATGGCAGAGAACGGCGGTATGGGGGCCTGATTTCATGAAACAGAGAGTGATCAGCGGTACTGTGATCGCGGCGGTGATCGTCGGCTTCGGCCTGATCGGGGGTATTCCCCTGGCGGCCCTGATGATGGTCTTGTCAATGATCGGCTTCAAAGAACTTGGCTTGGCGGCAGGCTTTTGGGACAGTACCGACAATAAACTGTGGGGGAACCTGCTCTCAGGTATCGGACTTTTGTTTACGGCGGTTTACTATATCGGCCTTGTGGCCCTACAGTCGAGGTGGGGAACGCAACCGGACCAGATGGTCTTCAAGTCGGACTTCTTCACGATGATAGTTGTCGTGATCACCTTCCTTGCTATGATGACTGTATATGTCCTCACGTTCCCGAAATTCAGGTCGGAACAGGTGATGGCGTGCTTTTTCAGTTTCTTCTACGCGCCGGTCCTGTTGTCCTTTGTTTACAGAGCAAGGATGCTGCCTTACGGGATCTATATGTACGCATTGATCTTCGTGTGCAGTTCCATCTGCGACACTTGTGCGCTGGCTGCAGGTGTTATGTTTGGAAAACACAAGATGGCGCCGGTCCTGAGCCCGAAGAAAACGATCGAAGGCGCGGTGGGAGGCGTGATCGGAACAGCGGTCTTCTCGCTGCTCTTATCGTTCCTGCTGGGAGTGCGGAATCCTGAGGCGAATTTCAGGATACAGTTTGTGATCATCGGGATCTGCGGATCGTTCGTCGGTATGATCGGCGATCTTGCGGCCTCGGCGATCAAGAGAAACCACGGCGTTAAGGACTACGGGAGTCTGATCCCGGGACACGGCGGGATCATGGACCGCGTCGACAGTATACTCTTTACGGCACCACTGATCTACATATTGGGCGTGTTCCTTCTGGGAACAGCTGGATTGTAAACAAATAACAGAGGGGCGGGCATCATGTTCGCCTCTCATTGCGTAATAAAGTGCTGTTAACAAGCTGGCATTTATAATTAACGAAGTATTGATAAGGAGAAGTTTGGTTTGGGCAGTAACTGGATCGTCAGTATTCTGATTTTTATCCTGATCCTCGGAGTCATCGTGATCTCCCATGAATTCGGGCACTATTCCGTCGCGAGACGGGCGGGGATCCGGGTCAATGAGTTTGATATCGGATTCGGGCCGGTTCTTTATAAAAAAAGGATCGGAGAGACGGATTTCTGTGTCAAACTCCTTCCGATCGGTGGCGCGTGTCTGTTTGAGGGTGAGGACGGCCTTTATGACGAGGAGGACGGGTCACAGAAAGCACTTGCCGAAGACGCGTTCCCGAACGCGCCGGTAGGGGCGAGGATCGCAACAGTCCTGGCAGGCCCTGTAGCTAATTTCCTGATCGGCTATCTGTTCGCGCTGATCCTCGTGGCATTCTCAGGATCGGACCTTCCGGTGATCGATACCGTGATCGAGGATTCCGCTGCGATGGAAGCAGGACTTATGGACGGCGACCGCATCGTAAAGATAAACGGTGAGAGTATCCATCTTTACAGGGAGGTAAGCCTGCAGTCTATGATGAATTACGGGGAGCCGCTCGAGATCACCTATGAAAGAGATGGAAAGCGGACCACCGTAACGCTCACTCCCAGATACGATGAGGAAGCGAAACGCTACTATATCGGGATCATGGGGGCGGGGAGCTACCACAAGTGCTCAGCGCCCGAGGTGTTTGTGTACGGATTCTATGAGATAGAGTACTGGGTGCGGGTCACGCTGAAGTCGCTCGGCTCAATATTTACCGGTCATTTTTCAAAGGATGACATAGCGGGCCCGGTAGGCGTTGTCCAGGCGGTCAATACGACATACACGGAAGCTTCGCCGTACGGACCGATGGTCGTGATCTTGTCGCTTCTTAATCTTGCCACGCTCCTGACTGTAAATCTGGGAATTTTCAACCTTCTTCCTCTTCCTGCACTGGACGGCGGGAGACTTGTGTTTTTGCTCGTGGAGGCGGTGCGCGGGAAGCCGGTCCCGCCGGACAAAGAAGGGATGGTGCATCTGGCGGGATTCATGGCGCTTATGGCGCTAATGGTCCTGGTGATGTTTAACGATATCTCGCATTTCTTTCATTAAGCGGCATTTAACAGCAACTGCATTGGAGGACAGTATGACATATAGAGAGAAGACTAAAGTGATCCGGATCGGCGACCGCATGATAGGCGGCGGGAATCCGATCCTGATCCAATCGATGACGAATACGAGAACAGAGGATGTCGAGGCTACTGTGGCGCAGACGCTCAGGCTTGAGCAGGCGGGATGTGAGATCATCCGCTGTACGGTCCCTTCGCAGGAAGCAGCATCTGCTGTTGCAAAGATCAAAAAACAGATACACATTCCGCTCGTGGCGGACATTCACTTTGACTATAAGATGGCGATCGCAGCGATCGAAAACGGAGCCGATAAGATCCGGATCAATCCGGGTAACATTGGCGGAAAAGCTCACATCGAAGAAGTGGTCCGCTGCGCGAGGGAGAGGCAGATCCCGATCCGCGTCGGCGTTAACAGCGGATCCCTGGAGAGGGAACTCGTCCAAAAATACGGGGGCGTTACAGCGGAAGGCCTTGTAGAGAGCGCTCTTGACAAGGTGGGCATGGTAGAAGACTGCGGATATGACCGGATCGTCATTAGCATCAAATCCTCTGATGTGTTGATGTGTATCCGCGCTCATGAGATCCTTGCGGAGAAGACGAACTATCCGCTTCACGTAGGCATCACGGAAGCGGGGACCCTTTTCAGCGGCAACATCAAGTCCGCGATAGGTCTCGGCGTGATCCTCTACGAGGGAATCGGCGATACGATCCGGGTGTCCCTCACGGGAGACCCTGTGGAAGAGATCAAGTCGGCAAAACAGATCCTCAGAACACTGGGTCTTAGAAAAGGCGGGATCGAAGTTGTCTCGTGTCCCACATGCGGAAGGACGAAGATCGACCTGATCGGGCTTGCCAATCAGGTAGAGACGCTTGTGCAGCACTATCCGCTATCGATCAAGGTGGCTGTCATGGGCTGCGCGGTAAACGGACCCGGAGAAGCCAGGGAAGCAGATATTGGCATTGCCGGAGGCGTCGGGGAAGGGCTGCTCATGCGGCGCGGTGAGATCATAAGGAAGGTGCCGGAAGGAGAGCTTCTGGACGCACTCAAACAGGAGCTTGACAGCATGCTCTGAGCCGTTACCGGGGATCGACAAGAGATCCCTTCATTGACGTCAATGAGATAAGAGGACCGGATCGTTTATGAAACCATTTTTTGACGTGTTTCCCAAGCTGAAGGTGAAGCCTGAGCTGAGGGACTATTTTCAAGAAACACAGGTGGAGCGGCTGACCGCGAACAAGGAGCGCACGAGGATAAAAGTCGTGCTCCGCTCCGAGCACCTGATCCATAAAGAAAGCATCTTCAGGATGCAGGAGGAGATCTCCGGACAGGTCTTCGGCGTGACTGAGCCGGAGGTCTATATTGACGAGCACTATACCCTGAGCGCCCGCTATACTCCCAGGAGACTGATGGAGGAATACTATGATTCCCTTGTCAGTGAGATCGGGAGCTTTTCGCATGTCATGGGCCTGTATTTCAGGGAGGCCGGCGTGGAGTTCTCGGATGAAGAACACGTCAGGATCGTGATCGAGGACAGCTGTCTGAGCAGAAAGTATTCGTCCAGGCTTGAGGAAGCGCTTTGCAGGATCTTCCGCGACAGGTGCGGAGTACCGGCGGATATCACGATTGGCTTTAAGAAGAAAAAAAGCCGCGGCGGGAAGGCCCCTGAAAGGATCGTACCGCTTCAGGGCGCGGAAGCGGCATTCGCTGTTGGCGGAGGAGAAGCGCAGGATCTTACCAGCGGTGCAGATACAGCGTCCGCGGCGATATTCCATTCTGCATCCGGCATAAACAGCGGCAGCGCTTCCGAAAATGTTCATAGTAAAAGTGTGCAGGCTGATGGCGAGGACCCCGCGCGCAAGCTGAGTTTTGTCAGAAAGGACAAACAGGCGGGAACGGATGCGAATAAGGGGCAAAGAACAGCAGGAAACGGAGCAAAAGGTGCGAAGAAACCTTTCGGCCTCAAGCGTTCTTCCCATCCGGATGTGATCTTCGGAAGAGAAGTGACTGAAGATGCCATCCCCATCTGCGATATTGTAGGAGAGATCGGAGAGGTCATTCTGCGCGGAAAGATCCTCAGCACGAGCCGGAGGGATATCCGCAGCGGAAAATCGATCATCCGGTTTGCGCTTACGGACTTCACTGATTCGATCTACTGCAAGGTTTTTGTGCCTGTGGAGCTTGCTGACGAGCTGCTCGGATCGTTGAAGGAGGGCAGCTGGGTCAAGGTAAAGGGCGCCGCTACGTATGACTCTTTTGACAAGGAAGTGTCAATCTCTTCCCTGCAGAGCATCATGCGCATCCCCGCAGTTGTCAAGAAACGTGAGGACACTGCGCAGAACAAGCGCGTGGAACTCCATTGCCATACCAAGATGAGCGATATGGACGGCGTGTCCGAATGCAAAGACCTGGTCAAAAGAGCGTATGCATGGGGAATGCCCGCCATCGCGATCACAGACCACGGAAACGTTCAGGCATTTCCGGACGCGTTCCATGTCAGGGATTCCCTTCTCCAGTCGGAGAATAAGAGAAGAAAAGAACAGGGACTGCCGCCGGTTGATTCCCAGAAGTTTTTCAAGATCCTCTACGGGGTGGAGTGCTATCTCGTGGACGACCTCAAAAGGAGCGTCGATTACGGTGCGGATGTAAAGCCTTCTGAGCAGATGAAGGCTTCGAAGTATGTCGTTTTTGACCTGGAGACGACGGGCTTTTCTCCGGAAAAGGACCGGATCATCGAGTTCGGCGCTGTCAAAATAGAGAACGGCGTGATCACAGACCGCTTCTCAAAATTCGTAGACCCGAAGATCCCGATCCCTTTCAGGATCAGACAGCTCACGGGAATTACTGATGACATGGTGATCGGGGCGGATCCGATCGAAAAAGTGCTCCCCGCTTTTTTGTCGTTTGCCGACGGATGTGTCCTTGTCGGTCATAATGTGACGTTCGATATCGGCTTCGTTAGAGAAAACTGCCGCAGGGAAGGTTTTGACTGCCCGTTCACGACGGTGGATACTCTGGGGATCTCCAGAGTCCTCCTTCCCGGTCATGCCAAATACACGCTTGACGCCGTTGCGAAGATCCTCGGCGTCTCCTTGGAGAACCATCACCGCGCTGTCGACGACGCGGAGTGTACTGCTGGAATCTTCTTAAAACTTCTTCCTATGCTAAAGGAGAGAGGGGCAGAGACATTCGAACAGGTCAACGAACTGAGCGATAACAACCCCGATGCGATCAAGAGGCTGAGAACGCACCACTGCGTCCTTTTGGCCAAAAATAATACGGGCAGAGTAAATCTTTACTCCCTGATCAGCGACTCCCATCTGAAGTACTTCTTTAAGAAGCCGAGGATCCCCAAGAGCCTTTTGATGAAACATAGGGAAGGGATCATTGTGGGCAGCGCCTGTGTATCCGGAGAGCTCTTTGAGGCGATCCTTGAGGAACGCGGAGATGAGGCGATCGCAGGCATCGCGGATTTCTACGATTATCTGGAGATCCAGCCAAGGGACAACAACCGGTTCCTTCTTGAAAACCCCAGAATGCAGGAGCGTTATCCCCAGATCCGTACGGAGGAGGATCTTCTCGACCTCAACAGGAGGATCGTAAAGATCGGAGAACAGCTGGGAAAACCCGTCGTTGCGACGGGAGATGTCCACTTTATGGATCCGGAGGATGAGATATACCGCAGTATCATCCAGGACGGTATGGGAATGTCGGATGAAGACCCCGCGCCGCTGTATTTTAGAACCACAGAAGAGATGCTTGAGGAGTTTTCCTATCTCGGCGCGAAAAAGGCGGAGGAAGTGGTCATCACAAATACACAAAAGATAGCGGACATGGTCGAAGCCATTTCGCCCGTAAGGCCTGACAAATGCCCGCCGATCATCCCCCATTCCGATGAGATGTTAAGGGAGATCTGTCTTAACAAGGCACACCAGATGTACGGTGATCCTCTGCCGCCTATCGTTGAGGCGAGGCTTGAGAGAGAACTCACTTCCATCATCAAAAACGGCTATTCGGTCATGTATATCATCGCGCAGAAGCTGGTCTGGAAATCCGTTGAGGATGGCTATCTGGTAGGCTCGAGAGGATCCGTCGGTTCCTCGTTTGTCGCGACCATGTCGGGCATTACCGAGGTCAACCCGCTTCCGCCGCACTATTACTGCCCGGAATGCCATTTTTCTGACTTTGATTCGCCGGAAGTAAAGGCTTACGCGGGACGGTGCGGCATCGATCTTCCTCCGAAGATGTGTCCCCGATGCGGGAAGCCGCTGAAAAAAGACGGTTTCGATATCCCGTTCGAGACATTCCTCGGATTTAAAGGAGATAAGGAACCGGATATCGACCTGAACTTCTCCGGAGAATACCAGAGTAAGGCACATGCCTATACAAAGGTCATCTTTGGACACGAACAGACCTTTAAAGCCGGAACGATCGCCACAGTGGCGGACAAGACGGCGTACGGATATGTAAAAAACTACTTCGAGCGCAAAGGCGCCGCGAAGAGGGGATGCGAGATCGAGCGCCTTCTGCAGGGCTGCACCGGGATCCGGCGAAGCACGGGACAGCACCCGGGTGGTATCGTTGTATTGCCCATAGGGGAGGATATCAATACATTTACTCCGATCCAGCATCCCGCTAACGATATGACGACTGACATCATCACGACACATTTTGATTACCATTCGATCGATCACAACCTCCTCAAGCTCGATATTCTCGGACACGACGATCCTACGATGATCAGAATGCTGCAGGACCTTACGGGACTTGATCCAACGGAAATTCCGCTGGATGACCCGAAGGTCATGAGCCTGTTCAGCTCTACGAAAGCTCTCGGGATCACACCGGAACAGAACGGCGGGATCGACGTTGGTTCGCTTGGGATCCCCGAGTTCGGAACCAAATTTGTCATCGGTATGCTGGACGACACAAGGCCCTCAACAATGTCTGAGCTGGTGAGGATCTCAGGTCTCTCCCACGGCACGGATGTGTGGCTTGGTAACGCCCAGTCGCTCATCCAGCAGGGAAAGGCGACGCTCTCAACGGCGATCTGCACGAGAGACGACATCATGTCCTATCTGATCGGAATGAACATGGACAAATCCCTGTCATTTAAGACAATGGAATCCGTCCGTAAGGGCAAAGGACTGACGCCGCAGATGAAAGAGGCTATGGAAGCTGCAGGTGTACCTGACTGGTACATAGATTCCTGCCTGAAGATCAAGTACATGTTCCCCAGGGCGCACGCGGCGGCGTATGTCATGATGGCAGTCAGGATCGCGTACTGCAAAGTCTACCATCCGCTTGCTTACTATGCGGCATATTACAGTATCCGCGCATCTGCATTTTCCTATGAGATCATGTGCCAGGGCCAGGCACACCTTTTGGAAGTGATGGAGGATTACAGCCGGCGGAAAGACACACTCACACCAAAGGAAGCAGCCACACTCGACGACTGCCTGGTCGTCCGCGAGATGTATGCAAGGGGGATCGAGTTTACGCCGATCGATATTTTTGTTGCGGGATCGCGCAACTGCAAGATCGTTGACGGAAAGATCATGCCGGCTCTCACGAGTATCGACGGATTGGGTGAGAAGGCGGCTGACGCTGTTGTGGAAGCGGCTAAGGACGGCCCTTTTATTTCCAGAGACGACTTCTATAACCGGACCAAAGTACCGAAAACCGTTGTGGAAAAGATGAACAGCATGGGACTTCTCGGAGATTTGCCTGAAAGCAATCAGATCTCTCTGTTTGACATTCTGTGAGAATGCTCTAATAAATAAAGATCTGGTTAAAGATCTGGCCAGGCAGAGATATGGTCAGAGAAAGATCTTATTAGAAAACTCTTATTAGAAAACTCTTATTAGAAAGATCTTATTAGAAAACTCTTATGAGTGAGTTCCTACTGAGTAAGACCCTATAAGATTGGAGGTAGATATGAAGACAAACAGGGACCCGTATACAAGAGACAGAAAAAACTATATCCCGGACGATGAGATCGACAGGGAGGAAAGAGAGGACCGCCGCCAGGGAAAGAAGGGGAGTGTCCTCAATGTCATTCTGGCAGGTATCATCGTGATCTCGCTGATCGCCTTTTTGTTCATCCTTCTCGACAGCGGCATCCTGATGGGCGGCGATGCGCAGCCGATCTACGGTTCTCCCCAGATGGCGAATCAAGCCGCGGAGCTGACGCAGGAAGAAAAGAAGCAGGCGGAAGAGGAAGCTAGAAAGAAAGAAGAGGCGGCTAAGAAGAAGGAGCGCGAGGAGCAGGAGGCAAAACGGGAAAAGGAAGAGGCTGAACGCAAGAAACAGGAGGAAGAGGAAGCGAAGAAAGCCGAAGAGGAAGCTAAGAAGAAAGCTGAAGAGAAGAAAAAGAAAGAAGAAGAGAAAAAGAAAGAGGAAGAAAAGCGGAAAAAGGAGCTGGAGGACGAACAGAAAGTACTCTCCGGCGACTACATCCTTTCTGAGAGCAATACCCGCAGGTATTCAAAATCGGAACTCGAAGATCTGACTGACAAAGAGATCCTTTATGCGATCAACGAGATCTACGCCAGAAAGGGCAGGATCTTTACCGGAGAGGAATTCAAAAGATACTTCGAGAGCAAGAGCTGGTATAGAGGAACAGTTCCCGCGGAGGAATTTGACTCCACTCAGAACGAGCGATTCAACGACACGGAGAGAGCCAATATCAATACTTTGGTCGAAATCGCGCAGGATAGAGGTCTTCGATAAAAAAATTAAAAAAGTGCTTGCATCCGTTGACCGGTTCTGCTATAGTTATATTTGCGTTAAGGCGTTAAGCAAATGGCTCGTTGGTCAAGGGGTCAAGACGCCGCCCTCTCACGGCGGAATCATGGGTTCGATTCCCGTACGAGCTACGAAGCTGTCAGAGAAATCTGGCAGCTTTCTTATTGCTAAAAATTGCCATAAATAGCGGCATGTTTACATTTTTTTAGAAATGCTTGCATTTTCTTAAGAAGTATGATAATGTCCATATGATGTAAATGTATAGGGTGTCAATGAGAAGTGGGCTTGCAAGTCCACTTTTTTGATGCTCAAAATCATTGGGGAGAGATATGGCAAAAAAAGTTTCCGGCAGAGCCCGGATTGAAAACGAAGCGGAACTCCTCACAGCTCCGATCGCCGAGAAGAACGGCGTCTGGATCTATGACGTGGAGTACGTAAAAGAAGGCTCCGAGTATTTTCTGAATATCTATATTGAAAAAGACGGGGGCGTTGGGATCCTCGACTGCGAAGCGGTCAGCAGGGAATTGTCCGATAAACTCGATGAAGCGGATCTGATCAGTGATGCGTATACACTGGTCGTTTCCAGCCCCGGTCTGGGAAGAGCGCTCACCAAGGACAGACATCTTGAAAACAGTCTGGGCCAGAAGGTGGAAGGAAAACTCTTCAAAGCCCTTGCGCAGATTGGTGGCAAGGAATTTGAGGGAATACTCACCGCGTGGGACGCAGAGACGATCACGATCGAAACAGAGCCTGCAAAGGCTGTCAAAAGCCGCGGAAAGAAGAAAAAAGCAGTGCAGGAAGAGGAAAGCGTTTCTCAGGAAAGCGCTGATACGACGGAGTGTATCACGCTGCCGAGAAAAGAGATAGCTTCACTGAGACTGTACCTGGATCTGTAAGACGCATGGAGCCGTATAGGAACGGCTGTGCGTCATTGGGGAATAATAAGACTGGTTCCATAAAAAGGAGACAAGATGAACACTGAATTAAAAGAGGCGATCGAGGCGCTCGAAAAAGAAAAGAACATTAAGCGTGAGACTTTATTCGAGGCGATTGAAAACGCTCTGATCACTGCCTGCAAGAACAATTTCGGCAAGGCGGACAACATTAAAGTCGCGGTGGACCGCGATACATTCGAGTATTCCTGCTTAGCCGAAAAGACGGTCGTGGAGACAGAGGACGATGTGGAAGATAAGCTTCTCGAGATCCCTTTGGCAGAAGCCGTAAAGGTCAATCCGGCAGCGACGGTTGGCAGCACAGTGGATGTAAAGATCAACAGCCAGTCTTTTGGCAGGATCGCGACACAGATCGCCAAAAACGTGATACTTCAGAAGATCCGCGAAGAAGAGCGCAGTGTTGTCTATGATTACTATATCGGCAAGCAGAAGAGCATCGTGACCGGTATTGTACAGCGTATCAACGGAAATAACATCAGCGTGAATCTCGGACGCGCGGACGGCCTGCTCAACGAAAAGGAGCAGGTGCCCGGAGAGCATCTGAAGGCAACCGACAGGATCAAGGTCTACATCGTAGATGTAAGGACTACCAACCGCGGACCCAGGATCCTTGTCAGCCGCACGCATCCGGAACTCGTCAAGAAACTTTTTGAACAGGAAGTGACGGAGATCAAGGATGGGATCGTTGAGATCAGGAGCATTGCCAGAGAAGCCGGAAGCCGCACGAAGATCGCCGTATATTCCAATGATCCCAAAGTGGACGCGGTCGGCGCGTGTGTAGGTATCAACGGAGTACGCGTCAACAACATCGTTGACGAACTTCGCGGTGAAAAGATCGATATCATCAACTGGGATGAAAACCCCGGCAATCTGATCCAGAACGCGCTGTCTCCGGCAAAGATCGTCGCTGTATTCGCAGACCCGGAAGAGAAGACAGCGAAGGTCGTCGTACCTGACTATCAGCTCTCTCTCGCGATCGGCAGGGAAGGACAGAACGCGCGCCTCGCTGCCAAGCTGACAGGCTACAAGATCGATATCAAGAGTGAGACGCAGGCGAAGGACGCGCCCGGATTCCGTTACGAGGACTACGTGGACGACGAGTACTACGAAGAAGGATACGAGGACGGAGAATACGACGAGGCGTATGCGGAAGAGGGATATGCTGAGGAGGGTTATTCTGAGGAAGAGTATTCTGAAGAAGGATATTCCGAAGAGGAGACTACCGAAGGAGCAGAGTAAACTGCAGGATCATAAGGCAAAAGAGCAGATCCCATCTGTTATTTAGGAGACAAGATGCCAAAGAAGATTCCGATGCGAAAATGCACGGGCTGCGGCGAGATGAAGGAGAAGAAAGAGCTGATCCGCATCGTCCGCACGCCGGAGGGAACCATAAAGATTGACAGGACCGGAAAAATGAACGGAAGAGGAGCTTACCTCTGCAATGATCTTTCCTGCCTGCGCAAAGCCCGAAAAAAACGGTCCCTGCAGAGATCGCTGGATACGCCGATCCCCGACGAGATCTTAGACGAGATCGAGTCGAGATGGGAGGTGCCTTCGGATGGATAAGATCTTATCATTTTTGGGGATCGCCCAGAAAGCCGGAAAGATCGAGAGCGGAGGATTCCTGTGTGAAAAGGCGGTCAAGAGCCGCAAGGCGAAGATCGTGATCCTCGCTGAGGACGCACAGAAGAACACCGTGAGCACGATCAGTAATAAATGTACGTATTATCATATACCGTTTTGCTTCTACGGAACAAAAGAAGCATTGGGCCACGCCATCGGCAAAGGGGAACGTTCCTGCATTGCTGTGACGGACCAGGGATTTGCGGATGGCATTACTAAGCTGCTCAGCAGCGGGAAGAAAGAGGAGTAAATGGCGACAGAGAATACAGGTGCAAATGAGAACAAAAAAGCAGGGGAAGCGGCGAAAAGACCCAGACCGGTCGATCCCAAGGCTCCTGTGAAAAAGAAAAAGATCATTATCGTGACGGGAAACAGCAGCAGCAGCCGCCAGGGTTCCGGACAGCGGGGTGCCTATTCCAGTTCCAGCGGATCATACTCTACCGGAGGGACCGGTGCCTATTCAGCGGGAGGGCCCAGAAAACCGAGACCTGCAGGACAACACAGCGGACAGGGACAGAGCGCGCCCAGAAGAGAGAACGCGGGTGCAGGGGCACGTCCGAAGACAGATACCAGACAGCCTCAGCATAAGATCATCCGTCCCAGTGTAAAACCTACACAGATGGAAGTCGATTTCCGCAAGCCCGTGGCACCCGTGCGTCAGCCTAAAAAGGTTGAAGAGCCCGTACTGCCCGCGAAGGAGATCGTGATCGCACAGGAGAAGGCGGCGGAAGCAGTTCCGCAGCCTGTTCAGCCTGCGGAAAATAAGATCGAGATGCCTGCAGCAGCCGTTTCCGAGCCCGCAGCTCCTGCCGCGCAGGTTGTTTCCGAACCCGCTGTTCCTGTTGAAACAGTTGTGGCAGAGGAGCCGAAAGTAAAAGAAGAAAAGACCGCAGAGAGCAAAGCTGCAGAAGTGACGGTGGAAATGCCCGCAGTACCGAAAGCGGTCAATGCGCCTTTAGAGAAAAAGGCAGTAGAAGCAGAAGCTCCGTCCTTGGAGAAATCCGAAGAGAAACCTTCTGTTGAGAAACCTTCCATTGAGAAACCTTCCATTGAGAAACCTTCCGCTGAGAAACCTGCGGAAATGGTTCCTGAGAAGGCGGAGGAGAAAAAAGCTGCGGAAGAGAAATCCGCAGAAGTCCTTCCTGCTCTGGAGAAAGAGATCCGTCAGGAGCAGCCCGACCGCGCAAAGACACAGGCACCACAGCGTGAGAAAGACAGCCGTGCGGCCGTAGCAAAAGAAAGAACTGCACAGGGGCAGTCCGGAACCCGCAGAGAGGGAAGGGGCGGCGAGCAGGGCGGCTTCAGACAGAACCGCGGAACCGGCGAACAGGGCGGCTTCAGACAGAACCGCGGAACCGGCGAGCAGGGCGGTTTCAGACAGAACCGCGGAACCGGCGAACAGGGCGGCTTCAGGCAGAACCGTGGGACCGGCGAACAGGGCGGTTTCAGACAGAGCCGAGGAACCGGCGAACAGGGCGGCTTCAGACAGAACCGAGGAACCGGCGAACAGGGCGGCTTCAGACAGAACCGCGGAACCGGCGAGCAGGGCGGTTTCAGACAGAACCGTACGGGCGATGAGCAGGGCGTCTTTGGCGGACGCGGCGCAAAACCCGGGCAGGGAATGCGCGGCGCAGCACAGGGTGCCGGCCGTCCGGCTGCAAGGGCAGGTGCGCCTGATACCGGACGCCGCAGACCCGGCGGCAAAGCCGGTGATGGCGAGGGCTTCAGCAGAGAGTCTGAAAAGCACAGAGACGACAACAAGAGAAAGATGAACCAGGAGCGGGATAAGCGCTCCAAAAAGGATCTCATCTATAACGAAGAAGATACACGCAGAAGAAGCACCAGCAAGGCCGGAAAGTTCATCCGTCCCGAGAAGAAAGTGGAATCGGCTGCCGAAGAGCAGATCAAGACGATCACTATCCCCGAGAAGCTTACGATCAGAGAACTTGCAGATGCTATGCATATGAATCCTTCGGAGATCATCAAAAAGCTGTTCCTTGCGGGACGCATCATGACTCCCAACAGTGAAGTGGAGTATGAAGAAGCGGAAAAGATCGCGTTGGATTATGATATTCTCTGCGAGAAAGAGCAGAAAGTGGATGTCATCGAGGAACTTCTCCGCGAGGAAGATGATGCGGAAGAGAGCCTTGAGACCAGACCTCCGGTCATTTGCGTCATGGGCCACGTTGACCACGGCAAAACTTCTCTTCTTGACGCCATCAGAAAGACGAACGTCACAAGAGGCGAAGCGGGCGGGATCACACAGGCGATCGGCGCTTATACAGTCACGCTCGACGGAAGGAGCATTACCTTCCTGGATACGCCCGGACACGAGGCGTTTACCGCCATGCGTATGCGCGGCGCGAATTCTACGGATATCGCCGTACTCGTGATCGCTGCTGATGACGGTGTGATGCCGCAGACCGTTGAAGCGATCAACCATGCGAAGGCGGCGGGCGTCGAGATCATTGTCGCGATCAATAAGATCGACAAGCCCGGTGCAAACATCGAGCGCGTCAAACAGGAACTGACAGAGTACGAACTGGTACCTACGGACTGGGGCGGAGCGACGGAATTCGTTCCCGTTTCGGCTAAGACCGGCGAAGGCATTGAAGACCTGCTGGAGACGATCCTTCTCACTGCGGATATCCTCGAGCTCAAGGCGAATCCCAACAGAAAGGCAAGAGGCCTTGTCCTCGAAGCCAAACTGGATAAGGGAAGAGGCCCTGTGGCGAACGTCCTGATCCAGAAGGGCACACTCCACATCGGAGACTTTATCTCCGCAGGGGCAAGTTCCGGTAAAGTCCGCGCCATGATCGACGACAAGGGCAGGAGGATCAAAGAAGCAAAGCCTTCACAGCCAGTCGAGATCCTTGGTCTTTCCGACGTTCCCAGTGCCGGTGAAGTCATCATTGCACATGAGACTAACGATGAAGCGAAGACATATGCGGAAACCTATAAGAACCAGCATAAGGAAGAGCTGATCGAAGATACCAAGATGCGCATGAACCTCGATGACCTGTTCAATCAGATGAAGGAAGGAAACCTCAAGGAATTCAACCTGATCATCAAAGCGGACGTGCAGGGATCGGTGGAAGCGCTCAAACAGAGTCTCTTAAAGCTTTCCAACGAGGAAGTTGTTGTAAAGGTGATCCACGGCGGCGTCGGTGCGATCAACGAGTCGGATGTCACGCTTGCCTCCGCGTCGAATGCGGTCATCATCGGTTTCAACGTGCGTCCTGATGCCACAGCTAAGGCTATGGCAGAGCACGAAGGCGTGGATATCCGCCTGTACAAGGTCATTTATCAGGCGATCGACGCCGTGGAAGCAGCCCTCAAGGGAATGCTCGCTCCTATTTACGAGGAGCGCGTGATCGGTCATGTGGAAGTCAGAATGCTTTTCAAAGCTTCCGCAGTCGGTAACATTGCAGGTTCCTATGTGCTTGACGGTGTGATCCGCAGAGGCTGCAAGTGCAGGATCACACGAGACGGAGAACAGATCTTTGAAGGCGATCTTGCATCTCTTAAGAGATTTAAAGACGATGTCAAGGAAGTCAAGGCCGGTTTTGAATGCGGTCTGGTCTTCTCCGGATTTGATAAGATGCAGGTAGGCGATATCGTGGAAGCCTACGATTTGGTAGAGGTACCCAGGACATGAGAAAAAACAGCGTAAAGAACCGCAGGGTCAATGACGAAGTACAGAGAGCGCTCGCTGCGATCGTACGGGAAGTCAAAGACCCGCGGATCAGCCCGCTGACCAGCGTGACAGGTACGGAGGTGGCTCCGGACCTCAAGACATGCAAAGTCTATGTAAGTGTCTACGGAGACGCCGAGGCGGCAAAGAAGACGATGGAAGGTCTTCACAGCGCCTCGCGCTTTATCCGCGGCGAACTTGCCAGAAAGGTCAATCTGCGCAATACGCCGGAGCTTACGTTTGTGCTGGATGATTCCATTGCTTACGGCGTTGCGATGTCACACCGCATCGACGAGGTGACGGCGATGGACCGCGAAGCGGAGCTGGCCAGGGGTGAAGAGACAGACGATCAGAATATTGAAGATATTTAATATTTGATATGAAAATACTTGATTTAGTGAAAAACTGTGCAAGGATCGGAATCAGCGGACATGAAAACCCGGACGGCGACTGCGTGGGCTCCTGCTGCGGACTTGCACTTTTCTTGAGAAAGGCCCTCCCTTCGGCACAGGTAGATGTGTTCCTGGAATCATTTCCGGAAGCACTTATGCGGAACATTCCGGGCGCGGAATCGATCCTGTTTTCGATCCCGGCAGATGCAAAAAAGTATGACGCGTTTATCGTGCTGGACAGCATGCCGGACAGGATCGGTGAAGCCGCAAGGCTCTATGAGGAAGCGGCTCTTAAGATCAATATCGACCATCATAAGACAAATCCGGGATGCGGCGACGCCTTCTATGTTGATGAAGACGCGTCCAGTGCGTGTGAACTGGTACTGGAAGTCATCGACGACTCTCTCGTCAACAGGGACATCGCCCAGGCATTGTATGTCGGGATTGTTACAGATACCGGCGTCTTTCAGTACTCCAACACGAAAGAGAGCACGATGCGCACTGCCGGAAGGTTGATGAGCTACGGATTTGACCATACGGCTGTGATCCGCGAAGTTTTCTTTGAGAGGACCTTCCTGCAGGGCAGGATGCTTGGGCTCTCACTCGTCCGCTCCGAACTTCTCATGGACGGAAAATGCATTTTCTGTGTTTTGGACGGGGAGACGATCGCAGAGTACGGCGCTTCCCGGAAAGATCTCGACAGGATCAGCTCACAGCTCCTGTTGACCGAAGGAGTCGACTGCGCAGTGTTTCTTCACGAGACGGATCCCGGTATATGGCGGGGGAGCTTCCGCTCATCCAATATCGTCGATGTCGCGAGGACAGCGTCACTCTTTAAGGGAGGCGGTCATACGCGCGCGGCGGGATGCACGATCCGCTCTGAGATCGGGGAGGCGGTGAAGATCCTCAAAGAGGATATCAAAGCCCAGCTTTTGGCAGCCGGGATAGAGTAAGGGTCAAAAAGACGAGGATCTCCATGTTTCACGGAATGATGACAATCTATAAAGAGGCGGGATATACTTCCAGCGATGTTGTGGCACGTCTTCGGGGTATCCTGCACATGAAGAAGATCGGCCATACAGGAACGCTCGATCCGGATGCGGAAGGAGTGCTTCCTGTATGTTTGGGTAATGGGACAAAACTCTGCGAACTGATCGCGGACAGAGACAAGGAATATGAAGCTGTCCTTCGCCTGGGCATTGTGACGGATACGCAGGATCTGAGCGGGGAGATACTGCGCTCGATTTCCGACGAGGAAGTGAAAGCTATGGTAACAGAAGCTTCGGTCCGTGAAGCGGCTGCGGCATTTGTAGGAAAGATCAGTCAGATACCACCGATGTATTCGGCGGTGAAAGTGAACGGAAAGAGGCTTTATCAGCTGGCAAGGCAGGGGAGAACCGTTGACAGGCCCGCAAGGGAAGTCGCGGTCTACGAGATCGAGATCACGCGTATAGAACTGCCGCGTGTCACGATGAGGGTCCGGTGTTCCAAGGGAACATATATCCGGACGCTGTGCCAGGATATCGGAGAACGGCTCGGCACGGGAGGTGCGATGGAACATCTCTTAAGGACGAGAGTCGGACAGTTTACACTCGCCGATTCGATCATCCTCGACGATGCGGAGGCGATCATGAGATCAAAGGAGCCGGAAAGGATCCTTGCGTATATCAGTCCTGTCGACAGCTTCTTTGAAGAAGCGCCGCGCGCGAGAGTGAAACCTGAGGCTATGAAATTTCTCATAAACGGGAATACGCTAAGGCGCAGCCAGACGGATCTTCCTCCTTTGGGGGGCAGATGCGAAGTGAGGATGTACGCTCCGGACGGGGAGTTCTGCGCGCTGTACAGTTACGATCCTGCCAAGGATGAGCTAAAGATCATTAAAATGTTTAACAGTGGCAGCTGACAGCCCGGAGGCGGCAGCCGCCAAGTATTGAAAGGATCCGTAATGCGGACGATCAGAGGTACTACAGATTTTAAGATAGAAGAAGGGACGGCAGTTGCCATCGGAAAGTTCGACGGCCTGCATCTGGGGCACAGGAAACTACTGCAGGAGATCCTGAAGCAGAAAGAAGACGGGCTCAAAGCGGCCGTCTTCACCTTCGATCCCTCTCCGGAAGTCTTTTTCGGCATGAACCCGTCGAGAGAGCTTTCGACAAATGAAGAGAAAAGGGAGCTGTTCAGGGAATTAGGGATCGATATCCTCGTGGAATTTCCGTTCAATAAGGAAACGGCGGCGACGTCGCCGGAAGATTTCGTGATCGATATCCTCTGCGGAAGGATGAATGCCAAATTTGTGGCAGCCGGGACAGATCTGTCTTTTGGCGCAAAGGGAAAAGGCAATTTTGCGCTGATGTCTTCGCTGGCCCGCCACCTTGGGTTTGAGGCGCGAAAGATCGACAAAATAGAGCGGAACGGCAAAGTGATCAGTTCCACGCTGATCAGAAGCCTTGTGGAAGAGGGCAATATGGAAGAGGCGGCAGCCTGCCTTGGAGCGGCTTACAGAATCACCGGAAAGATCGTTCATGGGAGAGCGCTCGGAAGAAGAATAGGAATCCCCACACTGAACCAGCTGCCTCCGTCGGATAAACTGCTTCCCCCCTTTGGCGTCTACTATTCCGAGGTAAGAGCGGACGGCAGGATTTTCAAGGGAATGACCAACATTGGCACAAAGCCCACTGTCACGAAGGAGTCAAAGGTGACTGTTGAGACATATCTCTATAATTTTTCGGGCGATCTGTATGGAGAGACAGCGGAAGTCGGGCTTTTGACATTCAGGAGACCTGAGAAACAGTTTTCCGGGATCGACGAGCTCAAAAGTACGATGGAAGAAGATATCCGTGCCGGCGCGGTCTATCACGGGATCCGATAAAACATGATCAGAAATATCTGTGATTGTGAGATATTTCTGTTTACACTGAACACATTATATGGTAAAATGCCATTTGTTTAACGACTACCGACACTTAGGCCGATGCTGCTCCGGCGCGGTCCCGGTGTACGGCGGATCACATTTACAAAGGAGAGAAGGCGACACGGGTTCACCGGAAGTTCAGATCGCTATCCTGACCGCAAGGATCAAGGAGCTCACTGAGCACATGAAGGCGAACAAGAAGGATTTCCACAGCGCAAGAGGACTTCAGAAGATGGTCGGTAAGCGCAGAGCACTTCTTGATTACCTCAAGAGAACAGACCTTGAGGGATACCGTGAACTGATCAAGAAGCTTGGTATCAGAAAGTAATCGATACGGTAATGAGAGACGGCTCAGTCCATATGTACGGCTGGTGCCGTCTCTTTCTCGTATTGGAAACCTGTTCCTTTTTGAGACAGGAGCGGGCGGAAAAAGAAGAAGAGAAGAAAAAAGAAGAAGAGAAGAAGAAAAGAAGGAGAATGTAATGTACAAAACTTATTCCATGGACCTTGCCGGAAGGACACTGAGTGTTGACATCGGCAGAGTAGGCAAGCAGGCAGGCGGATGCGCTTTCATTCACTACGGAGACACAACACTTCTTTGTACCGCGACACAGTCTGCGGCCCCCAGGGACGGGATCGATTTCTTTCCCCTCAGCGTCGAGTACACCGAGAAGTACTATGCAGTAGGCAAGATGCCCGGCGGCTTCAACAAGAGAGAGGGTAAGCCCAGCGAGAACGCGATCCTTACAAGCCGTGTCATCGACAGACCCATGCGCCCCCTGTTCCCCAAGGACATGAGAAACGACGTGACACTTGAGTGCATGGTCATGAGCGTGGATCCCCAGTGCAGACCTGAGATGGTCGCAATGATCGGCGCTTCGCTCGCTACTACGATCTCTGAGATCCCTTTTGACGGCCCCTGCGCAGCTACACAGATCGGCCTTGTGGACGGCGAGGTTGTCATCAACCCCAGCCAGGAGCAGTGGGACTTCGGCGATCTGAAGCTGACAGTCGCTTCCACAGCTGAGAAGGTGATCATGATCGAAGCGGGCGCCAACGAGATCCCCGAAGAAGACATGATCCGCTACATCTATATCGCGGATGAGCAGAACAAGAAGATCATCGCATGGATCAACGAGATCGCGGCAGAGTGCGGAAAAGCCAAAAAAGAGTATGTCAGCTGCGCGATCCCCGAGGAGCTGTTTGCGGCGATCCGTGAGATCGTTCCTCCGGCAGAGATGGAAGTCGCCGTCTTTACTGATGACAAGCAGACCCGCGAAGACAATATCGCGGCAGTAACCGAGAAGCTTAAAGAGGCATTCGCTGACAACGAAGAGTGGCTCGCTGTTCTTGGTGAGGCAGTTTACCAGTACCAGAAGAAGACCGTCCGCAAGATGATCCTCAAGGATCACAAGCGTCCCGACGGCCGCGCGCTCAATCAGATCCGCCCGCTCGCAGCGGAAGTCGATCTGATCCCGAGAGTGCACGGCTCCGCGATGTTCACACGCGGACAGACCCAGATCTGTGATGTTATCACCCTTGCGCCTCTTTCCGAGGCACAGAGAGTGGAGGGCCTTGATCCCAACATCACAGAGAAGAGATATGTGCACCAGTATAATTTCCCGGCTTATTCCGTAGGCGAGACAAGGGTTTCCAGAGGTCCCGGCCGCAGAGAGATCGGCCACGGTGCGCTGGCAGAGAGAGCGCTGCTCCCTGTCCTGCCTACTGTCGAGGAATTCCCTTATTCGATCCGTGCCGTTTCTGAGACTTTCGAATCTAACGGCTCCACTTCGATGGCTTCCACCTGCGCGTCCTGCATGGCTCTCATGGCAGCAGGCGTGCCGATCAAGGCACAGGTGGCAGGCATCAGCTGCGGCCTTGTGACAGGCGACGCGGATGAGGATTTCGTTCTCCTTACAGATATTCAGGGCCTTGAGGACTTCTTCGGCGATATGGATTTCAAGGTGACCGGAACACACAAGGGTATCACCGCTATCCAGATGGATATCAAGATCCACGGCCTTACAAGGGCGATCGTTGAAGGCGCTATTGCAAGATGCAAAGAAGCGCGCGAGTTCATTATGAACGGTGTCATGACGGAAGCGATCGCTGAGCCCCGTCCGAGCGTTAACGAGTACGCGCCCAGGATCGACTACATGCAGATCGATCCCGAGAAGATCGGTGAAGTCGTCGGTCAGCGAGGCAAGACCATCAACGAGATCATCAAGCGCACCGGCGTTCAGATCGATATCGAGGACGACGGCAGCGTCTCGATCTGCGGCAACGATGCCAAGGGTATGGAGCTGGCCAAGAAGTATATCTCCACGATCGTCTCCGAGTTCGAAGAGGGTCAGGTGCTTGACGGCACAGTCGTCAGCATCAAGGAATTCGGCGCATTTGTCGAATTCGCACCCGGCAAGGAGGGAATGGTTCACATTTCCAAGATCGCGAACCGCCGTATCGAGCATGTGGAAGACGTTCTGACGCTCGGTGACAAGGTCACTGTCGTCTGCCTTGGAAAGGACAGAATGGGAAGACTCAGCTTCTCCATGAAGGACGTTGCCAAGGACATGAACAAGAAAAAGAACAAATAACTTCGTTCAATAGACCCGGCAGGCCAGGGCATTTGTTAAAAATGCGCTGGCTTTGCCGGGTTCACTATGTAAAAACAAAAGGTCACAGGAAGGCAGCAATAGTGTACTGTATTAGCTGCGCAGAGACAAAACAGAGCAGGAGATAAAAATGACAACAACTGAGCAGGAGATCGCCCGCAGGCGCACGTTTGCCATCATATCCCACCCCGACGCGGGAAAGACGACACTGACAGAGAAGTTCTTATTATACGGTGGCGCGATCAACCTTGCGGGAAGCGTAAAGGGAAAGGCAACCGCGAGACACGCGGTGTCGGACTGGATGGAGATCGAGAAACAGAGAGGTATTTCTGTCACGAGTTCGGTGCTGCAGTTTGAATACGAGGGATGCTGCATCAATATCCTGGATACGCCCGGACACCAGGATTTCTCGGAAGATACCTACAGAACGCTCATGGCGGCAGATTCTGCGGTCATGGTCATCGACGGAGCCAAGGGCGTGGAGCCCCAGACAAAGAAACTGTTCAAAGTCTGTACGATGCGCCACATCCCTATCTTTACGTTCATCAATAAGATGGACCGGGATGCCCTGGATACGTTTGAACTTCTGGATGACATTGAAAAGAACCTCGGGATCGATACATGCCCGATGAACTGGCCAATCGGCTCCGGCAAGGCGTTCAAGGGCGTTTACGACAGGGAAAATAACGAGGTCATCACGTATGCCGACACCCAGAAAGGCACACGGGAAGGAACGGAGACCAGGATCTCTCTGGATGACGAGGAGAAGATCCTTGGGGAGCTCGGTGAGAGCGCAGCGGAACAGCTTCGAGAGGAAGTGGAGCTGCTCGATGGCGCGAGCGCGGGATTTGATCTGGCGGCCGTGCGGGCCGGAATGCTGACGCCTGTGTTTTTTGGCTCGGCACTCAATAACTTTGGTGTGGAGATCTTTCTCAGGCACTTTTTGGAGATGGCGCCTTCGCCGTCCGCACGCATGACGGAGCAGGGCCCCATTGATCCTGTCGAGGACGAATTCTCAGCGTTCGTGTTCAAGATCCAGGCAAACATGAACAAGGCTCACAGGGACAGGGTCGCGTTCATCCGCATCTGCTCCGGAAAATATGATATCGCCATGGACGTCAAGCATGTGCAGAGCGGAAGGGTGCAGAGGCTTTCCCAGCCGCAGCAGCTTATGGCAAGCGACAGGAAGATCCTTTCCGAAGCCTATGCCGGAGATATTATCGGAATCTTCGATCCGGGTCTGTACTCGATCGGAGATACTTTCTGCACGCCGAAGGCGAGTTTCCGCTACGAGGGGATTCCGACCTTCGCACCCGAGCATTTCGCAAGGGTACGACAGGTGGATACCATGAAGAGGGACCAGTTCGTAAAGGGGATCAAACAGATCGCCCAGGAAGGAGCGATCCAGATCTTCAGGGAACTCCATACGGGAATGGAAGAGATCATCTGCGGCGTGGTCGGCATGCTGCAGTTCGATGTACTTCAGTTCCGGTTAAAGAGCGAGTACAACGTGGACATCATCCTGGAGGCGCTCCCCTATGAGCACATCCGCTGGATCACCAAATGCGATACTGACGTGATGCGCATCACAGGAACTACGGATATGAAGCGGATCGAGGACCTTAAAGGCAATCCCCTTCTGCTCTTCATCAATCCCTGGTCCGTGCAGATGGTTTTGGACAGGAACGACGGACTTGAGCTGGCGGAATTTTCCCGTGGCTGACTATAGGCAAAAAGGGCAGAATCTGCTATCATATTGTGGTGTATATGCAGATATTTACATTGCATAAGACCGCGTTTAAAGATCATGTTTTTATACGGGAGGCTGTTATGGCACAGGAAAAGAACATAGCTGAGAGATATAGTGACGCTGCGGATATCGGCACAGTGAAGATCGCTGACGATGTAGTAGCGCTCATCGCAGCATTTGCGGCGATGGAAGTGGAAGGTGTCTCCGGTATGGCCGGGGGAATGGACATGGATACCGTCAGCAAAGGCGGAATGAAGAAGCTTGGCAAGTCTGTCAAGGTGGAAGTCAGCAAGGACGGCGTCGAGGCGGATCTGTCGATCGAGCTTGTTTATGGCTACAATATCCCCGAGACCTGCAGCAAAGTGCAGGACAGGGTCAGGACCGCGATCGAGAATATGACCGGCCTGGAAGCGAAAGAGATCAACATACGCGTCGCCGGGGTTGGGATTAACGAATAAGACAAAAAGAGGCCTTTTCATGAACAGAAAGAGTTTGAGAGAGCAGGTCTTTAAGCTGCTCTTTAGGTCGGAGTTTAATGATCCGGAAGAGATGGAGGAGCAGGCGCAGCTGTTTTTTGACAGCGGCGACCTGACCGTCACTGAAAAAGACAGAGAATACATAACCGGCAAGTGCATACGGATCGTGGAGAAGACCCCTGAGATCGACGCAATTCTTGACGATAAGCTCGAGGGCTGGACGATCGCGCGGCTTCCCAAGGTCGATTTGACGATCCTTCGTCTGGGGACTTATGAGATCCTCTATGACGATGACGTGCCTACAGGCGTCGCGATCAACGAAGCAGTAGAGCTCGGCAAGAGGTTCGGAGAAGACAGCTCCGGCGCGTTTATCAACGGCGTCCTTGCCGGCGTATCCGGAAAAGAGAAAAGCGTTAAATCCGACGCTTCCGGCGACGGTTCCGAGGGCGGCAAGTCCGCAAGAAGCGGAAGCGTATCAGAACGGAAGGGCGAGACTTATATTACAAGGAGAATTTAAAGAAACGGGAATATGAGAAACGTATACTCTGTATCCCAGGTCAACCGATATATCAAGAATATGTTTTCGGAGGACTATTTTCTCCACTCTGTACTTGTGCGCGGAGAAGTGAGCAACTGCAAGTACCATTCTTCCGGCCATATCTATTTTACTCTGAAAGACGCCTCGGGCACGCTTTCCTGCGTCATGTTCGCGGGACGCCGCAGAGGCCTTTCTTTTCGTATGCAGGAAGGAGATCAGGTGATCGCCGCCGGCACGGTGGACGTGTACGAGCGCGATGGCCGCTACCAGCTCTATGCTGACAGGATCATCCGGGACGGCATCGGTCTTTTAAATGCCAGATATGAAGAGCTTAAGAAGAAGCTCGAGGAATCCGGCATGTTCGATGAACTCTACAAAAAGCCTATACCGCGGTATATCAGGACGCTCGGCGTCGTAACGGCGCCAACCGGTGCCG
The DNA here is from genome assembly GCA_902768735.1 of uncultured Lachnospiraceae bacterium. Lineage (GTDB taxonomy): Bacteria > Bacillota > Clostridia > Lachnospirales > Lachnospiraceae > CAG-791. The sequence continues at coordinate 17,107 of CACXMK010000035.1, read as the reverse complement.
CGGTACAGGATATCATCCATATTTCCCTGAGAAGAAATCCCTATCTGCAGATCATCCTGTATCCCGCGATCGTCCAGGGAGCGGAAGCGGCACCGAGTATCTGCGAGGGGATCCGGAGGCTGGATGATCTCGGAGTGGATACCATTATCATCGGAAGAGGAGGAGGCTCCATAGAAGACCTGTGGGCTTTCAATGAAGAGATCGTCGCGGAAGCTGTCTTTGCATGCCGTACGCCCATTATTTCCGCGGTCGGGCATGAGACGGACACTGTTATCACGGATTATGTAGCGGACCTAAGAGCGCCCACACCGTCAGCTGCTGCGGAACTGGCGGTCTTCTCCTATGACCAGTTCTGCAAGGACGTCCGCATGTACGCTGACCGCCTTTCAGGCAATATGGAGAACAGGATTGCCCATCTTCGCAGGAACACGGAGAGCATGCGGAGAGAACTGGTGCATCTTTCACCGGCGGCGAGGATCCGGGACCGGAGAATGTTCACGGCGCAGTGCGAGGATAAGTTGCAGAGCGCCATGGAGAGGAAGATCCGGGAGTGCAGGCTTCGCGCTGACCGCACCGAGAGACTGCAGAACAGAATGGACAGGAAGCTTGCGGATGCATCCGGAAGGATGAGGGTATACGCGGCGAGGCTGGAGCAGAGGTCCCCCATTGCAAAGCTATCCGGCGGATACGGATTTATCAGCGACATGGATGGAAAAACAGTGTCTTCCGTAGAACAGGTTCTGCCCGGCAGTGTTTTGAACATTCAGCTGAAAGACGGCAAGATAGAGACGACAGTCAATAAAACGGAACCGGCTGCCAATAAGGGCAGGACGAAAGAATGAGAGGAAATACGATGTCCGGACCTAAAATGGCTAATGAGATGCCAAATGAAAAGCAGAACGGGATTTCAGATCCCGGAGTTACAGGGATCGAGGACGCGTTTGCAAGACTGGAAGGGATCCTTGCGAAAATGGACGAAGAGGGCGTGGCGCTGGAGGAATCCTTTCGCCTTTACGAGCAGGGTATGAAACTGATCAAGTACTGCAACGAGACGATCGATACTGTGGAGAAAAAAGTCAAAGTACTCAGCGCGGAGGGAGAGACCGATGAGTTTTGATCAGAGACTGGCGGAGAGAACAGCGTATTGCGAGGATGTTCTGCATAAGTGGATGCCTTCAACGGAAGCTATGCAAGGCGATGACAATTGCGCGGCAGTTGTCGTAGACGCAATGCAGTACAGCGTCATGGCGGGAGGAAAGCGCCTTCGGCCGATCTTTTTGTCCGAGACCTGCAGCATGTACGGCGGAAGGCCCGAGCTGGCGGAACCTTTTATGGCGGCTCTGGAGATGATCCACAGCTATTCGCTGGTCCACGACGACATGCCTGCCATGGACAATGACGAGTATCGCCGTGGATTAAAGACAACCTGGGTCGTATACGGAGAGGGAATGGCTGTCCTTGCCGGCGATGCCCTGCTTAACTATGCCTATGAGACAGCCTTGAAAGCGTTCGACATTTGCGAGAGCGCGGAGGAGACTGCGCGCGTTGTCAGGGCGATGAAGATCCTTGCCGGGAATGCTGGCATCTACGGGATGGTCGGTGGCCAGTGCGCTGATCTTGAGGCGGAGAAAAAACCGCAGGAGACGGACGCGCGGACGCTCACCTATATCCACAAGCACAAGACAGCCTGCATGATCGAGAGCGGCTTTGTGATCGGTGCAGTGCTTGCCGGCGCGCCGGAGCAGGATGTGGAGAAGCTTGACAGGATCGCTGAGAACATTGGGATCGCGTTTCAGATCAAGGACGACATCCTCGACGTGATCGGTGACAGTAAAGAGCTCGGAAAGCTCACAGGAAGTGACGAAAAGGACGGAAAGGTCACATATGTTACAATGTATGGGATCGAAAAGGCATCGGAGGATGTCAAACGCCTCTCCGAGGAGGCGCTTACGCTTTTCGATTCCCTTACGGCAAGGAACGACTTTCTGCGGGAATTGGCTGTGAAACTCATCTCCAGGACGAAGTGACGGTAAGCCATAGAGACGGCAAGACATAGATTAAGAGAGAACATGAAAAAAGAGAAAAAGAGATTGGATGTACTGCTCGTTGAGAGGGGGCTCGCCTCCTCCAGAGAGAAGGCGAAAGCGCTGATCATGGCGGGCATCGTCTATGTCAATCAGAATAAAGAAGACAAGGCCGGTGCGTCTTTTGACCCGGAAGAAACAGAGATCGAAGTGCGGGGCGCTGCGATCCCGTATGTAAGCCGCGGAGGTCTAAAGCTTGAAAAAGCGCTCAGGGAATTCCCGATCGACCTAAATGGCCGGATCTGTGTGGATATCGGTGCTTCCACCGGCGGATTTACAGACTGCATGCTGCAGAACGGCGCGGCGAAAGTATACGCGATCGACGTGGGTTACGGACAACTGGACTGGAAGCTCAGGAGCGATCCGCGCGTTGTATGCATGGAGAAGACCAATTTCCGCTATGTGAAACCGGAAGATCTCGGCGAAGGACCCGCGCCTTCCTTTGCCTCCGTGGATGTCTCCTTCATCGGCCTTGACAAAATACTGCCGGCTGCAAAGGCGATCCTTTTGCCGGGCGGTGAAATGGTGTGCCTTATTAAGCCCCAGTTTGAAGCGGGCAGGGACAAGGTCGGAAAGAAAGGGGTCGTGAGAGACCGAAAGGTCCATGAGGAAGTTGTCAGAGATGTCACCGCGATGGCGGCGGGACTCGGCTTCGAGATCCTTGGACTTTCCTATTCACCGATCCGGGGACCGGAGGGCAATATCGAATACCTCCTGTATATCAGAAAGCCGGATGCCGAAACGGCGGAAGGCAGTGGCACGGTTTCCTTCAGCGAGGAAGAGATCCATGCGCTGGTAGAGGCTTCTCACGGACAGCTTGACAGGGAATGAGTATATGAGGATGGAAAACTATTATATCTTCACAAACAATAAAAAGGATCCGGATCAGGTCTTTACAAGACTGCTGATGGGATTTTTGATCCGCAACGACAGAAACTGCATTCAGCTGAATTCCATAACAGACGAGGAAATGAACGCTGAGATGGAAGGGGAACTGCTGAGGCGAAACGCGGAGCTCAATCCCGATAGGGATTGTCTGATCGTGATCGGAGGAGACGGAACAGTGATCCGGGCTGCGCACCTTGCGCTCGGCAGCGGGATACCGATCCTCGGTATCAACCTTGGAACGCTGGGCTATCTCGCCGAAGTGGAGAGAACGAACTGGCGGGAGATGATGACGCTCCTTCTGGGAGGCTATTATGAGGTCGAGACAAGGATGATGCTGGAAGGCCGCATGATTGAACGTGACGGCAAGCCGGTAAATGACAGCGTCGTTTATCACGCGCTCAACGAAGCTGTCATTGTCAGGAACAGCGCGATCAAGGCGATGAACTTTAACGTGTATGTGGACGGGCATCTCTTGAACAATCTCAATGCGGACGGGATCATCGTTTCAACTGCGACAGGTTCCACAGCTTATAATATGTCTGCCGGCGGGCCGCTCGTCGAACCTAAAGCGCAGCTGATCCTTCTGACGCCGATCTGCGCGCACACACTCAATACGCGCAGCGTGGTGCTTTCCGCCGAAGATTCCGTGGTGATCGAGCTGGTCCGGGCTGCGAGAAATGAGAATATGCAGGCCGAAGCAGTCTTTGACGGCGGAAACAGCTTCTCACTCAAGGCCGGGGACCGCATCGAGATCCGCAGATCCGCAGAAGTGACGAATCTCATAAAAATATCGAGAAGGAGCTTTTTGAGTACGCTTCACAAGAAACTTACATCATGATCAAACTTATGTTAAGCAGCACTTAAGAAACGGAGCTACATCAGAATGAAAAAAGGACGCCACGACAAGATACTGGAGATCATAGAGAACAATGAAATCGAGACGCAGGGCGAACTCGCTGAATTGCTGCGAAAGAGCGGATTTACTGTGACACAGGCGACCGTTTCCCGTGATATCCGGGAGATGGGGCTTGTGAAAGTCGCCGCGTCCGGGACAAAACAGAAATACCAGGCAGCAAAACCTGTCAACGAGGAACAGAACCGCTTTATCCGTGTCCTGAGGGACAGTGTACAGTCCGTTGACCAGGCACAGAACCTTTTGGTCATACGGACAGGTTCAGGAATGGCGATGGCCGCGGCAGCGGCGCTCGATCATCTGCAGCTGCCTGAGATAGTAGGCTGCATCGCTGGCGATGATACGATCATGGCTGCTGTGAGAACAGTGGAAGAGACTGCGGTCCTTATGGAAAAGATCCGCCATATGCTGGGAGAGGTTTAAAGGTCCGATCCCTTGGGTCGGTATAGTCTCACGTAAGTGATGCTGGGAGGACAAAGCGGATGCTGCTTAGTTTACACGTAAAAAATCTCGCGCTCATTGAAGAGGAGGAGGTAACGTTTACAGACGGCCTCAACATCCTGACCGGCGAGACTGGTGCGGGCAAGTCGATCATTCTCGGTTCGGTCAATCTCGCGCTGGGAGGAAAAGCGGACAAGTCGATCATCCGTACCGGCGCAGAATATGCGCTGATCGAGATGGTCTTTCTGATCGACAATGAGAACCAGGTCCGGAAGCTGGAACAGATGGATCTTCCCGCACCGGAAGACGGCACAGTCCTCATAAAGCGGAAAATTCTGCCGGGACGCAGCATCTGCAGCGTCTGCGGGGAATCGGTCACGCTCAGACAGCTGAGGGAGATCGCTGAACTCATGATCGACGTTTACGGTCAGAGGGAGAACCAGAAACTGCTCCGCAGGGAAGCACAGATGCTGACTGTCGACGAATATGCGGGAGAGGAAGCGTCACGCCTTATAGAGCGCACGGCTGAGAGCTATAAAAAGTGGAAGAGCCTGAGGGAAGCCTGGGAGAAGGATGATCTGGATGATTCCGCAAGGAAGAGAGAGGCGGATCTTCTCGCCTATGAATGCCGGGAAATAGAGGAAGCCGCACTCAGAGAAGGGGAGGATGAGGAGCTTGAGAGCCGCTACCGTCTTTTGGAAAACTTCCGGAAGATCAGCGAGGCGGCCGGACAGGCCGGGATCCTTACAGGAGGAGGCGATCACAGCGCGGAGGAGGCAATCGACAGGGCAGCACGTGAATTATCTTCAGTGAGCGGTATTGACCCGCAACTGGACAGCCTTGCGGACGAACTGGCTGAAGTGGAGAGCCTTCTCTCTGATTTTACAAGAGCACTCAACGACTATCTGCGCGAGCTGACTTTTGACCCGGCGGAATTTGCGCAGATCCGTGACAGGCTGGATCTGATCAACCACCTCAAGGACAAATACGGAAGGGACATTGCGGGGATAGAAAAGGCATTTGAGGAGCGGCAGGAGAGACTTTCATTTCTTGAGGATTACGAGAACGAAAGAAAAAAGATCCGCAAAGAGATGCAGAAGGAATATGAGACGCTGATCGGCCTCTGTGCCGAACTAAGTACTGTCCGCAGGAAAGCGGCTGCGGAATTCTCGAAGAAACTCAAGGAAGCGCTGCTTGACCTCAATTTCCCGCAAGTGGAGTTTGAGAGCCGGATCACATCAGGTGAAGAGCACCTTACAGCGAACGGCTATGACAGACTGGCGTTTTATATTTCCATGAATCCGGGTGAAGCTCCAAGGCCTCTCGAACAGATCGCGAGCGGCGGCGAGCTCTCCAGGATCATGCTCGGCATGAAGACGGTATTTGCGGGCAAAGACGAGATCCACACGTTTATCTTTGATGAGATCGACGCGGGGATCAGCGGCATGACCGCATGGAAGGTCGCGGAGAAAATGGGAAGGCTCGCAGCGGATCATCAGATCCTCTGCATCACGCATCTGCCGCAGATCGCATCCATGCAGGACAGCCATTATCTGATCGCGAAAGAGAGTGCGGACGGGCGCACCATGACGCATATAAGGAGGCTGTCGGAAGAGGAGAGCGACTGTGAAGTGGCAAGACTCCTCGGTTCTGACAGACTCACGGACGCAGCGCTTGAAAATGCCAGGGAAATGAAGAAAATGGCTGCGGCGGAGAAAGAGAGGCAGGTATGAGCACCAGACGGGACGTCGAGTTTATCACGAATAAGATCATCTCCGGATTCAGCGTCACACAGGCGGACGAGATCCCCAAGATCGACCTGTATATGGACCAGGTCCTCACTTTTTTGGCAGAGCGCCTCAAGAGAACGGCGAGAAAGTCGGAGGCGGACAAGCTCCTTACCAAAACCATGATCAACAACTACGTCAAGAACAAGGTGCTGATCCCTCCTGTCAAGAAGAAATACGGAAGGGACCACATCCTTCTTTTGATGGTCATCTATTACATGAAGAGCTTCCTCGCCATAGATGACATTCGCCGGATCGTGGAGCCCGTATCAGAGAAGTACGCGCGCCCGACCACAAAGTCCGCGGAGCATCAAACGGGGAAAAAACACAGATATTCCATGTCAGATGTGTATACGGAGGTCTTTGATCACGTGAGCACGAATGTGGAGCGTTTTCCCTCTGAGATCGAAAAGATACTCGAGGAGACGGACGTGGCCTTTTTATCCGCGCCCGAGGAGGACCGCGAGATGCTAAGAAGGTTTAACGTGATCTGCCAGCTGAGCGCGGACATCTATCTCAGAAAGCTGCTCATCGAAAAACTCCTCGATGAGACACAGATGCCTGTTGCGGCGGAGCCGGGAAGGAACAGCCGGAACAAGACATGAGGCAGCGGGAATATTACTACAGCAACAGATCCGGGAAACAGGGAGAGAGCAGTATATGTCAATTTATGACACTCTGAATAAAGAGCAGGGAGAAGCGGTCAGGCATACGGAAGGGCCTGTGCTGATCCTTGCGGGAGCCGGAAGCGGAAAGACAAGGGTCATTACCCACAGGGTCGCTTACCTTCTGGACGAATGCGGCGTGAACCCGTGGAACATCCTGGCCATCACCTTTACGAACAAGGCGGCGGGAGAGATGCGGGAGCGCGTTGACAAGCTGATCGGATTCGGCGCGGAGAGCGTCTGGATCTCCACATTTCATTCCATGTGCGCGCGTATCCTGCGGCGCCATATTGAGCTCATGGGTTATGAGCATTCATTTACGATCTACGACACGGACGACCAGAAAACGCTGATGAAGGACGTGTGTAAGTATCTTAAGATCGATACGAAAGACCTCAGAGAGAGAGAGATCCTCTCGGCGATCTCTTCCGCCAAAAACGAACTGATGACACCCCTCCGGTACAGGGAGGAGATGATGGGCGTAAGCTTCCGCAACAAGAGGATCGCGGACGCGTACGAGGAATATCAGAAGAGACTCAAAAAGAACAACGCGGTGGATTTTGACGACCTTCTCATGCTGACAGTGCAGCTTCTGCACTCTCACGACGAAGTGCTCGCTTCTTACCAGAACCGCTTCCGCTATGTCATGGTCGACGAGTACCAGGACACCAACAGCGCGCAGTTCGAACTTGTGCGTCTGCTGTCGGGAAAATACAGAAATCTCTGTGTCGTCGGCGACGACGATCAGTCGATCTACGGTTTCAGGGGAGCCAATATAGGCAACATCCTGGACTTTGAAAAGGTATATCCGGACGCGTTTGTAGTGAGACTGGAGCAGAACTACCGGTCCACCCAGAACGTTCTCGACGCCGCAAACGCAGTGATCCGGAATAATACGAAGAGAAAGAGCAAGTCGCTTTGGACAGACAGAGGGACAGGGGCAAAACTCCATTTCCGCCAGTTCATGACGGCAAGGGACGAAGCCGCGTTCATCGCGGAGGATATCGACCGCAAATGCAGACAGGACAGGCATCTTAGCTACGGCGATTTCGCCGTTCTGTACCGCACGAACGCGCAGGCACGCGCTCTCGAAGAGAGTTTTGTGCTGTCAGCGGTTCCCTACAATGTAGTCGGCGGCACGAACTTCTACGACCGCAGGGAGATCCGCGATATGATCGCCTATCTGAAGACGGTGGAAAACGGACAGGACGAGATCGCCTGTCGCCGCATTCTCAACGTGCCGCGGCGCGGGATCGGTCAGACGACGATCGGAAGGCTTTCCGATTATGCGGTGAGCCGCGAGATCACATTCTTTGAGGCGATGCAAAGATGCAGGGAGATCGCTTCCCTGGGAAGGGGCACTGCCAAAATAGAGAGCTTTGTAAAGCTGATCCTGGAACTGAGAGAGTTCGCGGACGAACACTCTTTATCAGACCTCCTGCGCCATATCATCGAGGAGACGGAATACGAAGCCTATCTGCGGGAAACGGATGACGAGGGCGGAGAGGACAGGATCTCGAATGTTGATGAACTGATCAGCAAGGTCACTGACTATGAGGAGACCACGGACGAACCTACGCTCGCCGGTTTTTTGGAAGAGGTGGCGCTCGTCTCTGACATCGATGAAACGGGAGATACGCATAACAGGGTCCTTCTGATGACGCTGCACAGCGCAAAGGGACTGGAGTTTCCCCACGTTTACATCACGGGAATGGAAGACGGAATCTTCCCCAGCTATATGGCACTCAACAGCCGGGATGAAAAGGCGGAGGAGGAAGAAAGGCGCCTTGCGTATGTGGGAATTACAAGGGCGATGGATGACCTGACGCTTACCTGCTGCCGGTCCCGTATGCTGAGGGGAGAGGTGCAGTATAACCCCATGAGCCGTTTCCTTACGGAGATTCCGGACGGATTGTTCGAGGGAGAAAGCCCGTCAGATCCTATTCGATCCGGCTCTTTCGGAAGAGACTATGAAATGGACGATCCGTTTATCAGAGTTCCCGAGAGTAAAGCGGTCCGTCAGAGACCGAAGGCAATCTATAAGAAGCCGTCGACCGACGAATCTAAGAAGCCCTTTATCGCGAACTTAAGCAAGGGGATGCCGGCGGCGTCTGTAAAACCGGACTACCAGGCCGGCGACCGCGTCTTTCACGTCAAGTACGGAGAGGGAACGGTTAAGTCAGTCGAACCGGGGCCCAGGGACTACAAAGTGAAAGTAGAGTTTGACGATCACGGGCAAAAGATCATGTACGCCGCTTTCGCAAAACTCGTAAAATGCTGAAAAGGTATCTTTTCTTAAACTTATGTGAACAATCCCGAAACGGTGGAAATGATCGAAGGTTAGTGTTATATTAATGATAGAAGTTAATAACGGTATTAATATATTAGTTTTTCTTATGTCAGTATAGAGATATTGGAGGGCCTTCACAAATGACAAGAGACAAATTTCAGGAATTGATTGATGCAGTCAGGGAAGGAAACAAAAAGGACGACGGCAACCTTCTGTACCTGATCCTCGCGGTGATCGGCGGCATCGTCGCTATCGCTCTGATCGCATACGGTGTTTATCGTTTCCTCACGCCGGACTATTTCGACGACTATGATGACGACGATGACTTCGATGATGATTTCGACGATGACTTTGAGGATGATTTCGAGGATGATTTCGAGGACGAGGCAGAGACCGCACAGGCATGACCGCGTCTGGCTTTATTGTGATCACAATCTGATCATCACATGATTTGATTATAATAATGATTGACTTATCTGAGGCAGTTCGGTGGGAAGCCGGACTGCCTTCTTTTGGTTTTTGCAATGTAAATCTGTTGTGCAAATTTGATGCAAAAGGAGGATCCATTGAAAAAAGGTGAAGTGATCGAGGGGGTCGTCCGCGAAGTGAAATTTCCTAACAAGGGGATCGTGGAGACGGAAGACGGGATCTGCGTCGTCAAAAACGCGATCACCGGCCAGCGGGTCCAGGCCAGGATCAATAAAAAGAGAAAAGGAAAAGCGGAAGGTGCGCTGCTTAAGGTCGTCGAAAGATCGCCGCTGGAGAGAGAGACGCCCTGTCCCGTTTTCGGGATCTGCGGCGGATGCACGTATCTGTGCCTTCCCTATGAGGAGCAGTGCAGGATCAAAGAACAGCAGGTCAGGGAGATCCTGACGGAAGCGATGCCGGAGGGATCTTCCATGGATTGGTTCGAAGGAATCCTCGGGAGTCCGGCTGTGTACGGTTATCGCAATAAGATGGAGTACTCCTTCGGAGATGAATACAAAGACGGGCCGCTGGCGCTTGGAATGCACAGGCGGGGCAGCTTCTACGATATCACAGGCGCAGAGAGCTGTGTCATTGTGGATGAAGACTATCGGAAGATAGTCTCCGCGACCAGACAATACTGGGCGGACAAAGGTGCTTCCTTCTTTCACAGGCTGCGTCACACAGGTTACCTGCGCCATTTACTTGTAAGAAAAGCGGCAGCGACGGGCGAGATCCTGATCGATCTTGTGACAACTTCCCAGGAAAGCTATGCGCTGGACGAGTTTGCCGGGATGCTTTTGGAACTGGATCTTAAGGGGAAGATCGTCGGCATCCTCCACACGACAAACAATGCGGTCGCAGACGTGATCAGGGATGAAGGGACCCAGATCCTCTATGGACGGGACTCTTTCACGGAACACCTTTTGGGACTTGAGTTTAAAGTCACGCCGTTCTCATTCTTCCAGACGAACAGCCGGGGCGCTGAGCTGTTGTATGAGACGGCAAGATCGTTCCTCGCTGACGCAGGTAGTGCTAAAAAAGGTGTGGTGTACGATCTTTACTGCGGAACCGGGACGATCTCCCAGCTGATGGCCCCGGTCGCCTCGAAGGTAATTGGCGTGGAGATCGTGGAGGAAGCAGTAGAAGCGGCACGTGAGAACGCGCAAAGAAACGGGATCGGAAACTGCAAATTCATTGCGGGTGATGTTCTAAAGGTCCTTGATGAGATCGATGAGAAACCGGACCTGATCATCCTCGACCCGCCGAGGGACGGCGTCCATCCGAAAGCACTCCCCAGGATCCTTGGATACGGTGTGAAGCAGATCCTTTATATTTCCTGCAAACCGACGAGCCTCGCCAGAGATCTCCCTGCGTTCCTTGAGGCGGGTTATCAGCCGGTGAGAGGAGTGAGCGTGGACCAGTTCCCCTGGACGGCTAACGTCGAAAGCTGTGTGCTCCTCGAGCGTGTGAGCAACCGAAAAGCAGATTCCTATGTGAAACTGAATGTGAAGATGGAGGATTACTATCGGATCAAAGATGCAGAAGGTGGTGAAGCGGATGGATGATATAAAAAAGGATCCTTTTGAGGAATATATAAAGAATCTGCCTCCAACAAGGAAGGAGATGGGTCAGGCTTGGTCTGCCGCAATAGGACTTCAGGATGTGGACGGCTTAAAAACATCCGAATACCTCTATGCTACAGCCAAGAAAAACATTGATGGAGAAATCACTATTGATGAGGCAGGCGAGTTAATTAAATCATATTATGAGAGCAGACAGGGAAGAACTGAACGCGGGACTGAAGAAGCTGATAAGGTGTCTCAGAGAATTGCAAAACTATTATCAGATAAGGCATTTGTATTTTCTCCGGCTCAATATATATCTATTCACAGAGAACTGTTCAAAGGTATATATTCTCACGCGGGAAAAATAAGAGATTATAATATTACTAAGAAAGAATGGGTTCTGGACGGAGATACTGTGTCATATGGGCATGCACTTGATCTTAAGGACATGCTTGAATATGATTTCTTGCAGGAAAGGAACTTCCGCTATAATGGTTTATCAATGACGGAAGTAATCCGCCATTTGTCGATTTTTATCTCCAGACTCTGGCAGATTCATGTGTTTGGCGAAGGAAATACACGAACTACAGCAGTATTCTTTATAAAGTATCTGAGGCAATTGGGGTTTGAAGCGGATAATGATATGTTTGCTGAGCATTCGTGGTATTTCAGAAATGCATTGGTTCGCGCTAATTACAGTAATATTAAAAAAGGAATCTACGAAACGACGGATTTCCTTGAGCTGTTCCTGCAAAATCTGCTGCTTGATGGTAAAAATGAACTCCATAACAGAGAAATGCATGTGAGCGGCATGTTAGCACAAAAACAAGACACTGACCCAATAAATGACCCAATAAATGATCCAATAAACATGGTAGTACTTAGTGAAAGAGAGAAAAAGATACTTGAACTCTTGAGACAAGATCCGACTTTGACAAGAGCTAAGATGGCGGGAATTCTTGGGTGTTCTGACGCAACTGTAAAGAGAGCGTTAGGATCTATGGTACAGAAAAATGTAATACGTCGTATTGGGTCAAACAAGAAGGGCGAATGGATTATAATCCGGTGAAGTGTATGGTTTTGAGAAAAATCGACAGAAGTGAATATACAGCAGACCTTACATATGCCAGAGGGTGTACAGCAAACCGTGTTTATCCGGTGTCAATTGCGACCGGGACTCAGGATGGAGATATTTATGTTGATGGCAAAGGCTGTGTACTGTTTTGGCATTATTGTGGTTTTGCGTATATCTCCGGGGATGTGAGAGCAGATGTTCTTGAAGAAGTATATCGCAATTTTTTGGTGTCTGATACGGAGCGAAGATTTTTACTCATTACAGATTCGGAGTTTGTTTCCGACTATTATTCGGGCATAGACTTGCTTCGAGTTGATAAGAGGATTGAATACACTCATAGTGGAATCCTTGAAAAGCAACCGGAACTTGATGACTGCTTTGTCATTGAACGTATAACTTCAGACAATATACGTGTCATTCAGGGGAGAATCACGCCGGCATTTTCCTGGAACGACAGTGACATGTTCCTTCGGAATGGATTTGGATTTATGGCAAGAAGTAAGGAAGATGGCAGCTTAGCCGCGGTGGCGTTTTCAAGTGCGGTCAGTCCGGAGGAAGTGGATATTGGTGTTGAGACTGCTGAAACATACAGACACCATGGTCTGGCATCCTATCTGGCATACAAGATGTGTGAGGAAATCATACGCCAGGGCAGAAGACCTGTATGGGCCCATGCGGAAACGAATACAGGTTCACGGAAAACGGCACTCAGTGTCGGGTTTAAGCCAATCGGTATAAATACGGTGATCCATAAGAAGTAATACTCTTAAGTCGCGTATATAGCAGTAGAGGATATTATGAAATTCGGTTGCTCAGTCGGACAACCGTCGAGACTGTTGTGCTTTTGTCTAAACTTTCCGAGGCAAGGGATATGCCGGAGAGTGCCTGGCTTACGCAAAGATGATCGCGGAGCAGGAGAATTGCTATAAAATGATGCTGCTAACCGGATCAAAGATAGAAGATTTGTATAACTGCTTCGTGACAGTGGTGACTGCTGATGGAGATTGTAAATCTGTCAGCGGTCTTTTTAATTGTCGAAAAAAGATAAATTGCTATAATAAACATGACATATAGCTGACATGTTGTATATTGTATGATGCATATGGAGGCGTGAAAGAATGAAGATAGACCGACTGATCGGGATACTGTCTGTACTGTTGCAGAAAGAGAAAACTACGGCTCCGGAGTTGGCGGAACGGTTTGAAGTATCAAGAAGGACAATCAATCGGGATATAGAGGATCTATGCAAGGCTGGCATCCCTATTCGTACAGCACAAGGCACAGGCGGCGGTATCAGCATTTTGGACGGATACCGGATGGACAGGACAATATTGACATCAAAGGACATGCAGATAATCCTTGCCGGGCTGCGGAGTTTGGATAGCGTGAGCGGAAGCAGTTATTATGGTCAGCTTATGGAGAAGATCCAAGCGGGATCCTCTGAGTTCATAGCCGGCAGGGATTCCATTCTGATCGACCTGTCATCATGGTACCGGGATTCACTTGCTCCAAAGATTGAGGTGATCCAGACCGCAATAGAGAACAGGCATCTAATACGTTTTGAATACTATGCGCCGTCCGGAGAGAGCGATCGAAGGATAGAACCATATTATCTTGTTTTCCAGTGGTCAAACTGGTATGTATGGGGATGGTGTTTAGACCGCAATGATTACAGACTGTTCAAGTTGAACCGCATGGACCGGATTGCAGAAATGGATAAGGCATTTGCTTGTCGCAATGCGCCTATGCCTGATCTGTCGAATGAGAAGATCTTTCCCGGCGGTATAAGAGTAAAGGCTCTTTTTACTCCGGATATGAAGTGGCGGCTGGTTGAAGAATTCGGACCGCATTGTTTTACTGATGCCGATGATGGAAGGTTGCTTTTTACAGCAGATTACACGGATATGGAAAACCTTGTGACATGGCTCATGACCTTTGGGGCAAAGGCAGAAGTGTTAGAGCCTGCAGAAGCGCGGGACATCATCCGTAGGAATGCCGAAGAAACATTAAAAATCTATGGAGGATCAGCAGAATGAGACTAGATGGCTTTGGATTATTGGTCGAGGACATGGGAAAGATGATCCGTTTTTACAGGGATGTGCTTGGATTCGAGATTAAGGAAGAAGAGAAGACGTCTAATGTTTACCTTGTGAAGGACGGAACATTATTTCTGCTTTATGGCAGGAAAGATTTTGAGAAGATGACAAACCGGCGATATGAGTATATAAAGGGGCTGAACGGTCATTTTGAAATGGCGCTGTATGTGGATACATTCGAAGAGGTGGATGAGGCATACAAGAAGGCCGTTGAAAATGGTGCGATATCTGTGCTTGAGCCTGAGCTTGAGCCCTGGGGACAGAGAACATGTTATATCGCAGATCCGGAAGGGAATCTGATTGAGATCGGCTCTTGGAATAAACCTTATGAAGAGAAGGATCTGACGGAGGGATAAAAGGTATGGCGTTTGATTACAAGAAAGAATACAAAGAATTCTATATGCCGAAGGGCACACCCTCTATCGTTACTGTTCCGAAGATGAATTATATTGCGGTTAGGGGCAGTGGAAATCCAAACAATGAAGCGGGTGAATACAAAGAGGCTATAGGTCTTCTGTATGGGATTGCATTTACAATCAAAATGAGCAAAAAGAGTAATCATCAGATTGACGGATATTTTGATTTTGTGGTGCCACCGTTGGAAGGATTCTGGTGGCAAGAGGGAGTGGTCGGTGTCGATTATGCCCATAAGGATTCTTTTCAGTGGATTTCCGTCATCCGCTTGCCTGATTTTGTGACAAAGGATGATTATGACTGGGCTGTGAGAGAAGCAACGGCAAAGAAGAAGCAGGATTTTTCTAAGGTAGAGTTCTTTACCTATGATGAAGGGTTATGCGTACAGTGTATGCATATAGGGGCTTATGATGATGAACCTGTCACGGTAGAGGTAATGCACAGGTTTTTGGAAGAACAGGGATATGTTCTTGATATTACGGATCAGAGACTTCATCATGAGATTTATCTGAGCGACGCACGGAAGGTTGCACCGGAGAAATTGAAGACGGTGATCCGGCATCCGATAAAAGTGAAGGGGTGATTGTATGGAGTATATAAAAGTTACAAAGGATAATCTGGAAAAGGAGCACATCTGTTGTGCCATTTCCAATAATAAAGATATACAGGTTTCTTCTAAGAAAGCCTGGCTGGCAGACAGATTTGATGAGGGACTTGTCTTTCTCAAGAGCGTGGAGCGGGGAAAGTGCTTTATTGAGTATATCCCGGCTGAGAATGCATGGGTTCCAATTAATGCCGATGGATATATGTATATTGACTGTCTGTGGGTGTCCGGTTCCTTCAAGGGACATGGGTACTCAACGGAATTATTGGATGCCTGCATCGAAGATAGTAAAGAAAAGGGAAAGAAAGGGCTGTGTATACTGGCGGCGGCTAAGAAGAAGCCTTTCCTTGCCGATCCAAAGTTCTTGAAATATAAAGGTTTTACTGTGTGTGATGAAGCGGATAATGGAATCCAGTTGTGGTATTTGCCATTTGGGAATGAGGCAGAAAGGCCTGAGTTCAGGGAATGTGCTAAGCATCCACACATAGAAGAAAAAGGATATGTTCTGTATTACACCAGTCAATGCCCGTTCAACGCGAAGTATGTTCCGGTTTTGGAGCAGACCGCTAAAGAGAATGACATACCCTTCCATGCAATTCATATCGCAATCAGAGAAGAAGCGCAGAATGCTCCGACTCCGATCACGAATTATGCGCTGTTCCATGACGGGGACTATATTACGAATGAGCAGATGAACGATAAAAAATTCCTGAAGCTCGTAAAAGGATAGGAGGGATAGCATGGCATCGACAAAAGAGTATCTGGACTTTGTCCTGGGGCAATTATCAGAATTGGATGAAGAGGAGAAATCGACCATTGACCAACTAACGAACGTTAGGTAAAATTGGTGATGAAATTGAGCATTATCGCTATTTTGGAAAGAGGGCGAAAAATATGGAAAAGAGCAACACACGGGAAGAAATACTGGAGGCAGCGTTGGATCTGTTCGCCGTCAATGGATATGAAGCAACCAGTATCTCGCAGCTCGCCGATGCGGTAGGTATCCGTAAGGCATCCCTTTACAGCCACTTTGCCAATAAGCAGGATATTCTGGATACTGTTGTCGAAACCGTTCTGAAAGGATATGCTGATCGTTCGATTTTTGTACGCGCTGACTGGGACGATCCGGAATTCACAAAAGATAAAACCGGCATGACTGCAGAAGATGTGGCAAAGCTCATCCAGGGACAGATGCGCTACATCCTGCATGACCCGCATATCAGCAAGGGCAGGAAGATGCTCATGATCGAGCAGTTCCGCAATGAAGAGCTTGCTGGACTACAGACAAAGCAGAACTATGAAGATGTCCTGAACTATTTTATTGGAATGATGCGCTTTCTGATCCGTGAAGGAATTTTAAAAAATGCAGACACCGAGATCATGGCTGCACAGTTTTCGTCCCCGATCACCGTCTGGATCAACCTGTGCGACCGTGAACCGCAGCGTGAAGACGAAGTAATGGAATTGGTCAGCAAACATGTGATGCAGTTTTTTGAAATCTATCGGAAATAGATCCGTTTGAGCGGGAATTTAAGAAAGCCGGTCAGTTCGATGACGGCTGACCGGCTTTCTTTCGGTCACAAGGCTAACGAACGATAGGATGGAAAAGGAAAATTAACGATGAAAAAGAAAGTCTTTCCAATTTCAATGACAGTTTTGTGGGGGATCGTATTTACGACAGCTATGCATAGCCTGACATTAGGAATCTGCATGGGTCTGATGATCGGGAATAACCGTATGCAAACCCCGTGCCAACGGATGTTGTCCGGGGTAAATACGGCCTGCGGAGCATATCGATAAGGACGGGAATATCCCGT
>CACXMK010000034.1 GCA_902768735.1 uncultured Lachnospiraceae bacterium | reverse complement strand
GCAAGTTAAATTTTAACACAAAAAGAAGGACCGCAGGCTCTTTATGAACCTGTGGTCCTTCTTTTTGTGGGGGCTATTCTTTTTTCACAGCCCCTTTCTCTGGCTGTTTTTTGAACAGACTTTTTTAAGCGTTGTTTATGCAAGCGTTTTCAGTTTGATTGTTTTTTTGTTTAAGCGTTTTCCTTCGCCGCCCTGCGGGAGAGCAGGTACATCACGGCGATCAGCACGACGAGTCCGGCCAGAAGAGGCAGGAACACGTTCTTGGTGAGGCCCGCGACGATGTAGGTGACCGCGGAGATCGCGGCGCAGGTCATCGCGTAAGGGATCTGCGTGGATACGTGGTTCAAGTGGTTGCACTGCGCGCCGGCCGAGGACATGATCGTCGTATCGGAGATGGGGGAGCAGTGGTCACCGCAGACAGCGCCCGCCATGCATGCGGACATGGAGATGATCATCAGCTGATAATCGGTTGCCTGGAAACAAGCAACGACGATCGGGATCAGGATACCGAAGGTTCCCCAGCTGGTTCCGGTCGCGAAGGAGAGGCCTACTGCGATCAGGAAGATAATGAAAGGAAGGAATCCGGCAAAACCTGCCGCCTTTGTCTCGATGATGTAGGCGACGAATTCCTTGGCGCCAAGGCTGTCGGTCATAGCCTTCAGGGACCATGCGAAGGTCAGGATCAGGATCGCGGGGACCATCTGCTTGAAGCCCTCGGGGATGCACTCCATGATGGAGTTAAATGAGAGGGACTTGCGGAACATATAGAAAAACATTGTGAGGATCATCGCGCAGAAGGAGCCGAGCACCAGACCGATGGAGGCATCTGAATTCGCGAAGGATTCAATGAAACTTGTGCCGCTGAAGAAGCCGCCGGTATAGATCATGCCGATGACGCAGCCGATGACCAGCGTGATGATCGGGAAGAGCATGTCGATGACTTTGCCTTCCGTGGGGTTCTTGGTGTTATCGACATTTGCGTAGGGGCGGTCTTCCGTCGTGTACAGATCACCGTTCGTAAGGGCGTTGTACTCGTGCTTGTACATCGGGCCGTACTCGATCTTCATCATGACCATGAGGACCATCATGGCGATCGTAAACAGCGCATAGTAGTTGTAAGGGATGGACTTTATGAACAGGCTGATGCCGTTCTCACCCTCAACAAAGCCGGAAACAGCCGCTGCCCAGGAAGAGATCGGGGCAATAATGCAGACAGGAGCCGCAGTCGCGTCGATCAGATAAGCGAGCTTTGCGCGGGAGATCTTGTGCTTGTCTGTGACGGGGCGCATGACGCTGCCGACGGTCAGACAGTTGAAGTAGTCGTCGATGAAGATGAGGCAGCCGAGGCCGATGGTGGCGAGCTGCGCGCCTTCTCTGGACGTGATCTTTTCGGAAGCCCAGTTGCCGAACGCGGCGCTGCCGCCGGTGCGGTTCATCAGCTGGACCATGATGCCCAGGATCACCAGGAACACAAGGATTCCCATGTTATAGGAATCGGAGAGAACGGAGATGATGCCGTCACCGAACATATGGTTCAGCGTTCCCTCGAAATTATATCCCGTGTACAGGAGTGCGCCGGTCATGATACCAATGAAGAGAGAGCTGTACACTTCCTTGGTGATCAGCGCAAGTGCGATCGCGATGACGGGCGGCACAAGAGACCATGCGGTCTGCTGTACGGAATCGGCATTCGTAATGAACGCCATCAAAACGATCAGGACAATGACGACTGCCATTGCGATCAGTGAAACAGAGATTTTTGAGTCTTTCTTTTCCATTTTATTTCCCCTTCCAATGGATCTTATGGTGTAAAAAAACATACACTTTAGCATTTTAATACACTGGCGGAGTGCAGTCAAATAAAAATGGGCGTCTGAGACGGGTTTTCGGGCACTGACGTTTTTGACAAAAGGGTGGCATCCGTGTCAAAATAGAGCCTGTAGAAGCAGAAAGCAGGTGAAGAATTGAGAAAGAAAACAGAAGGCAAAAAGACGGCCGGAAATAGGGCGGGAGATCAGCAGCAGATTAAGGAACAGGCTAAGAAACCGCTTAAGAAACCTCTTAAGAAAAAAGAAGACGGACGCCTGCTGGCTGAAAAAAAGGAACTGACGATGGAAGTGATCCGGCGGCTGAAAGAGGAATACCCGGAGGCCAAGTGCACGCTCGATTACGCGGACGCCTGGCAGCTCCTTGTGAGCGTGCGGCTTGCGGCGCAGTGTACGGATGCCAGAGTGGACCAGATCACGCCGAAGCTCTACGAGAAGTTCCCGTCGGTGGCGGCCCTCGCGGAGGCGGCGCCGGAACAGATCGAGGAGATCGTGCGGCCCTGCGGGCTTGGACCGAGCAAAGCACGGGATATCTCCGCCTGCATGCGCACCCTTCACGAAAAATATAACGATAATGTGCCGGATACGTTTGAAGAGCTTCTCGCGCTTCCGGGCGTCGGCAGAAAGAGCGCGAACCTGGTCATGGGCGACGTGTTCGGAAAACCGGCTATCGTCACGGACACGCACTGCATCCGCCTGACGAACCTCATCGGAATGGTGGACGACATCAGGGAGCCTGCCAAAGTAGAGCGGGAGCTCTGGAAGATCGTCCCGCCCGAAGAGGGAAATGACCTGTGCCACAGATTCGTGCTGCATGGCAGAGCGGTCTGCGTCGCCAGAAGGCCGCAGTGCGCCGAGTGCTGCCTGAGGGATATCTGCCGGTATGGATCTGCCGGTATGGAAAGGAAAATTTGACATGACGCTTCTCAGTTATCAGATCTTTAAGACGGTCGCCGAGGCCGGGAGCTTTCACAAGGCAGCCGACCTCTTAGGGCTTACGCCTTCCGCGATCAGCCATGCAGTGTCCTCTATGGAGAAAGAGCTGGGATTCTCTGTTTTTACCAGAAAGAAAGCGGGCGTCACGCTGACAAGTTACGGGGAGCACCTGATGCCCTACGTGAACGCGGTCCTCAAC
This sequence comes from uncultured Lachnospiraceae bacterium, assembly GCA_902768735.1. Taxonomy (GTDB): domain Bacteria; phylum Bacillota; class Clostridia; order Lachnospirales; family Lachnospiraceae; genus CAG-791. The sequence goes on along the minus strand of CACXMK010000034.1, from coordinate 20,513 downwards.
AGCGAGGAGAGCCTGCAGCAGGCGGTCGCCGAGTTCAACGGCCTCAAGCAGGGAACCGTGAAGGTGGGCGTTTTTTCGAGCGTCTGCACCAGCTGGATGCCGGAGATCATTAAGTCCTTCGGCGAGCTGTATCCCGCCATCGAGATCGAGGTCTTCCAGGGGACGTACGACGACGTGAACTATTGGATCCGGAACGGGATCGTGGACTTCGGTTTTTTGTCCACTTCGAGCGCGGGGGACCTTCATATCGAGCCGTTTTACAGGGACCCCCTCCTGTGCATCGTTCCAAAGGACTTTGAAAAGGAGCTTCCCGGCGACAGAATGAGCATCGGGGAGATGGAAAAGCTGCGTTTCGTCGTGCAGCGGGAGTCCACGGACGCGGATATCCAGAATTATATGCGGCAGAACCACCTGGATATCCAGACCCGGTACCACGTGGTGGACGACCTGTCAACGGTGGTCATGGTAGCCGCCGGATTCGGGATCTGCATCATGCCGGAGCTCGTGATGAACGACATCCCTTACGACGTGAGGCAGTACAGGATGGATCCTGACGCCGCAAGGATCATCGGCCTCGCGGCAAGGGGGCCTCACCTGATGGCGCCCGCCGTGCGCACGCTGTACGGGCACATTATGGAAAAATACAGGAACTTATAATATGATAATACGAGGGACCAGCTATGGAAATGATACAGTTTCTGGAAGAGGACAAGGAACAGATCATAAAGAGCCTTCAGGAGGCGGGATCGCCCGAGAAAGCGCAGCCCGTTCTGGAGAAGCTGTTCGACAGGCTTCTTCTTAAATACAACGAGGACTGCGCGGAAGAGAGGGCCCGCGACGAAGCCAGGCACATGATGCAGGCGGTGAAGATGATGATCCCGATGATCAGCGCCGCGGGAGAGACGAGGGTCTGGGTCAAGAGCAGCGGAGGCGCTTCCGCCGCGGGCACAAAGCTCACGAAGCGGGCGGTATTGTGCATCGCGGGAGGGATCGTGTTTCTCTTATGCGCGATCCTCGGATTTGCGCTCTCCGGAAGCAGCAAAATTCCGGTCTCGGCATTTCTGGGAGCTGTCCCGGCGGCGATCCTCGGCGGAGGGCTTCTGTTTTTTGGCGGAAGGATGTCCCTTGAGCAAAAAAGCGGCGCTCCGGCAGACCGCGGTGAAGAGACGCGGCAGGTGGAGATCCTGGTGAGCCCCGAGCGGGTGTGGTCCTGCCTGCGGGCGGTGGTCCTCTCGGCTGACAAGAGCCTGAAGGAAGCGAAAGAGGCTGCGAGCTACGAGAGAGAACGGATCACGGAAGCTTCAGGAGATATCGTGTCGAGCGAGGAAGCGGACCTGTTCGCCGGGCTTTTGGAAAGCGCTTACAGCCGGCAGCAGGAGTACCCGGACGATGCGACTGTAGAGGAGACGATCTCCCTCATCAAGTACTATCTGCATCGCAAGCAGGTGGAGACGGTGAACTTTGGCGGCGGCAAGAGAGAATGGTTCGAGCTTCTTCCCGGCAAAGAGGAGATGACGATCCGTCCCGCGCTCGTAAAGGACGGCGTGCTGGTGCGAAAAGGACTTGCGGTCTCCTCGCGGTGATCGCGGCAGGGGCGGTCTTATAACAGGAGTGGCTATATGGAACGCTATTACGGATTTGACCTCGGAGACGCGGAAAGCGCCGTCTCCTATCTTAATAAGGACGATACCGCAGCGCCCCGGGTCCTGACGGTGCGCGAGGAGAAGAGCTTTGTGACGGCGTACGCGCGTCTTCGGACCGGAGAGCTCCTGATCGGTGAAGCGGCCTGCTATAACCCGGAAGCCGTAGAGCGCAAGATCCGCTTTAAGAGCAAGTACCTCACGGATCCGCAGAGCCGCAGGGATATCAAGTCCTTCGCGGCGGGCGTTCTGGGAGAGCTTTACATGAGCGGGAGCCTTGTCAAAAACGAGGACTGCTGCTTTTATGTCGGCTGCCCGGCAGGTTGGGACAAGACGGCGAGGGAGAGCTACAGGGAGCTTTTCCAGGACGTGGGCTATCCTCCCGTCCGCATCATCTCGGAGTCCCGCGCGGCGCTTGTGAGCGCCTGCCAGTCGAAGCATTTCCAGGTGGGCTACGATATTTTGTCAAAGCCCGTGCTGGTGGTGGATATCGGATCTTCGACGACGGATTTCGCCTATATCATGGGCGGCAAGGAAGTGGAGCTCAAGACAGCTGGAGAGGTGGCGCTGGGCGGCGGCATCATGGACGAAGTGCTCCTGGAATGCGCCGTGAAGGCGTCGGTGAGGAGCGAGCGGATCCGGGAGATCTTCGAGCAAAGCCCTCCCTGGAGGAGCTATTGTGAGTTCGCGGCCAGAAGGCTCAAGGAGAAGTATTTTGGCGACGAGGACTATTGGAGAGAGAACGCCTGCAGACAGTCGGTGATCATCAGCTATGAAAAACCGATCCGCCTGCCGCTCGTGATGGACAAAGAGACGGCGGACCATCTCCTTTACGGAAAGATCCGGCAGCTTGACGGAAAGAGCTTCAAAGAGGTGTTCTCGGCGAGCCTTGCGCAGGTAAGGGAGAGGATTCAGGGCGACCTTCCCGAGCTCGTCTTTTTGACGGGCGGCGTCTCGAAGCTTCCCGCGATCAGGGACTGGTGCCGGGAGACGTTCCCGGAGGCGGTTGTGATCACCGGGACGGAGCCCGAGTTCTCCGTGTGCCGCGGCCTTGCCTGGAGCGGAAGGATCGACGAGGAGCTGCGCGAGTTCCGGACACAGATCCGGGAGCTCGTGGGATCGAGCACGGTCGAGAAGATCGTGGAACGGCATATCGAAGCGCTGTATCACAGCACGGTGGACACGCTTGTGAAGCCGATCCTCGAGAACGCGGCGATGCCTGTTTTTGACAGGTGGAGAAACGGTGAGATCGAGAGGCTCTCGGACATCAACAAGGAGATGGAGAAGGAGATCGAGAACTATCTCCACACGGAGGAAGTGCAGGAAATGCTGGTGAAGCCGATCACGCAGTGGCTCAAGCCGGTCTCCTATGCGATCGAAGAGCACACGATGCCGATCTGCATCCTGCACGGCGTGCCCTACAAGGCGCTGAGCCTCAGCTCCTACCTGTCCATTTCCGACCTGGACATCCGCGTCGACGCCAAGGATGTGTTTGCCGTCGAGGAGCTGACGTGGATGATCGACACGATCATCTCGATCCTGGTGGGGCTTTTGTGCGGCGGGAGCGGCGTCGCGCTGATCTCCGGCGGCATTTCGGGGATCGTCGCCGGTGCGATGATCTCGCTGATGATCCTGGTCCTCGGCAAGGAAAAGATGGAAGAAGCCGTGATGAACATGGTGATCCCGCGCCCGATGAGAAAGCTCGTGCCGAGGGGCTATTTCATGTCCCGTATCGAGAGGATCAGCGACGAGGTGAAGAGCAGCTTCTACAAGAGCCTTGAAAAGGACAAGAACGAAGCGATCACGAAACGCCTGGTCGACGAGATCTCCCAGCAGATCGAGCAGTGCCTTATGAGGATGGCGGAGGTCGTGGAGATCCCGCTCGGATAAGACGCGGCAAAACAGCGATGGCCGGGGGATCCGGCAAAGCGGTTTTTTGACATCAATGCATAAAGGCTACAGAACAGAGACTACAGAACAGACACAGAAAGGAAAAGCAAATGTATATCACCTGTCTTGATATGGAAGGAGTACTGGTACCGGAGATCTGGATCGCCTTTTCGGAGGTGAGCGGCATCCCGGAGCTGAGGCGCACGACGAGGGACGAGCCGGATTACGACAAGCTCATGAAGTGGAGGATCGGCATCTTAAAGGAGCATGGCCTTGGCCTTAAAGAGATTCAGGACGTCATCGCGAAGATCGAGCCGCTTCCGGGCGCTAAAGAGTTCCTTGATGAGCTGCGTTCTTTCACGCAGGTGATCATCATCAGCGACACGTTCACGGAATTTGCGATGCCCCTTATGAAGAAACTCGGATATCCGACGCTGTTCTGCAATTCGCTCGAAGTGGCGGAGAACGGAGAGATCACGGGCTATAAGATGCGTACGGCAAAGTCCAAGCTCAGTACAGTGAAAGCCCTGCAGACCATAGGATTCGAGACGATCGCCAGCGGCGACAGCTACAACGACCTCGATATGATCCTCGCCAGCAAGGCAGGCTTTTTGTTCAGAACGACGGAAAAGATCCGTCAGGACTATCCGCATCTCCCCGCATTCGAGGAATTTGACGATCTTATGGCGGCGATCAAGAGCGAGATGGGCGTAAATTAGACCAAAGCAGAGTCCGCAAAATCCCATTTGGAGCACGATATGTGCAGTTTTACAGCCGGTTTTGAAAAAAACCGGCTGTAATCGATTGTTGGTGTAATAATCAACAAAAAAGTACAAATAAATAAAATCGAATATTGCATATTTACCAATATGATGATAATATAATCGTAAGTTCAAAGTGTTTTGCCAGGAGAGAAGAGAATGTGGCAGTAAGTGGGGCTGGGGACTCCGTTGCTTTTGTCGTGTTTTCTTTTTTTTGTGCAAAATGAGGAATCAAATGAGAAAAGAATTTGTTGAAGTGATCGAAGCGGCGCCTGTTGTGGCCGCAGTTAAGGACGACGAGGGACTGGAGATATGCCTGACATCGGATGTGGATGCGGTGTTCATTCTTTACGGTGACATCTGCTCTATAGCTGATATCGTCGCTAAAGTGAAGGATGCGGGAAAGATCGCCATGGTCCATATGGACCTGATCACGGGACTCAGTTCAAGAGATATTTCGACCGATTTTATCCGCAAATACACGAGGGCGGACGGCATCATCACCACGAAAGGAAATCTCATCGCTCACGCTAAGGAGATCGGCCTTGCGACAGTATTACGGTATTTTGTATTGGACAGCATGGCTCTCGTAAATATTGAGAGACAGTCGCATGTAAACCGTGAAGCCCAGCCGGATCTGATCGAGATCCTTCCCGGTGTCATTGTTCCGAAGATGATCAGGAAGATCTGTTCCATGAGCAGGGTGCCGGTCATCTGCGGAGGCCTGATCCAGGACAAGGAAGACGTCATGAGAGCGCTCAGCAGCGGTGCGACGGCGATCTCTACAACAAGTTCAAAAGTTTGGTTCATGTAGTGGGGACATGCCGGCATGCGGGGGCGTGACGGCAGAGTTAGAAGGAGGTATTTTATGGCAAAGTACGTAATGGCATTGGATGCAGGTACGACCAGCAACAGGTGTATCCTTTTCAACGAGAAGGGCGAGATCTGCAGCATGGCGCAGAAAGAGTTCACACAGTACTATCCTCAGCCCGGCTGGGTTGAGCACGACGCAAACGAGATCTGGCAGACACAGCTCTCCGTTGCCCGTCAGGCTATGCAGAACGTCGGCGCTTCCTATGAGGACATCGCAGCGATCGGTATCACCAACCAGCGCGAGACCGTTATCCTCTGGGATCGCAAGACCGGTCAGCCCGTCTATCACGCAATCGTGTGGCAGTGCCGCAGAACTGCTGACATGAAGGCAGAGCTGATGGAGAAATATCCTGACATTGCTGATTCTGCTTATCACAAAACAGGCCTTGTCTTTGACCCTTACTTCTCCGGCACGAAGCTTCGCTGGATCCTGAACAACGTTCCGGGCGTCCGCGAGAGAGCAGAGAGAGGCGAGCTTGCATTCGGTACAGTTGACAGCTGGCTGATCTTCAAGCTGACCAAGGGCAAAGTACACGCGACCGACTACTCCAATGCTTCCAGAACACTTCTGTTCAACATCAACAACTGCGAGTGGGATGATGAGCTCTGCGAGCAGCTGGAAATTCCGAAGAGCGTTCTTCCCGAGGCGAAGCCCTCCAGCTACATCTACGGCGAGTCCGATCCCGAATTCTTCGGCGGCCCGATCAAGATCGCGGGCGTCGCTGGCGACCAGCAGGCAGCTCTGTTCGGACAGACCTGCTACACACCCGGCGAGGCTAAGAACACTTACGGCACCGGCTGCTTCATGCTGATGAACATCGGTGAAAAGCCTCTGTATCCCAACAACGGCCTTCTTACCACCATCGCGTGGGGCCTCGACGGCAAGGTCGAGTATGCTCTGGAAGGTTCGGTCTTCGTAGCAGGCGCTGCGATCCAGTGGCTGCGCGATGAGCTCAAGATCGTGGACCAGTCTCCGGATTCCGAGTACTTCGCGACCAGAGTCAAGGATACAAATGGCTGCTATGTCGTTCCCGCATTCACCGGCCTGGGCGCTCCTTACTGGGATCCCTACGCTCGCGGAGCGATCGTAGGACTTACCCGCGGCGTCAACAAGTATCACCTGATCCGTGCTACTCTTGAGTCCCTGGCATTCCAGACCAGCGATGTCCTGGCAGCTATGGAAGAGGGCTCCGGCGTCAGGCTGAGCGCACTGAAAGTCGACGGCGGCGCATGCAAGAACAACTTCCTGATGCAGTTCCAGTCCGATATCATCAATGCGAAGGTCGAGAGGCCTGAGTGCGTTGAGACCACCGCTATGGGCGCTTCCTATCTGGCAGGCCTTGCAGTGGGCTTCTGGGACAGCAAGCAGGATGTCATCAAGAACTGGGCACTTGACAAGGAATTCATTCCTAAGATGGAAAAAGATGCCAGAGAAGCTGAGCTCAAGCAGTGGAAGAAGGCTGTCAGCAAGACCCTCGAGTGGGCAAAAGACTGATCGGACCGCAGGTTCTGTAAGGATACTATAGAGTAATCACTATATAGTTCATTAATGGATATCGCCGGCATGCGGGCCTAGGGGAAATGCCCGCATGACCGGTTCGGTGATACACGACAAGGATATCGAAAAGTATTAAGTTTTTATTTAAGAAAGGGGTATTATTATGCAGGCTTATTTAGCAGAATTCCTTGGAACGGCAATGCTGGTTCTTCTCGGCGACGGTGTTTGCTGCACAGTTAACCTTGACGGTTCCGGAATGAAGGGAAGCGGAGTAGTCCACATCCTCATCGGCTGGGCTATGGCAGTCATGGTTCCCGCATTCTCCTTCGGTGCTATGTCCGGCGCTCACTTCAATCCCGCAGTTACCATCGGCGCAGCGATCCGCGGCGGCTTCTCCTGGGGCATGGTTCCCGGATATATTGTTGCCCAGATGCTCGGCGGCTTTGCCGGCGCAGCTCTCCTGATCCTGCTCTACAGCGATCAGATCAAGGCTACGCAGGATGACAACACCATCCGCGGCTGCTTCTGCACAGCTCCGGCTATCCCGAACGTTTCCATGAACTTCCTGTCTGAGTTCGTAGCCACCTTCGTTCTGGTCTACACTCTGGCTTCCATTCCTGCAAACGCAGGCGACAGCGCTGTTTCATGGTTCCTCGTTTACGGCGTCATCTTGGCGTGCGGCGCTTCCTTCGGCGGTCTGACCGGATATGCGATGAATATGGCAAGAGATGCCGCTCCTCGTTTTGCATATCAGCTTCTGGCACCTGACAAAGGCAAGAAGGATCCCAACTGGGGCTATGGCTGGATCCCGGTAGTCGCTCCCGTTTGCGGCTCGATCGTAGCTTCCTTCGTCTACATGTTCATGGTAGGCCTTGGCGGCTGAACAGCCTGACAGCAATATACTATATGACGCTTTGAGAAATTAGAGGGGCGGTGGACACTAAATCCTCCACCCCTCTTTCAACACAACAGAGTCAGACTCTGGAAAGGAGATGAGTCCGTGTTATACGATGTAATTATCATCGGAGCCGGCGTCACAGGCTCTGCGGTGGCAAGAGAACTGTCACGCTATAAACTGAACGTCTGTGTACTGGACAAAGAGGAAGACGTCTGCTGCGGCACGTCCAAGGCTAACAGCGCGATCGTTCACGCGGGTTTCGATGCAGCTGAAGGTTCCCTGATGGCGCGCTTCAACGTGCGGGGAAACGAGATGATGGGGGATCTTGCGAAGGATCTGGATATCCCGTTCAAGAGGAACGGCGCACTGGTCGTATGCATCCATGAAGAGGCGAAGGAAGGCCTGAAGGACCTCTATAACAGAGGGATCGCGAACGGCGTCAAGGAACTGAAGATACTGAACAGGGAAGAGTGCCTGGAGATCGAGCCGAACCTGAGCGACAACGTCGTGGCGGCGCTGTACGCGCCCACCAGCGGCATTATCTGTCCGTTCATGCTCAATATCGCTATGGCTGAGAATGCCAATGTGAACGGCGTGGATTTCTTCTTCAATACACAGGTCGAGGCTCTTGAGAGCTTCACATGCGAGAAGTGCGGCGAGCCCGTATGGAAGATCCGCACGAACAACGGCGAGTACAAGGCCCGCTACGTGGTCAACGCGGCAGGCGTCTACGCCGACTATTTCCACAACATGGTCTCTGAGAAGAAGATCCATATCACACCCAGGCGCGGCGACTACTGCCTGCTCGACAAGACAGTCGGAGGGCACGTGTCCCACACGATTTTCCCGCAGCCTACCAATCTCGGAAAAGGCGTCCTGGTATCCCCTACCGTCCACGGCAACCTGATCGTGGGTCCCACGGCAGTGGACATCGAGAACAAGGAAGGCAACAACACGACAGCGGCAGGCATTGCAGACCTGATCGCCAAGGCGAACGACCATGTAAAGAACCTGCCCATGCGCCAGGTCATCACTTCCTTCGCAGGCCTTCGTGCCCATGAGGACCACCATGAGTTCATCATCGGCGAAGTCGAGGATGCGCCTCACTTCATCGACTGCGCGGGCATCGAGTCCCCGGGCCTGACATCCGCGCCCGCGATCGGCGAATATGTCGGCGCCATGCTGAAGGAGAAGATGGGCCTCACGGAGAAGGAAGACTGGGTGGGGACCCGCAAGGGGATCCTCAATCCTGCAGACCTCTCACTCGAGGAGAGAAATGAGCTTATCAAGAAGGAGCCCGCATACGGCCGCATCATCTGCCGCTGCGAGTCTGTCACGGAAGGCGAGATCATCGACGCGATCAGAAGACCGCTCGGCGCGCGTTCCCTGGACGGCGTAAAGCGCAGGACAAGGGCAGGCATGGGACGCTGCCAGGCAGGTTTCTGCTCACCTCGTACCATGGAGATCATCAACCGCGAGCTTGGCCTTCCTCTTACTGAGATCACGAAGAGCGGCGGAGATTCCAGGCTTGTGATCGAAAGAACAAAGGGGGTAGAGGCATGACATCTTATGATATCGTAATCGTCGGCGGAGGCCCCGCGGGCCTTGCCGCCGCTGTAGCCGCCAAGAAGGCGGGCACAGACAGCATCCTGATCATCGAGCGCGACAAAGAGCTCGGCGGTATTTTGAACCAGTGCATCCACAACGGGTTCGGCCTCCACACATTCAAGGAAGAGCTGACAGGCCCCGAGTACGCGTACAGGTTCATTGAACAGGTCTTTGACCTCGGGATCGAGTACAAGCTGGACACCATGGTCATGGATATCTCCACGGACAAGGTCGTCACAGCGATGAACCGCACCGATGGTATGTTCCAGATCAAGGCAGGCGCCGTGATCCTGGCAATGGGATGCAGGGAGAGGCCCAGAGGCGCCCTGAACATCCCCGGCTACCGTCCGGCGGGCATTTACAGCGCAGGTACGGCCCAGAGACTTGTCAACATGGAAGGCTACATGCCCGGCCGTGAAGTCGTCATCCTCGGTTCCGGCGATATCGGACTGATCATGGCGAGACGCATGACCTTTGAAGGCGCGATCGTAAAGGTCGTCGCGGAGCTGATGCCTTTCTCCGGCGGCCTCAAGAGAAATATCGTGCAGTGCCTTGACGACTACGGGATCCCGCTCAAGCTCTCTCACACCGTTGTGGATATCGAGGGCAAGGAGCGCGTGAGCGCAGTCACCATCGCCGAGGTCGGCCCCGACATGAAGCCGATCCCGGGAACGGAAGAGAGATACACCTGCGATACGCTGCTCCTGTCCACAGGCCTGATCCCTGAGAACGAGCTGTCCAGGAACGCGGGCGTATCCATCAACCCGGTGACCAGCGGCCCTATCGTCAACGAGATCCTTGAGACCAATATCCCCGGCGTGTTCGCGTGCGGCAACGTCCTTCACGTGCATGACCTGGTGGACTATGTCTCTGAGGAAGCGACCCGCGCAGGCGAGAACGCTGCCAAGTATGTGCAGAACGGCTGCAAGGAGCAGGAAGGCGGCCATGTCATCCAGCTCAAGGCTACTGACGGCGCGCGCTATACAGTTCCCTGCACGATCAACCCGGAGAGAATGGATGACCTTCTGACCGTCCGGTTCCGTGTCGGCGCCGTGTTCTCAAATGCCTATGTGAGCGTCTATTTTGACGACGAGCGCGTGATGCACAAGAAGAAAAAGATCATGGCTCCCGGCGAGATGGAGCAGGTCATCCTGCAGAAGAAGAAACTCGCCGAAAAACCGGATCTGAAGACCATCACCATTAAGATCGAAGCAGAATAAGGCAAGGAGGCAGAATATGGAAAAGAGAAATCTTACTTGTATCGGCTGCCCCATGGGCTGCCAGATCACGGTCGAATTCGAGGGCGAGGAATTCCACAGCATTAAGGGAAATTCCTGCGCGATCGGCGACAGATATGCGCGCCAGGAAGTCCTGAAACCGGAGCGTACCGTGACCTCCACAGTCATTGTGATCGGTGGTGCCAAGGAGAGGACCAGCGTCAAGACCAAAGGGAACATCCCGAAGGACAAGATCTTCGCGTGCATGGACGAGATCAACAAGGTGCGCGCGCAGGCGCCCCTCAAGATCGGCGATGTCGTGGTCAAAGACGTATGCGGAACCGGAGTGGATGTTATCGTGACAAAGAACTGCGAGATCGCATAATAAGATCGCATAATAGGTATTTATGTACTATTTATGGATTATGAAAGAAGGCTGCCGCATTGATGCGGCAGCCTTCTTTGTGTTATAATCGGGACCATCGGGGCCGAATCGGCCGTTCCGGGGGAAGGAGAACAATTTCATGGAGAAACTGAAATTTAGCAATGAAGTATTTGAAGCCGGTGCGGGAAAGATCTATGATCTCCTGATCCGCATATCGATGCCTGCTCTGGCTCTCGGCGTGGTGGTCATCGCTGTGATCAACGCAGGGCTCCTGACACAGGTGGCGGACTATCCGGATGCGCTGAAATACCTCTTTCTGATCCTGATCGTTATTTACGTGGTTCCCATGCTGTTCGTCTTTCCCACTGCGTGGATGCTCAGGTCCTGGAAGACCAGGGATCTGAGGGACAACTATGTTCTGGCCGGGAATAAGGTCGTCGAATACCATAAGATCGTTGACAAGTCGTCTGCCCATGCGACAGAGAACGTGTATGTCGCCACCCAGATCAAAAAGGTGGAGGAAGGCCCGCGTAAGGTCACGGTCATCGGCAACATCGTGGAGAAGGGATCCGGGGTGAAGAGCAGCGAGCTGGTGATCCCGAAGGCTTTCGAAAACATGGAGCTGATCAGAAGAGCTGCGAGATACAGATAATAACATGGAGCTGCCGCATTATACAATTTCCTGGTGCGGCAGCTCCATTTATACGGATACATTTATACGGATATATCTATACGGATATATTTATTCTTCGCCGTGAAGCCTTGTCACGACCCAGTACGCGCCCATCGTTTGTCCGGGGTCCGCTGTCACGTCGTCGTCGAGGTATTCTGAAAGAACGGGGGAAAGAGAGGAGGCGTCCCACTGTTTTGCCTGATCCTCCGTGTCATACTCGATCTCGGCATACCAGAACTCGGTCGGAAGGCCTTCATCCACGTGACTGACTTCCAGATGAAGACCATCGGGGAGTTCGTAGGTGCGGCGCACTTTGGGGATCAGCGGCAGGCCGATGAGATCCTCCAGCTCGAGGAACTTTTCCTTCGGGATGTCCATCTCGATCTCCTTGCGCACCAATCCGGTGCCGGATTTGAAGCAGAGCACATATTCTGTGCTGCCGCCGGTCATCGCCTCCTCGCGGATGCGGACCGTGGGGCGGACGTTGATGTAGCCCTGACGCATAGTCTGTTCAAAGAGAAGCGGGAGGCCGAGCGCCTCGGGGGGCCAGCCGTTTACCATCCATTTTCTTTCTATTTCCATGACAAAATACCTCTGATCTTTTGAGTCTCATTTGAAATCGTATCTGCGCTTGTCTGTGTCTTCCTGATTGATTATAATTTGCGGAGAGAAAAAAGTATAGTAAGTTAGGAATTTACGGGATTTTTGCAATGAAAACAACCGGAAGCAACCGCCTCGCGCTGCTCGACAGCCTGCGGGGCCTCACGCTGATCAGCATGGTCCTCTATCACGCCTGCTGGGACGCGGTCTATATATTGGGAACGGACTGGCCATGGTACCGGAGCCGGGGCGGGTTTATCTGGCAGCAGAGCATCTGCTGGACGTTTATCCTGCTGTCAGGCTTTTGCATTCCTTTCTCGAAGCGCCTGCTGCGGAGAGGACTGGAAGTGTTCGGCGCCGGGGCGCTGGTCATGCTGGTCACTTGCCTTGTCCTGCCGGAAGACAGGGTCGTTTTTGGCGTACTGACGCTGATCGGATCGTGCATGCTGCTTATGGTGCCGGTGCGGCGGTATTCTGAGAACGCAGGTGTTTCTGTGACTGCAGCAGATGATAATGGTGCTGATAAAACAGCTGTTAAGCGAAAGGCAGTCACACGCTTCATCATCTTCGCTGCGCTCTTTGTTTTTTTTCGCGACATCAATAACGGAACGATAGGCACCGGACTTCTTCACAGGATCCTCCCTGTGATCCCTTTGTTGACGATCCGGATGCCGGACGCGCTGTACAGAAACCTTTTCACTGCGTATCTGGGGTTTCCCGGGCCGGGGTTTTATTCTACGGATTATTTCTCGCTTCTGCCGTGGTCTTTTTTGTATCTGTGCGGATATGAACTGCACATGATCTGCAGGGAGGCGGGAGTACTGGATGCGCCGGTCCTTAGAAGAGGCGTTGTGCCGCTGGCATTCCTTGGAAGGCATTCCCTGTTCATCTATCTTTTACACCAGCCGGTCCTGTATGCGCTTTTGCTGCTGTATAGCAGCCTGGTCCGGTGAGGAATCCAAAACGGGCGCCTGCCTCCAATCTTGAGAAAATGCCCCGGATAGTGTATAGTAGGCATATCTGTACGTAAAATCTGTGTAAAGTGAAACGGAAACACAGGGCATTTCAGATCCTTACAACGGTGCGCGCAAATGAGTGGAATAGCCCGTTGCCGCGGGAGCGGCATACTTTGAGATCAGAGAGTAAGAGCAAGATTTATGGATATTAGGGAAAACAGCTTTTGGTATAGGTTAAAACAGAAGCTGGTTCCCATTCTGGCAGTAATCGTTGTTGCCATACTTATATGGATCGCATTTGGAAATAAGATCCCGGGACTCATTCCTCTGTTAGAGGAGGGCGACGGACAAAAGATCGCGGATTACCTTGCGCAGGAAACGGGGATCAAGGGGGTCATAGCGGTCATTTTGCTGCAGGCGATCCAGGTGGCAAGCATTGTGATGCCCGGAATGGCGATCCAGGTGGCAGCGGGCCTCATTTACGGCTGGCTCGAGGGCTTCCTTATGTGCTATTTTGGGTTTGTGATCTCAAATTGGCTGATCTTCCTGTTCGCGAGGAGGATGGGGAGCGGCCGGCTCAAAGAGGTGTCGATGGGCAGGATGAGCCAGTGGCTGATGGAAAAGCTCAGGGGAACGAAGCCGCAGTTCATGGTGGTGATCGCTAACATGGTCCCGGCTATTCCAAACGGAGTGATCCCGTTCATCGCGGCGAAAACGACGATCTCAGCAAAGGAGTATGTAACGGCAGTAGCAATGGGAAGCTGGCTTCAGATCCTGACTTCCTGCATGGCGGGACAGTTTATCATCCGGGGGCAGTGGATGTTCACCGGCCTCGCGATCGCGTTCCAGTGTCTTGTCATTGCCGTCATTCTGTGGAAGAGAGACTGGTTTTTGAGCAGACTGCAGTGAGCCGGTTTTTGAGCAGACTGCAGTGAGCCGGTTTTTGAGCAGATCGCAGTGACCTGCCCGTGAAGAATGAACAGAATGCAAAATCGAACGATGGGAGTCAACCGTGACAGAAGAGAAAAAGGATATCAGGCAGTCCCTTGCCGAAAGTCTCAAACAGCTCGTCCTGAAAATGCCTTTTGAAAAGATCACGATCAAGCAGATCACCGACGGAGCGGGCGTCACACGAGTGACGTTCTACAATCATTTTCAGGATAAATATGATCTTTTGGGATATATCCTCCGGACGCAGATCCTCGCGCCGGTCGGTATCCTCTTAAAGAATGACATGTATAAAGAGGCGCTGATCCTGATCTTCACCAGCGTGAAAAAAGACAGCGCGTTTTATCGGAAAGCGGTCAAAATAGAGGGACAGAATTCGTTTGACCAGATCTCCGAGGAGTGCATCTACGAGCTTTTGCTGGAACTCTTCAGCGAGAGGAGCAGCGGAAAGCCGCACTCCGCACACCCCTGGCTCACGGTCGAGACACTGGCAAGGTATTACGCGAGATCTATGAGCTATGTGGTCACAAGCTGGATCAGGTCGGGCATGCCGATCGCGCCTGAAGAGGTCGCGAACATCTACGAGTATATCGTGAAGCGCTCCCTCTGGGATGTCCTCGGCGAACTGTGAGAGGACGGCCGGCAGACCGGATGAAAGGCGATAGAGGCCCTTGGGTTTACAAAGGCCCCCTTTTGTATACGAAGAAACGACATCGCAAAGAGATTGGATATTCTTATATTCAGTCTCTTTCTTTATAGTGTTCTTCGGAAGGAGAACACGTTAGTGTATATTGTAACGCCATGAAAAGTTTCGGACATGCAGTAGTAAAAGTCAGGCACTTGATCCTGATCTTAGCCATTCTTTTATTGTTCCCCGCGGTCTGGGGGTATTTTCATACGAGAGTGAATTACGACATCCTGACGTATCTGCCGGACAGCATTGAGACCATTCAGGGGCAGAACATCCTGATGGACGAGTTCGGGACAGGCGCGATCACTATGCTGATCGTGGAGGACAAAAAGGATAAGGAGATCGTAGCCCTTGAAGAGGAGCTCCGGAAAGTCGAACATGTCAAAAAAGTGGTGTGGTACGACAGTTTCGCGGACATCACGATTCCCAAGGAGATCCTGCCGCAGCATATCAGGGATGCCTTCCTGAGGGACAATGCGACGATGTTGGCGATCACCTATGACACCTCAACGTCGTCGGACGCCACAATGGATGCGGTAGCCAAGATCCGGAAAGTGCTGGACAGCGGATGCTATCTGCAGGGAATGTCAGCCATTATCACGGACACGAAGGACCTGGCAGAAGCGGAGGAACCGATCTATGTGCTCATTGCGGTGCTCCTGGCTTCCCTGATCCTCGCGCTGAGTATGGACACATTTCTGGCGCCGGTATTTTTCCTCTTGTCCATCGGTTTCGCGATTATCTACAACATGGGGTCCAATTACTTCTTCGGTGAAGTATCTTATATTACAAAAGCGCTGGCGGCTGTGCTGCAGCTTGGTGTCACGATGGACTACTCGATCTTTTTGTGGCACAGCTTCAAGGAGAACGAGCAAAAGCACCCGGATCCGAAGGAGGCGATGGCGGAAGCCATTAATGAGACCCTGAAATCTGTCGTGGGATCATCTGTCACGACGATAGCCGGCTTTGCGGCGCTCTGCTTTATGACGTTCCGGTTCGGACGCGACGTCGGCCTTGTCATGATGAAGGGCGTGGCGCTCGGCGTGGTCTGCTGCGTGACGATCCTGCCTTCGATGATCCTTCTGTTTGAGAGGCCGATCGAGAAGACGAGGCATAAACCGTATCTCCCCGCATTTGAGAGGATCCCGGCTTTCGTACAGAAGCATTGCAAGGTTATCGTCTTATTATTCGTTCTCGCCTGGATTCCCGCTGTTTACGGATACACACATATTGATGTATTCTATGATATAATCCAGACGCTGCCGCAGGAGCTGCCTTCCATGGCCGCTAACCGGAAAATGGAAGATACCTTCAGCATGAACAACACGCTGATGATCCTTGCGGATGCGGATCTGGACGCGAGGTCCGGAGACTTAATGGCGGAAGAGATCACAAATGTGGACGGCATCAGCAGTGTCATCTCGATCGACCATTTCCTGGGAGAGGAGATGCCCCACGAGATGCTTCCGGAGGAGGTCACAGATGTCCTATATGGCGGAGGATATCAGCTGATCCTTGCGTCCAGCGAATATATAACGGCTTCTGATGAGATCAACCGGCAGATCGATACGATCAACGAGATCATTCACAGGTATGATGAAAATGCGATGCTGATCGGCGACGCGCCGTGCACAAAGGACCTGATCACGATCTCGGACCACGATTTTACCGTCGTCAACTGGACGTCGATCGGTATCATTGCGGCTATTGTTCTGGTCGTGTTCATGTCCCTGAGCCTGCCCGTTCTACTGGTGCTGGTCATCGAGTGCGCGATCTTTATCAATATGTCGCTCGCTTTTTATACCGGGACATCGCTTCCGTTTATTGCTTCGATCGTCATCGGGACGATCCAGCTGGGATCCACCGTTGATTACGCGATCCTTATGACGAGCCGCTACCAGACGGAGAGGGCAGCCGGAAAAGACAGGAACGAAGCGGTCCTCACCGCGCACAAAGTATCGATCCGCAGCATTTTTGTCAGCGCCATGTCGTTCTTCGCGTCGACGTTTGGAGTGGGAATATATTCGAAAATATCCGTCATTTCCTCTCTGTGCATGCTGATGGCCAGGGGCGCGCTGATCAGTATGGTGACGGTCGTATTTGCGCTTCCCGCGCTGCTCTACCTGTTTGATCCCGTGATCGTAAGGACGAGCCGGGGGTTTCTAAAAAAAGACGCGGGGTAAAAAACAGCAGAATAAAACAGAAATTTAGCGATAAGAAATTTTGGCGTTTATAAACGGATATTAAAGGAGTTTTTCGATCATGAAGAGAAAACAGGTTCTTGCATTGCTGCTGGCGGCAGTGATGACGGCAAATCTGTCAATGTCCGCGCGGGCAGAGTGCGCGGCACCGGTATCTGGGACGGTATATTTTGAAAAGGGCGACGCGGAGTCCATCACAGAGGCGGACCTTGCAGCAGCGCTCTCTGCAGCTGTTACGGGGAAAGGCGAGACCGCGCAGTCGGAAGGTGCTGAGAAAGAGGAGACCGTCTATATTTTTACGGACGCGACGGGAAAACAGAAGAGCATGACGGTGTCCAACTGGCTAAAGAACAGGACGGGCGCGGACAAGCTCTACGACAACTCCATCCTGCAGAATATAGAGAACGTCAAGGGCGATGAGCCGTTCACCCGGAGCGGCAATATTTTGACCTGGCAGGCAGGCGGCAACGACATCTATTACCAGGGAACGACAGACAAAAAGGCGCCGGTCGGGCAGACGATCACCTACTATCTGGACGGAAAGAAGGTCTCGCCGCAGGACCTCGCGGGTAAGAGCGGAAAGGTCAAAATACACATCGATTACGAGAATACGGCGGAATATGAGGAAGTCTGCGTGCCTTTCACGGCTGTGACAGGCATGATCTTCTCCAACGACCACGTGGGGAACGTGGAAGTGGACAACGGTTCCGTTATCTCCGAGGGCAAAAACACTGTCGTCGTCGGAATGGCGTTCCCGGGACTCGCGGAGAGCCTCCGGATCGTCAAGGATGACGCGGAGCATCTTCTGACCGAGACAGAGGCGAGCGAGAAGACCAAAGACAAGGTGCGCGACCTGGAGATCCCGGGCTCCGTCGAGATCACGATGGACGCCGAGGACTTCAAGATGAGCACCTGCATGACGATGGTGTTCTCCGGCCTTCTTGACGACGATGACGAGGACGACGAGAGCCTCCTCAGCGATATGGATGAGAAGATCGAGGAACTTCAAAAGGACGGAGATGATCTTGCGGACGGCGCAGGCAAACTATCTGACGGGATCGTTGAAGCGACAGACGGCACCGGAGAACTCAAGGACGGCGCGGAGAAGCTGGCAGACGGCGTAGAGGAGTACACCGATGGCGTCTCACAGGTAAACGAAGGCGCAGAAAAGATCAAGGAAGGGACCGACGCGCTGGTAAAGAGCCTTCCGAAACTGACAGGCGGTCTGAAACAGTATACGGAGGGCGTCTCAAAGGTAAACGATGGCGCGGGGCAGCTGGCGGACGGCATTAAAGAATATACGAACGGCGTTTCGAAAGTAAATGACGGCGCAAGCCGGCTTAATGAAGGCGCAGGGCAGCTCGCAGGGAATCTTCCGGGACTAAAGAGCGGCCTTAAGGACTATACCGACGGCGTCGCGCAGGTGGACAGCGGTTTGGGAGACCTGGTGGACAATCTTCCCGATCTCACGGGCGGCGCGAGCAGGCTCAGCAGCGGCCTTGAACAGTTTGCCGGGGGAGTGAGCGAGCTGACGGACGGCGTCAGTGCTTTGAACGACGGCGCGGGACAGCTCTCCGGAAATTCGGAGGCGCTCAATGCCGGCGCGGAGCAGCTCGCGGGCGGAGCCGCGCAACTGGAGGAAGGACTTCTGGGGTACACACAGGGGGTTGCCCAGGCGAAAGGAGCTACGGAAAGCCTTCTTGATGCGGAGAATGGGATCCCTGCCCTGAAAAACGGGGCGTCGCAGCTCTCACAGGGAATCACCGGATACACATCCTCTGTAAAAGACGCGTCGGAAACGATCAACTCTGTTGCGGAAGAAATCGAGGGAGCGGTCAGTGATATACAGGGCGCGGCGGAGCAGATCGGCAGCGCGCAATCCGGTCTCGATCAGCTGGCGACTGCGGCCGGAAAGCTCTCCGATGACGTGACGAGCAGCAAGACAGCGATGGATGAAATCCTGCAGGCTATTGATCAGACCGGCAGCGGCGTAGGCGATGATTACTACAAAGAAGAAGCTGCGAACGCAGGGGTAGCTGAAGCCGGCCGCATCGAGGCGGATACAGTCAGCGTGGAAGTGGATGTCAGTCAGGCAGTCCGGGATGCCCTTAACGCCCTTTCCGTCGAGATGACGGATGATGAGAAGGAAGCGGTTGTTGCAGCAGTGCAGGAACAAGTCCGGGCGGCGGCAGAGGACGCGACGCAGGAAGCCAATCAAAAGCTGGAAGACATGGCGGAGGATGCCAATATCAGAATTGAAAAAGCCTCCTCAAAGGCAGCGGAGACAGCTGTAGGAGCATGGGCGTCGGTCTACAATGAGACTATGGATAAGGTCGGAGAGCTGGATGACGTCTCTGACCAGCTGGATACCCTTGCAACGGACGCCTCCTCGCTGAGCACACAGATCAGCGGGATGAAAGATACCGTGGATGCACTGGCGGGCACTTTGAATGATCTGAGCGGTGATCTTTCGACTCTGTCGGAAGGCACGGGACAGCTGCAGAGCATAGCGGAAGCCCTTTCCAACAATTCCGCGCAGCTCAGCGGAGCCGCGCAGACCCTTGCCGGCGGGCTTGAACAGCTCGAAAACGGCGTCAGCGGGCTGGATGAAGGCCTTGGTGTGCTCAACAACAACTCGGAAGCTCTCAGTAGCGGCGCGGCAGCCCTTAAAAGAGGACTCTCCCATGAGCCTGATCCCGAAGTTCCCGGGGATACTCCCGGCCTTGTACAGGCGCTTGCCGGCTATACCGGCGGGGTCGACGAATTGGCAGCCGGTATCGGTAAGATCTTTGAAGGAGCAAAGACGCTCAACGGAAGTGCCGCGCAGCTCGTAGAAGGATCCAGGCAACTGGATCAGGGAGCCCAGGCGCTCTCTGAAGGCGCCGCGCAGCTCAAGAGCGGGACAGGACAGCTTGTCGGAAACAGCGACAAACTCAACAGCGGAGCCGCCGCATTGGCGGACGGCGCGTCAAAACTCAAAGAAGGCGTGAGCGAACTTGCCTCAGGGACGAAACAGCTCAGTGAGAACGGCGGTGCTTTAAAACAGGGTGCCGGCGACCTCAGGAGCGGATTGTCGGAGCTTTCAAAGAACAGCGGCCAGATCAATGAAGGCGCGGAAGAACTTGCAGATGGCGCTTCCGAGCTGAATGACGGCATGGGCAGTCTTGCGGAAGGCACGCAGAAGCTGGCGGACAACAGCGATGAACTCAGCGACGGCGCGAGGAAGCTCAGTGACGGCATCGCGGAACTCGCAGACGGTATGAAGGAGATCTCCGACGGAGCGATCGAACTTAAGGACGGCTGCGTGAAGCTCAATGAAGAAGGCGTGCGCAAGCTCGCTGACATCTACAAGACGGACGTCAAGTCCATCGAGAGGCGGATCCGGATGCTCAAGGAAGCCGCGAAGTCCTATAAGACCTTCAGCGGGTCGGCAAATCCGGAGAACACGACAGTGAAGTTCATCTACAAGACGGACAGCATTGAAAAGAAAGATTGACAGGCATGGCGTAAGGCCGGCTATACACCACAAAAAAGAGTCAGGGGATCGTCCCCTGACTCTTTTTAAAATTCGGGTATGCTGCAGATCAGCTGAAGATCGGCTTGATCGCTGCGGACAGTTCATCCTTCTCCGCCTGCGCGGCTGCGAGATCCTTGCCCAGCGTGGTGTAGTAAGC
>CACXMK010000033.1 GCA_902768735.1 uncultured Lachnospiraceae bacterium | reverse complement strand
GATCGCGGCGCTCATGAGCTTCTCCATGGGAAGCTCCTGGGGGACGTTCGGAATGCTCATTCCCATCGTCACCATGATCTGCAGCGTGGAGAACGCGGGTGCTTATCTGATCCCTGCGCTCGGCGCGACACTGGCCGGATCCGTTTACGGGGACCACTGCTCGCCGATCTCTGATACGACGATCCTGGCTTCGACAGGAGCGGAATGCCAGCATATCAGGCATGTCGAGACGCAGCTTCCGTATGCGACGCTGGTCGCAGTGGTCTGCGCTGCCGGCTATCTCATCTCAGGCTTTACACGTACGCCGTGGATTTCGATCGTTGCCGGGATCGCACTGCTCATCGCTGCTGTGACAGTGCTCAGTAACAGGAAGGCGGAGTAAGATCTCCGGACTGAAAGTTCGGGGGCCGTGCGATGGCTATGTTCGGCGACGATGAGGAGATGACCGTGTATCGCCCGGGGACACAGATCCCGGACAAAAAAGCGATGGCTGCGCTGTTTTGGCATCAGATGAAATCGGTTGTTGACATGGAAAGGATTAGTGTATATATTTGAGTTAAATAGAACTAACCAAAACAAAAGTGCGCCTTGTAAGAGGCGCATAAAAAAAACCAATGGGTTAGACGAATATAACTAACAGTGGATTGATAGATCTGTCAGGAGGGAAAAATGAGCGTTGTCATACTGGGTGGAAACGAATGTATGGAGAGGCAGTACAAGGATCTCTGCCGGGAGTACAACTGCAAGGCAAAAGTCTTTATCAAGCCCTCCGGGACGCTCAAGAACAAGCTGGGCAATCCGGACCTTCTGATCTGCTTTACAGGGGCGTTGTCCCACAAGATCCTGCGGAGCGCGCAGAATGAGCTGAAAGGCTCCGACGTGGCGATCGAGCATTCCCGCACCGCTTCCATGGCGGCACTTCGGGCGATCCTCGAAAAGCATTCCGCGGCTTGATCGAAAAAAACAAGTTGACAGAGGAAGGATTCATGTATATATTATGGTTAGTAATTACTAACCGAGAGGAAAGGGCGCCCGGCAAAGGCGCTTTAAAAAGCCGAATAAGTTAGTTTCGTATAACCATCACCTTCGGCAGGGAGGCAGAAATGGCAGATGAATTCCTGGTGCGTTACGGAGCCCCTACGTTGGCAGGCATTAAAACCGGTAATTTATTTTCCGTAAAATATAGCCACAAAGAGAAACTGTTTAAGGAACTGCGGGAGCTCAACCATGTTCTCTGTCCAAAAGGTATACGAATCATCCCGATGCAGCTTAAGGCAAAGCGGGCGCTTCTGTATCTGTACCGGCCAAAAGATCTCATGAGGGATCTAAGGGACAGTAAAGCGCGCACTATCTTGCAGGAATCGGGGTACTGTCCTGAGAATGCGGACCAGTGCGTCGCTCATCTTATGGAGCGGCTCAAAAAGGACGAGGGATTTCCGCACGAGATCGGGCTGTTTCTCAGTTACCCTCCGGAGGATGTACAAGGATTCATGGAGAATCGCGCTGCCGGATACAAGATGGTCGGAGCATGGAAAGTATACGGGGACGTCGAAAAAGCCCGCCGGACTTTTGATCTGTATGATAAATGCACTTCTGCTTTTTGCAAGATGTGGGGGAGCGGTGTACCGATCAGCAGGCTTGCGGTGGGAGGTTAACTAAGCAGATGGCGCCATAGCCAGGAAAGGAAGAAATCATGAGCAAAGTAGCAGTTGTGTATTGGAGCGGGACAGGAAACACACAGATCATGGCAGACGCCGTGGAAGAGGGAATCAAAGAGAAAGGCGGAGAAGCGGTACTTCTTGGTCCGGATTCTTTCGGCGCGGCGGACGTTGCGTCCTATGACGCGATCGCATTCGGATGCCCCGCCATGGGCGCGGAAGTCCTCGAGGAGGCAGAATATCAGCCTATGTGGGACGACGTGAAGGGAGCACTTTCCGGGAAAAAGATCGCTCTGTTCGGATCCTATGGATGGGGCGATGGCGAATGGATGCGCAACTGGGAAGATGACGCAAGAGACTGCGGCGCGGAGCTGGTCGTCGACAGCGTAATGGCTAACAATGAGCCGGACGACGAAGCAAAAGAAGCCTGCAAAGCGCTGGGAGCGGCTCTTGTGTAAGAGGCGGTAACGGCTTAAGTGCTCTAAGCGCCGAGTAATGGATAGATGAATAATGGGATTTCGGATTTAAAGCCGGGGAACAGATTGTAGTAATCTGTTTCCCGGCTTACTGCGTCAAATGAGTTCACGGCCATGCTTATCATAGCCGGGTTATTCAGATATGCTAATTCGTTCACAGCTGATAGAATAGAGTTTAGAGGAATCTCATTACCTGCTATTCCGAAAAAAGGAGTGACAACGCCATGTAAGAGGGACAGTCATTGGAAATGCAGGAATAAGAAGCAGAGTTGGCACATGCCGCGTAGTTTACATATTTAAAGGACGAATAACATGATCACAAAAACAGATATAGAAATCATCTTTTCTAGCAGTTTACAAGCTTTGAGAGCGAGTGATTTGGCGAAATCGATCATTTACGTTTACTATCAGAACAATTATGAATTTCTCCCTTTTGAAAAATGGAGCAAACAGATCCGGTATCAGGGACGAAACGTAAGCTGCGAGGATTTCAAAGCGTATTCCGCGCTGCGGCATGAATATAGGCTGACATATAGAAGCAGCTCGAGAAATAAAAGCGAGATGGATTCCGGTCATAGAAAAGAAGCAAGGGACATGATGGGGCAGATCGCCTGTAACGGGTCGCACTTTTTGCTTCGCGATTGTTCTTCTCTTCAGAGAGAAGAGCACAGAATAGGATATTATGACGACTTTTTCTCGATGTTTTGCCTGATGCTTGCGTCAATGGATCCCGGCATGAAATTTGAGGGATTGTGCAGCTCCAGCAATCCGGATAGTTATACCAAAAGACACCTGACGCATGTGGTCTGTGATGAGTGCGCACTGACCTTTGAATATTCGCGTGGCGACCCGGTCACTTCTGCTTTCCTTACATCGTGGACGCGCACAGAAGAACCACAGTTATTCATAAAGAAAGGCAACGACTTTCCCTTTATAAAAGTCGGCATCATTACAGATGACGCTGAAAGCCTAAGGCGGGACAAGGAAATCAAGCAGTGGGTCGAGAGCGTGAATCAGGCGCATTTGTCGGAAGGGGCCCGAATGGAGATGATTTCCGCGGAACCTCTGTATGAGTGGTCATTCCTTTTGGACATCATGCTGCGTGCTCCTTCCAGAAAGGTCTGTGAAAAATACCGCGATTCGCTGATCGCTTTTTTGCAGAAAAAAGGGTATCAGACCAGGGTATTCAGTATCCTGCGTGAGAACGAATGTACCGGCTCACATATAGAGATCCCTGACAGCGTGACATGTATTGGGGATAAGGCATTTCGCTACAATTCCGAGCTGCAGAGTGTGGTCATTCCCGACAGTGTCACTTCTATTGATGACCAGGCGTTTATGTACTGCTCCTCGCTGGAAGAGGTTAACATCCCCGATAGTGTTACCACGATCGAGAGCTTCGCGTTTAGTATGTGTACGAATTTGCGGGCTGTCACACTTCCCCAAAACCTGAAAAAACTGGAGGCCTGTTTATTTAGCGGCTGTGAAAACCTGGAAAGCATTAACATTCCTGCCGGTGTCGCGGAAATAGAAATGTCTGTTTTCCACAACTGCAAAAAATTGAAAAAGGTGGTCGTTCCCGCAAAGGTGAGGAAAATCGGCGATAAAGTGTTCGAGGGATGTGAAAGCCTGGAAAGTGTCTTTCTTCCGAAAGGCGTCACGGAAATTGGGAAAGTGATCTTTAAAAACTGCAATCCGGATGTCATCCTTTACGGGGAAAAGGGCAGTGCGGCGGAGCGCTACGCCATGGAAAACGGACTTTCGTTTGCCGAAACACAGCTATATCAGAACGATCACAACGAAGAGTCTGCCGAGGAACGCGGATTTGTGATCAAAAACGGGGTATTGGTGGATTATACAGGCACTGACAGCGAAGTTGTCATTCCGGACGGCGTAACAGCCATTGGCGAAAAAGCTTTCATTCATTATAAAGATCTGAAGAAAGTGACGATTCCGGACAGCGTCATCAGTATTGGCGAAAAAGCTTTCAGTGGATGCTTTCATCTGACAAGTGCCGCCATCCCGAAAGGAGTTACCGGAATTGCCAAAAGTGCCTTCGAGGGATGCTCATCTCTTATGGAGAGCAACATCCCGGATGGCATAACCGGAATTGAAGATGGCGTTTTCAGCGGCTGCAAAAGCCTGACAAGAGTGACAATCCCGGACAGTGTTACC
The DNA here is from genome assembly GCA_902768735.1 of uncultured Lachnospiraceae bacterium. GTDB lineage: Bacteria > Bacillota > Clostridia > Lachnospirales > Lachnospiraceae > CAG-791. Next base: position 19,206 of record CACXMK010000033.1, on the reverse strand, counting down.
AGTATTGGCAATAGCGCATTTTATAAATGTTATGCCCTGACGGATGTGACGATCCCGGACGGTGTTACCAGCATCGGCATATGTGCTTTCTGTCATTGTGAAAGCTTGTCAGACATACGGATCCCGGATGGCGCGACCCGGATCGGCAGCAGCGCTTTCGATGGATGTAAAAGTCTGAAGAAGATCAACATCCCGGATGGTGTAAAGAGTATAGAAGACCATGTCTTTTGCGGATGCGAAAGCCTGACGAGGGTGATGGTCCCGGACGGCGTGACCGGTATTGGCGCATATGCTTTCCGCGCGTGCGATGACCTCGAAAGCGTGACGATACCGGAAAGTGTGACCTATATTGGCGCCGGCGCGTTTTCTTTTTGCAGAAGTCTGATAAATATGAAACTTCCGGGCGGGATCACCAGCCTGACAGGTTATGTTTTCGCGAGATGCAGCAGCCTGACGAGTATGACGATCCCGGAAGGGGTAACAGAAATCCGTATGGGGGCTTTTGATCACTGCGAAAAGCTGGTTGGCATTCAGATTCCGGACAGCGTGACCAGTATTGGGGAACATGCATTTTCTTATTGCAGCAGCCTGAGAGACATCAGCATCCCGGACAGCGTTACCGATATACAGGAAAGGGCTTTTGAGGACTGCAGCAGTTTGATGAGTATCACGATTCCGGATGGCATAACCGGAATCCGGAAGGATCTTTTCGATGGATGCAGCAGTCTTAAAAGCATAACGATTCCGACCACTGTGACCAGTATTGAAGATCGCGCTTTTAAAGGGTGTGAGAGCCTGACGGACATTCGGATTCCGGAAGGGGTGACCGGCATCGGTGACAGCGCCTTTGAAGGCTGCAGCAGCCTGACAGGCATTACTTTCCCGTCCGGTGTAACGGCCATAGGCGCCAATGCGATTCCGGAACATCTGATCCGTTTTGGAGAGGATCATTTGTGCGTTCTGGAGGATGTGCTTGTTAAATGCGAGGAAAATGCAGAATCGGTAATCATCCCGGATAGGGTCCGCTTGATCTGTATCGGTGCTTTTTGTGAGTGCGACCGTCTGAGGAAAGTCACCATCCCCAGAGGGGTAAAAAGAATTGCCGACGGAGCGTTCCATAAGTGCAGCAACCTGAGAGATGTCATCATCAGGGAGGGAGTGGCGGAAATTGGAGCTGTGGCTTTTGGAGCTTGCTCCGAACTCGAGAGCATCACTCTTCCGGACAGCGTGACCAGCATTGGCCCTTCCGCATTTTACGATTGTTTCCGTTTAAAGAGTATCAACATCCCGGACAACGTGATCAGTATCGGATGGAACGCGTTCGGCGGCTGTGAAAGCCTTACAGGTATCCGGATCCCCGACAGTGTAACGAGTATAGGCGCAAAAGCGTTCCCTGAGCATCTGCTGTCTTTTGACAGCAACTATTTATGCATCATAGGGCACGCGCTCGTCAGATGCCTTACAAGCGCGAAAAAGGTTGTTATTCCGGAGCATGTCCGCACGATCTGCGACAGCGCTTTCGAGGGCTGCTCCCGGCTGACGGAGGTCACGATCCCCAATGGCATAACACACATCGGCTCCAGGTCATTCTGCGAGTGCCTGAGCCTTTCAAGCATCGAGATTCCGGACAGTGTGACCAGCATCGGGGATCAGGCTTTTCTCGGCTGTAAAAATTTGGTGAACATCACCGTTCCGGACGGTGTAACAAACATGGGGAAGGATGCTTTTGGAGTTTAGATAGTACAAAATAAGAGAATTTGACTTACGCGGCATCGTGTGGGTCGGAGACTCTACTTTGCGTAGGTTGTTGCTAGCGCTGCGCTATCGTATCATCGGGGCATAGAGGTGCTTTACATGGACAATTGGCAACTATAACAAGGCCAATCCGGAACATAAGATGGAGGCACCGGCGGGCGTCTTATATCTGCTTGCTGTCAGGACAGGATCGAAGGAGGGCTGAGGGATGAACCAGTATATTACAGGCGCGGCGATCAAAGAGCTGCGGGAACAGAAAAAGATGACACAGCTGCAGCTCGCTGAGGTGCTGGGCGTGAGCGACAAGACCGTTTCAAAATGGGAGACGGGGAAGGGATACCCGGATATCACGCTGCTCGAGCCGATCGCGGACGCATTCGGCGTCTCGGTGCCGGAGCTGATCTCCGGAAACCGGATCCGCAACGCGAATGTATCGGCGAACATGCTGCGGTCGAAGTTCTACGTCTGCCCGATCTGCGGGAATGTGATCCATTCGATGGGGGAAGCGGTCATCCATTGCCACGGGATCCAGCTGCTTCCCGAGACGGCGGAAAAAACGGATGAGGGTCACATGATCTTCATTGAACGAGTGGAAGATGAGTATTATGTCAGGATCGACCACGACATGACGAAGACGCACTATATTTCCTTTGTTGCTGCGGCGTCCTCAGACCGCTGCCAGCTTGTGAAACTCTATCCGGAGGGAAATGCTGAGGCGAGATTCAAGATCAACGGTGTGCGGAAGATCTTCTTTTACTGCAACCGCGACGGGTTGTTCTCCATGGATGTCATAAAGGGCATTGATGACAGAGAGAGCGGCTACGATCATTCAAAGGAGAGGCGTGAGCTGGAGAAGGCTGCGAAGATGTTATTTGGGTGATTGTTTGGGAACTTAAGGTGTTCATACGGCTGACGGAGAGGTTGCTCTGTCAGCCGCTTTTCTTTTTTGCCGCTTTTTTCTTGACACTTTTCTTTCTTGATAGGTAAATGGGTTATCGCTACAATAAATCTAACCCGAGTATTCAGGGTACATCACGACAGACAGATCGGAATACTTTCAAGATACCACCAGCAGCAAGGGAGGAGCACAATGGGGACGCTATATGATTATATGGTTTGGCGCGGCGATCTGAGCTTTGCGCAGTGCCCTTTAAACCTCGTTGACAATGTGATACTGTCCAATTTCGCTTACCTCGATATGGCGCCTGCGTTTGAAACAGAAGAACCGGCTGATCTGGCTGCCACACAACTTCAGGTGCGGCGTGACGTGCGTTCGTTCAAAACAGTGACGGAATGCTTCTTTAAGACGCACACCATCCAGGAGATCCTGACTGCGGGCCGGCCGACCAGAGAAGTGCCGGGGCTTGCGCGGCGTGCGGTCGACAGCGAGCGGTTCGGGAACATTTACGTTTCGGACTATCTCGATATCGTCGATAAAGAGGCGGCAGAGCAGATGTGCGCCATGGTCTTCTGGCTTGACAGCGACACGGCTTATGCGGCGTTTCGCGGGACGGACGACACGTTCATCGGCTGGAAGGAGGATCTGAGCCTGAGTTATCTCAACGAGACCCCCGGACAGCGGCACGCGGTGGAATTCATGAACAGAGTCTTCGGTAAAGACTGCCCGCAGCGCCTCTATGTCGGCGGGCATTCCAAAGGCGGCAATCTGGCGATTTATGCATCCGCTTTTTGTGACGCGGCGATCCGGGAGCGGATCGTGGAAGTGTACTCCAACGACGGGCCTGGCTTTCGAAAGGAGATCACCGGGCGTGAGGAGTACCAAACGCTTCTGCCGAAGATCACCTGTATCCTGCCGGACTCGTCCGTGGTAGGCGGTCTTTTGGACAATCACGCGCGGGAGCTCATTATCAAGAGCAACGTGGACGGCGTCGGGCAGCATGACGCCTTTACCTGGGAAGTAAACGGACCGCAGTTCGTTCCTTCCGAGCGGAGTGCGAGCGGAAAGTTCTATGACGATTCTCTTTACCGCTGGCTCACAAAACTGAGCGACAACGAGCGCAGGCTCTTTACGGATGTGCTCTTTGACCTTCTGGGAGCAGGCGCGGATACTGTGAGCGAGTTCAAGGACGCTCCTTTGCGCGCGGTCATCGAGATGATCAAGGCCTCTGCGGGTATTGACTCGGAGATCAAAGCAAAGATTTCCGACATCCTGATGCTGCTTGCATCGAGCGGTGTGGAGGCGCTGGGCCATGCGACGAAGAAGAAAGCCCGCAGTATTGCGGATAAGCTGAAAAATCCGGATCTTCCCGAAGCAGACGATACGCTTGAGGAAATGACGGACGATACGGAGTAACAGACGGTATAGGGACCAAAAAAGAGAGATTCTTTCCGTTCTCCACGAAAAATCAGCGGTTTTCATGTATAATGAGTCAGTGGGGACAATCCACGACTCAGAGTACTTCAGAGGGGGCAGCTATGTTTAAAGGATTGACGAAAAAAGAGCGCGCGTGGGTTCTGTACGATGTGGGCAATTCCGCCTTTACGATGCTCGCGTGTTCACTGATCCCGATCTACTTCAAGATGCTTGCGATCGGGGATGCGCCCGGACAGATCACGGGCGACCAGGCGACGGCGTATTATTCGATCTCGATCGCGGTCGTGACAGTGATCGTGGCGCTTCTCGGACCGGTCTGCGGCGCGATCGCGGACCACAAGGACCGGAAGAAGATCTTCTTCCAGACAGTTGTTGCGCTTGGCGTGGCGGGATGTATCCTGAACGGTTTCGCGACATCATGGACAATGTTCATTGTGATCTATGTTTTGGCAAAGATCTTTTATGCGATGTCATTGACGTTCTATGACTCGATGCTCAATGATATCACGACGCAGGACCGCATGGACCAGGTCTCTTCCTACGGCTACGCGTGGGGGTACATCGGCTCGTGCATCCCGTTCATCCTCGCGATGATCGCGTACATTCTCGGAGGCGGACTCAGCGAGGATCTGATGCTGTTCCCGCCCAGGGTCGGAATGATCATCGGATTTACTGTGACGGGTGTCTGGTGGCTGATCGTGACGATCCCGCTTCTGAAGGAGTATAAGCAGGTCAACTACGTGGAAGCGGAGAGAGGGGAGATCACGGACGTATTCCGCAAGATCGGCGGAACGCTGAAGAAGATCGCCGGGAGCGACAAGAAGGTCCTGTTCTTCCTCATCGCTTTCTTCCTCTATATTGACGGCGTAGGCACGATCATCGACAACTGCATCAACATCGGCACGGATCTGGGGCTTCCCACTGTCGGACAGGTCGTTTTCCTTCTGGCGACGCAGGTCGTGGCATTTGGCGGATCCCTCGTCTTTGCGAGGCTTTCCAAGAAATTCGACACTGTGACACTGATCCTTGTATGTATCGTCGGTTACTTCTGCGTCTGCCTTTACGCGCTGACCCTGAATACACTGCTTGAGTTCGGTATTCTCGCGTTTGGCGTCGGCTGCTTCCAGGGATCGATCCAGTCCCTTTCGAGGAGCTATTTCTCCAAGATCATCCCGCCGGAGAACTCGGGCGAGTACTTCGGCATCTATGACATTTTCGCGAAGGGGGCGTCCTTCCTCGGATCTGCCGTCATCGCGTGGGTCAAGCTTGCGGGCGGGACCATCAACATTGCGGTCGCGTCGCTCGCGGTGTTCTTTGCGCTGGGATTTGTATTCCTGAGGCTCTCTGACAAGCAGCCGCTGGCGAGGTAAGCACCTGCCCGCCGGACACATCCTCCTTCAATCAAAAATCAATCAAAAATCAATCAAAAAGAGACTGCCGTAGTAAGATCAATTCTTACTGCGACAGTCTCTATTCTTATTTGTAGCTGATTATCTGTAGATTCTTATCTGTAGACCTCCCGGGCCTTTGCCGGGTAGTTGGTGATGACCGCGTTTACGCCGAGCTTTAGGCACTGCAGGAGCTCTTCTGTGGAGTTTACGGTCCATACGTTGACATCCAAGCCGTATTTGCGGCTGTCTTCCATGAAATCCGGATAGAAGAGATTGTAATACGCGGGATGCAGGGCATCCGCGCCAAGGCGGTGACCGTAGCCCGGCATATCGATGGGGCCATCGCCGTACAGAAGGCCGACCTTCGCATCCGGGTTCAGTTCTTTGATCCTGCGGACGGTGTAGTGGTTGAAGGAGGAGTAGATGACCCGGTCCTCCCAGCCCTTTCGCTTTGCCAGCGCAAGGATCTTTTCCTCGATCTGCCCGTAGAAGACGATACCGGTCTTCAGCTCGATATTGATGGTGAGCCCGGTGGGCGCAAGGAGGTCAAAAACCTCCTCCATCGCCGGTATTTTGACACCTTCGTAAGCGGCATTTCCATTGCTGAAATCCAGCCTGCGGATCTCTTCGAAAGAGTAATCCTTCACCCAGCCGACACCGTTACTGGTGCGGTCCACGGTCTCGTCGTGGCAGACCACGATCACGCCGTCGCGGGTCTGTTGGATGTCCAGCTCCACGCCGTCGGCGCCCATGTCGGCTGCCATCAAAAAAGCGGGAAGCGTATTCTCCGGGGCATGCCCGCTGGCTCCCCGGTGTCCCCAGATCAGGGGATGGTCAGATGTCTTCATATTAAGATTCCCTAATTACTAAGATTCCCCAATTAAGATTCCCCAATTAAGATTCCCTTAATGGCACCGTTTGCCGTTACAGAATATTACAGCACTTCGATCAGCTCGATCTTGAAATTCAGCTCCTTGCCCGCCATCTCGTGGTTGGCGTCCAAAGTGATGGTGGCATCGTCCTTCGCTGTTACCGTGACCGGGAAGGGATTTCCGGCGACGCTTCTGAGGAAGACCCTCTCTCCGACGGTAAGAGCCTCAGAGCCGGGAAGCTGCGAGATCCCGATCGTGATGATGGCATCCGGATCGACCGGTCCGTAGGCTTCTTCCGGAGTAAGGTGGATATCAGTGACCTGGCCGATTTCCATATCCGCGACAGCTTTGTCAAAGCCCTTGATCATCATGCCCGAGCCGCAGACAAATTCCAGCGGTTCGCCGCGGTCGTAGGAGGAGTCAAACTGCGTGCCGTCGTTAAAGGTGCCCTTATAGTGGACCCTGACGTTCTTTCCCACGTTTTTGCCTTCCATCGTGTAGACGGGGCCGCCGCCGCAGCATCCGCCGCCGTTTTCACCGTGCCCGCCGCAGCACTCATGGTCTTCATCGCCGTGTCCGCCGCAGCACTCGTGATCTTCTTCACCGTGTCCGCCACAGCACTCGTGGTCCTCTCCGTGGTGATGATGGTCGCAGTTCGCACCGCTGTCCTCGAGCTCGCCTCTCATAAATGCCGCGACTGCCTCGTCCGCGTTGCCCGACGCGCCTGCGACAACAGTGAGGCCTGCATTATGGAGCGCGTTCAGCGCGCCTCCGCCGAGGCCGCCGCAGATAAGCACCTGGACGCCGTATACAGCCAGCAGTTCCGCCAGAGCGCCGTGTCCGACGCCGTTAGAGCTGATCACTTCACTGAAGGTGACCTTTCCGTCATGTACTTCATAGAGCTTGAAACATTCTGTTCTCCCGAAATGCTGGAAGATCTCACCGTTATCATACGTTACCGCAATTCTCATCGCATTCTCTCCAATCTGTTCTATGATTCCGTTCTGACAGGATTCGACGGCACATTCCCGTGAAACCCTGCCTGCTCATAGTATCACAGAAAAGTGCCAAAATACAGAGAAAAAAACGGGCATCTCTGTTTTGACAAAAAAGCTTTCTTCACGGATGAGAAAACGATAGAATGAACATAGATGATACACACATGGACATCGTCATAACAGAAGGAGGGTATCATGCGAAAATATCAGGAGATCACGCCTGAGATCTTGGAGAAGCTGCAGCAGGCAGCGCCCGGTCACGTCTATACAGGCAGCGATATCAACGAGGATTACAGCCACGACGAGATGGAGCTCTACGGAAAGCGCATGCCGGATGTGCTGATCATCGCGCAGAGCGTCGAAGAGATCTCGGCAGTTATGAAGATCTGCAATGAATACCATGTTCCTGTCACGACCCGCGGCGCGGGCACGGCAGAAACAGGTTCGCCTGTGCCGATCTACGGCGGGGTGCTGATCAGCACGGAGAAGTTCAATCACATCAAGGAGTTCCATCCGGACGATATGTCGGTGACGATCGAGCCCGGCGTCCTTCTGTTCGACCTTGCGGCTGCCTGCGCGGAGAAAGGGTTCCTGTATCCGCCGGATCCGGGCGAGAAGTTTGCGACAGTCGGCGGCAATGCGTCCACCAATGCCGGCGGCATGCGCGCGGTCCTGTACGGGACGACGAAGGACTATGTCAATGCGATCCAGGTGGTCCTCGCGGACGGCACGATCACCCGCTTCGGCGCGGATGTCTGCAAATCCAGCACCGGCTACAACTTAAAGGACCTGATTGTCGGGAGCGAAGGCACGCTCGCGATCATTACCGAGCTGACCCTGAAAATGACGCCTGCTCCCGGGATCGTAGCCAGCCTGATCGTCCCGTTTGAAGACATGCACGCCGCGATCCGCACGGTATCCAAGATCAAGAACTCCAGGATCAAGCCGCAGGCGTTGGAGTTCATGGAGCGCAGCATGGTAGAGATGAGCGAGAAGCATCTCCAGAAAGAAGTTTTCCCGAAGTCCGTAGGCGGAGTAGAAGCGCAGGCCTATCTCCTGGTCACGATCGAAGCGGACGACGAAGACGCGCTGTATGACAAAATAGAGAAGGCCAGCGAGCTCGTCCTGGAAGCCGGCGCGATCGACGTGCTCGTGGCGGACAGCCCGTCCAAGATGAAGGAAGCCTGGGCGGCCCGTTCCGGCTTTGTGGAAGCGATCAAGGCGCTGTCCACGATGATCGACGAGTGCGACGTCGTGGTGCCGGTCAGCAAGATCGCAGACTATCTGGAAGAAGCGGAGGCGATCGGAGAAGAGTGCGGCCTGACGATGCGGTGCTATGGGCATGCGGGCGACGGGAACCTCCACATCAAGCTCTGCACGGACAGCCTTCCCGAAGAAGAATTCCGCAGAAGATGCGAGGTGTGTTTTGACAAGCTGTACGACAAGGCGGTCGTCTATGGCGGCCTTCTCTCCGGAGAGCACGGCGTCGGTTCCGTAAAGCGGAAGTACCTGGAGCGCTTTGTCGGGAAGACGAACATGCAGCTCATGACAAGGATCAAGCAGGCGTTTGATCCCAACATGATCCTGAATCCCGGAAAAGTCGTCTACGACGATGTGTAAAAACTAACGTAAAAAAGGAGCCGCCACGCTAAGCAGTAAGGATTTTGAACCTTCGCTTCACCGGGCCCATAACCCCTCCACAAAAAAGGCTGCCACCCTGGTGACAGCCTCTTTTTCATTTGCTATTTTTCAGTCGTCAGCGTCCGCTGCCTGTGCCTTCTCCTGCGCCGCCTGAACTTCAGGGATCATGGAGTAGATGGGCTTTATGGAAGTGTCGCCGTGGATCTTGCGCCTGACGTAGTTGTCCGTGCAGGCCTTGACCTGGGGAGACAGGATCAGGACGCCGATCAGGTTGGGCAGCATCATAAGGCCGTTGAACGTATCGGAGATATCCCACGCCAGCTGCGCTTCAATGACAGCGCCGGCCAGAACGATGAGGGAGAAGACCACGCGGTAACCGATGATCGCCTTCGTGCCGAACAGATACTCAAACGCCTTCGCGCCGTAGTGGCTCCAGCCAAGAACGGTAGAGTAAGCAAAAAGGAAGATCGCGACCGCGATGAAAGCAGCGCCGGCCTTGCCGAACTGGAGCTCATAAGCATAGCTCATCAGAGCGCTGGAGCCGACCGCCTCGCCTTCCGCTGTCAGGGCACCGGTATCAAGGTTGACGATACCGGAGGAGAGAAGCGTCAGCGCGGTCAGTGTGCAGACGATGATCGTGTCAGCGAAGACTTCGAAGATGCCCCACATACCCTGGCGAATGGGCTCTCTGACGTTGGAACTGGAGTGGACCATGACGGAGGAGCCCAGACCTGCCTCGTTGGAGAAGACGCCTCGCTTCATTCCCATCTTCATGGCAAGCGCGATGCCGGAACCGACGATACCGCCGCCCACAGCCTTCATGGCGAAGGCGCCCTTGAAGATCGAGACGATGACAGCGGGGACCGCGGTGATGTGAGTGAAAACAATAATGAGGGAACCGATCAGGTACAGGATGACCATGAACGGAACCAGCATCTCTGTGATGGTGGCAATTCTCTTAAGTCCGCCTACGATAACAGCGCCGACAGCGATGAACAGGAAAACGCCGATGACAAGATTCGGGAGGCCGAAAGCGTGGTTGATGTTCTTGACCATGCTGTTGACCTGGGACATGTTTCCGATTCCGAAGGAAGCAAGCAGGCAGAAGCAGGAGAACAGGATCGCGAGCGCAGTACCGATGGCTTTCATGCCTTCCTTGGCACCAAGGCCGTCCTTGAGGTAGTACATAGCGCCGCCGCACCACTCACCATCGGAGTTCTTGCGGCGATAGAGGATACCGAGCACGTTCTCGGAGTAGTTGGTCATCATGCCGAAGAAAGCGATGATCCACATCCAGAAGACAGCGCCGGGGCCGCCTGTTGCGATCGCGCCCGCGACACCGACGATATTACCGGTACCGACGGTCGCGGCCAGAGCCGTACAGAGTGACTGGAACTGTGAGATCGTGCGGTCTTCCGTGTGTGCCATGACGTGCTTTTCATTCAGGATCGCGCCGATCGTATGCTTCATCCAGAAGCGGAAGTGTGTCAGCTGGAAGAACCCTGTCAGGCAGGTCGTCAAAATACCGACGAATCCGAGCAGGATCAGAGCCGGCCAGCCCCAGACTGCTCCGTTAATGGCGTTGTTGACATTTGTGATCGTGGTTAACATTTCCTGTACTTTCCCCTTTCCTTTTATTACTGTTACCCGATGTGCCGGAGGGTGACAATGGGGACGGTTCTCAGTGACACATTTTGATGTGTCACTGAGAACCGTCCCCATTGTCACCCATTGACACAGCACATTCTTTTCATGAAAAAGACGCAGTCCATCTGGAACTACGCCCTTGTACACTTTGCCACTATATCACAGGAAAGCGGCAGAGACAAGAAAAAATTGACGAAAAAATGCATTATTAGTGTAAAAATAATCATTTTTTCTTTGAAAAACAGGGTATAGTACCACACTTTTGCAACGAAACATAACATGTTATGGCTCGACATGTTAAGAACGGTTGGTGGACGATTCCTGCCGCCGGAACTAGAATAACGGTAGAACGATGTTAAGAATTATTGCAGAGGTGGTATATATATGAGAAAATCATACTTGGACAATATCCGCTGGATCACAGTGATCCTCGTAGTGATCTACCACGTATTCTATATTTACAACGGGCTGGGAATCCCCGGCGTTGTCGGCAGGATCACGGATGCGGAGGTGCAGTATTGGGACATCTTCCAGTACATCGTGTATCCCTGGTTCATGGGGATCCTGTTCATCGTGTCCGGTATCTGCGCGCGCCACTCCCTCGAAAAACACACAGAGGGTGAGTTCATAAGGAGAAGGACGACGAGGTACCTTGTGCCGGCGACGATCGGCCTGTTCGTATTCGGGTTCCTGCAGGGATATGTCAACATGGCTATCGGAGGCGCGTTTGATACGATGGGCGATGTCCCCAAACCGGTCATTGCGCTTATCATGGTGGCTTCCGGCATCGGCGTACTTTGGTATCTCCAGCTGCTGTGGCTGTACTCGATCCTCCTGGTGCTTGTCCATAAGATCGAGAAAGGCCGTCTCCTGCCGCTCGGTCAAAAAACAGGGATCGTCGCGCTCGTTCTCATGGCGGTCCCGGTCTGGGCAGCCGCGCAGGTGCTCAACACACCGATCATCGCCGTTTACCGCATAGGGCTTTACATGCTGCTTTTCTTCCTGGGATACTATGTGTTCTCCCACGATGAGGTGATCGAAGTCCTGAAGAAATGGTTCCTGCCGCTCCTGGCCGCTGCCATCGTGCTGGGGATCGCCTTCTGCGTGGTCTGTTTTGGCCAAAATTACGCGGACCGGCCGGTGAACCGGACGCCGCTGTTCACGGGATACGGATGGTTTGCCTGCCTGGCGATTCTGGGCGGCATGGCAAAATACTGTGATTTCGAGACGGACTTCACCCGCCGGATGAGCGATCACAGCTTCGGATTGTACGTGTTCCATTATCTTGGGATCTCCGCGTTTGCGCTGTATGTCGGAAAGAGCCGCATTTTCCCGGCGCCCGTGACCTATCTGCTGACGCTGCTATGTGGCTTTGCGGCAGGCTATCTCCTGTATGCGGCCATCTCGAGGATCCCGTTCCTTAGATGGGCAGTGCTGGGGATAGGAAAAGAGAAGAGCTGACGCGGGACGGAACGGCGAACCTGAGCTTTGTGCTTCCGGCAGGAAAGGAGCAGATATGTTTAAAGACAATCTCGTGCAGATCAGAAAACTGAAAGGAATGACGCAGGAAGACATCGCGGAGAAAGTCGGGGTCTCCCGGCAGGCGGTGGCCAAGTGGGAGTCCGGCGAGACGTCGCCCGATTTGGAGAAGAGCCGGCTCCTCGCGGAGGTGCTGGGCGTCTCTCTTGATGACCTGGTGAGTTTTGAGCCGGAAGGGAACCTGGGCATGAGCGTGCCGCCCAAAGGCAAGCATATCTTCGGTGTTGTGACGGTCGGAGAGAAGGGGCAGATCGTGATCCCCGCCAAGGCGAGGAAGCTCTTTCACATTTCAGCGGGCGACCAGCTGGTCATCCTCGGCGATGAATCACAGGGACTGGCGGTCTTAAAGACAGAGGGATTTTTAGATATCGCGAACGCGATCAGAAACGGCGGAAAGACCAGCGAAAAATGAGCTCCGCTTGACAGTGTTGAGTCTTATCATTTACCGTAGAGGTAAGTAGGAGGTTGCTATGAGTTATCTGATCAAAGACACAACAGAAGACGAACGGCGTAAGATCGTCGAGGAAGCGCTCGGAAATCTGAGCGGCGCCTGCGACGGATGTTCTCCCCGGACAGCGGATATGTACGACGCCTATATCCGCGGCGAGATGGAACTTCGGGAGATCAATATGGCGTTCAGCGCAAGGTATGTGAAGGGCGGAATGGAGAGAGAGCCGAGATCATCCTGTCAGATGTGACCGTCCGGGTTAAGGAGGAAATGAGATGAGAAAGATCCTGATCGTTATTGATATGCAGAACGACTTTATTGACGCGGCGCTTGGGACAAAAGAAGCTGTCGCGATCGTCGAGGCTGTAAAAGAGAAGATTCGCAGCTATCCGGCAGCGGATGTGATCGCCACCATGGATACGCACGGCGTCAATTACATGGAAACGCAGGAAGGGAAATATCTGCCCGTACCGCACTGTATTAAAGGATCGGATGGCTGGCAGATCCGTCAGGATATTGCGGAACTCCTGACCGGGGCAACGATCTACGAGAAGCCGACCTTCGGAAGCACAGCGATGGCAGCGGACCTGAAAGCCATTTCCGAAAAAGAGGAGATCGAACTGGAACTGATCGGGCTCTGCACGGACATCTGTGTGGTCTCTAACGCCCTCCTTCTTAAGGCGGCAATGCCTGAAGTAAAGATCTCAGTGGATCCCGCATGCTGTGCCGGTGTGACACCGGAGAAACACCTGGCTGCGCTTGAGACGATGCGCTCCTGCCAGATCCAGATCGGCTAAACCGATTATGAAATGATAGTATTACAGCGCTCATTACCCGGAGGTAGTGGGCGCTTTCTCTTTCCCGGAGATGGAGTGGAGAATCATTTCGAGGTATAATAAGGATCATGGAAAATCACAAGACCCGAGGTTACAAAATGCAGGACAAGATAAAAGAGATCAAGAAAAATATCGCGCGCGTTATGGTGGGCAGGGAGCAGGTGACGGATTTCCTTCTCGCCTCCTTTTTTGCGGGAGGCCATGTGCTTTTAGAGGATATGCCCGGCACCGGCAAAACAGTGCTCGCCAGGTCAATGGCCCGATCCATGGACGTCCGCTTCGGAAGGATCCAGTTCACGCCGGATCTTCTTCCCGGAGACGTCACGGGAATCCACTATTATCATCAGGAGAAGGGCGAGTTCATCTTCCGGGAAGGACCGGTGTTCGCAAACCTTCTTTTGGCGGATGAGATCAACCGCGCGACGCCCCGCACGCAGTCGGCGCTCCTTGAGTGCATGGCGGAGCAGCAGGTGACGGTGGACGGCGAGACCAGAAAGCTCTCCGATCCGTTTATGGTCATCGCCACGCAGAACCCGGTGGAGACCTACGGCTGCTTCCCGCTGCCGGAAGCGCAGCTGGACCGCTTCCTGATGAAACTTTCGATGGGAAACCTCACCGAGGCGCAGGAAAGAGCGATGCTTGACCGCTTTATCACGGAGGAACCGCTTGAAACGCTGCAGGCAGTTGCGACAAGAGAGGAAGTCTGCGCGCTCCGCAAGGCGTGCAGGGAAGTCTATGTGCACGGGGATCTGCGCACCTATATGGTGCAGCTGGTGCAGAGGACGCGCGGCGCGTCCGGCGCAAGCGGAAGCAATGCGTTTGGCGCAGCTGGCGCCGGCGCTTCCTTCTTGGCAGCAGGCACCGGCAGTGAGAGCGGCGTCAGCCCGCGCGGCACGCTGGCGCTCCTTAGGGCCTCGCAGGGGTACGCGATGGTGGAAGGCCGGGATTTTGTCACGCCCGAAGACATCAAGGCAGTCGCGGTGCCGGTGCTCACCCACAGATGCATCGGCGGCGAGGGAAGCGAGCGCGAGAAGACACTGATGATCAGGGGGCTTCTCGACACGGTACCCGTTCCGACGGAAAACTGGAGCAGATCATGATCGGGATCGTTATCATTCTTGCGGCGGCGCTTCTTCTGCTGCTTCGTGAGGCGTACGCGCGCCTGTGGAGCCGCGGCGTGGAGGTGACGGTCGCTGTCGCGGAGCCTTACGTCTACGCCGGCGAGAAGGCGCACTTTACGGAGATCGTCGCAAACCGCGGAAAGATCCCGCTGCCGGAGATCGAAGTCCGTTTCCGGATGCCGCAGGGGCCCGTCTTCGAGAACGCGGAGAACGTGATCATCAGCGACCACCTTTATAAAAGGGACATCTTTTCCCTACGGCCGCTGGAGCAGATCACAAGGCGCTATGTTTTGGCCTGTCCGAGACGGGGGCTGTACCCGGTGAGCGACCTGACGGTGAAAGCGAAATCGTTCTTCCACCACAGAGATTACGATGTGAGCCAAAACACAGGCACCCGCCTGACTGTCTACGCCGCCTGGACAAATGTGGCGGGGATCCTCGCGCACTGCGACGTGATCCTGGGGGAACTCGAGAGCCGGCGCAAGACGATCGAGGATCCGTTCGCGTGGGCTTCGATCCGCGCTTACACGCCGCAGGACCCTATGCGGAGCGTCAACTGGAAGGCGAGCGCGAGGACCGGAGAGCTCATGGTCAACACCTACGCCTCCGTACAGGCGATGCAGTTCTGCATTTTCCTGGACGCGAGGGATGAGCGGATCGTGAAGCAGGAGGACCTCGTCGAGCTGGGGATCAGCGCAGCGGCTTCCTTAAGCAGGCAGCTGATCAGGCGGGGACAGGAAGCCGGCCTGTATATTTACACGGAACTCCCTGCCGGGCAGCTTCCGCCCGCGCGCGGACAGGCGCAGCTCACAAAGATCGAGCAGGCGCTGACCGCGGACTACACGGGTGTCCTGAGGAGGAAAGCCGGACAGGCGGCAGAGGGGGGACCGTCGAAAACGGGCCTTTCAGGGGACAGCGGACAGCGGATGCCGGCTTCAGGCGCCGGTGTCGACGGCCCGGAGGCAGGTACCGGTCCCGGCAGGATGCAAGATTACGCGGAGTGGGCGTACCGGACTTCCCGCGCAGAGACCGGCGAGTGTATCTGCGTGTACATCTCCAAGGAGGAAGAGGCTTTACAGAAGCTGGAAAAGCTTCTTAGAACAGCAGGGAACACACAGGCCGGCGGGCAGAGCGCACCGGCTGTTCTCGTAAGGCCGGCGACCGAAAACGGAGAGGAAAAGCTGATCTCACGGATTGTTTATTGACAGTGACGATTGCCGGAGACACGCGAAAAAGAACAGATGTCAGGAAACAAATGAGCAAACAGGAAACCATCATTTCCCATATTCTGGAGATCGTGCACCCGGTGCTGCTGGCGGCGCTGGCGGGGCCTGTTTGCTATGCCGTTTACGAGAACCGCGTAGACCGGTGGATCCTGCCGCTGTACATATCGGGTCTGAGCCTGCTCCTTCTTTCTGCGGCGGTCCGCATCGCCGAGCGAAAGGTCCGTTCCCTGTGGGTATACCTGCTCATCAGCGCCGCGGCGTTTGCCGTCTCATTTTTCCTTGGCAGAGCGGTTGCGGGGATCGCGTTCACCGCGCCTTCAGGCTATGAGCAGATAAGCCGGGGCCCCCGCACGATGGCCTCAGCGGTGCTGGTCGCCGGAGGCGTGTGGATCACGCTGAGCGCGATGCAGATCCGGCTCCGGGAGAACCGGAGGGAGCGCGCAAGGCGGGAGAGTGATTATACGTGGCAGGAGAGGAGTGTTTTGGCAGAGAAGCCGAGTGCGCCGCTGCTGCTCCTGTTCGGGCTTGCGTATCTCGACGGGCTTTTCAACGCGTGCCCGTCTTTGTGCGACCTCGCGGTCGCGGGCGGGATGGCCTATCTGATCGTAGTGCTGGTCTACCGCTCGATCGAAGTGACGAAAAAGTACATGCAGGAGACGCAGAACGTGGTGAACGTCCCGCGCGGGAAGATCAGTGAGATCAGGGGGCGGCTTCTGGCCGCGGTGATCGTCGTGCTCTGTATCGCGTCGGCGACGGCATTCTGGACTGCGGGCTTTCGCACATACCGGGATCTGCGGAAATGGGAGCTGAAAGGGGAGAGGATCGAAGTGACGGACCAGGGGCTGGACCTGTCATATCCGGATTTCGAGGTGATCGAGGAGGAATTCGGACTCGGGATCGCGCAGGAGCGCAGGGATCCGCCCGCGTGGCTGACGGCTTTTGAAAGCGCGGCGAAGGCAGCGGTGCTCATAGGGCTGGCGATGTTTGCCATCTACCGCGTATGGCGCTCGATCACCGGAACGGCAAAGGAATTTGCCGAGGTCCGGGAGGAGAACGGAGACGTCGCGGTGCGGCTCACGGACGATCCGGACGAGACCGACCGCCTGTCTGCCGGAAGGATCCGGCGCTTCGTCCGGGGACAGCCGCTCACGGAAAGGGAGAAGATCCGGCAGGAATACCGCAGGACGATCAGCAGGTACCGGAAGTCACCGCCGGAGCGCAGCGAGACGCCTTCACAGATCGAGAGCGGAGCGGATTTCCCGCAGGGGTTCGATGCGGAAGCACTGCACGAACGGTATGAAAAGGCGCGTTACGGCAGGGCTGAGACACCCTGACTCCATTGTCTGCAACCGGTGGAAATGGTATGATGATAGAATACTGCAAGACCAATCAACGATAGCGGGGGAACACCATGCAATACCAGATCAACGAGACCAATTATCATACATTTGAGATTTACGAGATCGGCAAACTGCCGGCGAGGAGCTATTTTATCCCGTATCCGGACAGGGCGGGAGCCGACGCGGTAACGCCCAAGGAAAAGCGCTACGCATCCCCGAAGGTCGTCTGCCTGAACGGAGAGTGGGACTTTAAATTCTATCCCATACCGGCTGAGCTGCCGGAGGTCCTCGACACGGAGGAGACCGCGTTCGACAAGATCGACGTGCCGGCGTGCTGGCAGTTCCGCGGCTACGACAAGCCGTTCTATATCAACTACCGCTACCAGTTCCCCTTCAAGCCGCCGGTCATCCCTACGGTGCAGAAGGTGGGCAAGGTCTTCTCCTGGACCGGCGTCGACCAGAAGATCGGCCCCCGATTCAAGGACCCGGGCGAGGAGTACAACTTCGTCGGCGTCTACCGCAGGGACCTTGACATCGAGGATCCGGACAAGAACTACGTCATCTCTTTCCTCGGCGTTGCCAGCTGCATGGACCTGTATGTCAACGGCGTGTTCATCGGCTATTCCGAAGGCGCGCACAACACGGCGGAATTCGACCTTTGCGGGAAGCTCACCGCGGGCCGCAACGAGATCGTCGTGGTGGTGCACCGCTGGTGCAACGGCAGCTATCTCGAGGACCAGGATATGTTCCGCAACAACGGCATCTTCCGCGATGTCCTTCTGCGGATCAGCGAACCCGCGGACATCTTCGAGATCGACGCGGTCACAAAGAAGATGGGAGACACCTACTCCCTCACGCTCCGTGCCAAAACACTGACCCCCGCCGCTGTTACTTTTACGCTTGAGGGGAACGGCATCCGGAGGACAGAGACAGCCGACTGCGCGGAAGATTTCGCGGAGGTCACTTTCGAGGGACTTGAAGTCACCGAGTGGAACGCCGAGGCGCCTGTCCTGTACAGCATTTACTATGAGACAGAGAGCTGCTGCGTGAAGGAGAAGATCGGCTTTAAGACTGTGGAGATCCGGGGAGACCTCTTCCTCGTCAATGGCAGGAAGATCAAGTTCCGCGGCGTGAACCACCACGATACGTCCTGCACGAACGGCTATACGATGACCCCCGACGAGATCGAGAGGGATGTGAAGATCTGCAAAGAGTTCAACATCGATACGATCCGGACTTCCCACTATCCTCCGGATCCGCTCCTTCTGGAACTGGCGGACGAACTTGGCGTCTATATCGTCGACGAGAACGATCTTGAGACCCACGGAACGTTCGCGCACCAGCTGCCGGCGACATACAATACGATCAGCCACAACCGCAAGTGGGAATCCCACTACTTGGACCGCATCACACGCCTGTATCAGAGGGACAAGATCCACAGCAATACGTCGATCGTTATGTGGAGCCTTGGAAATGAAGCGGGCGGCTATCACAATACAGATGCCATGTACGATTACCTGAAGGCGCACTCAGCGCTTCCGGTGCACTATGAGAGCGCCATTCACTGCAAGCGCATCGCTTACGACGTGGGCAGCGAGATGTATCCTTCCGTGCAGATGGTGCACGATGTAGGAGAGCACTGCCGCAAGCAGAAGCAGCTCAACGACAGGCCGTACTTCCTTTGCGAGTACGCGCACGCCATGGGCGTCGGCCCCGGCAACACAGAGGCGTATTGGGAGGAGATCTACAGATACGACAACCTGATCGGAGGCTGTGTGTGGGAGATGGCCGATCACGCGGTGCTCCACGAAGACGGAAGCTATACCTACGGCGGTGACCACGGCGAGTGGGCCCATGACGGCAATTTCTGTGTGGACGGGCTGTTTTATCCCGACCGTACGCCTTCCACCGGCGCGAAGATCATGAAGTTCATCTACCGCCCGATCCGCGTAAGGCATATCGCGGGAGACACGTTCGAAGTGTTCAATACGACGGCGTTTTCCGCCGGAGACCGCTACGAGCTGACGTTTACCTGGAACGACGGGACTGTCAATGTG
>CACXMK010000032.1 GCA_902768735.1 uncultured Lachnospiraceae bacterium | reverse complement strand
CCGATGATGCCGACGCCGGCCAGCACCGCGGTGGTGTTCACGCCGAGGATCGCAAGGCCCCAGATCACACCGATGATGACGATCAGGTAGTGCAGCGTGCCTGCCAGCATGTTGGCGATCGTCTGTGAGCGCAGATCCTTTTTGCCAAAATACTGAATGATCATACGGAGCACAAAGCCGATCAGCCACAGCAGGCAGATCGCAAGGATCAGTGTCAGGATGTGGGCTGCCGTGATCTTACCGCTTCTCTGGATCAGGAAGTAGGTCTTCCTGAGCTCCTGCATGCTCTCCTTTGTCTCCGCGGACAGAGGAAGCCAGTTCGGGTTGAGCAGAACAATGGCAAGAATGACAGCGATGATCGTTCCGATGTAGGATTTTGCGTTTTTCATGGTTTTCTCTCCTAGACTAATAGCGTGTTCCTAAAGGTCTCTTTAATCCGGTATTTCTATGTAATCCGTAATTATTGTCAGGTCTCCCGTGCCAATATCGTAAGTAGTACCGTCCGTATCCGTGGCAGTTCCTTCCGCCGTAATGATCAGCTGGAAATAGCCGGCCAGCTCCATTGCGTCGCCGCCCAAACCGATATTACTCGAGAAACTTGCGCTGAAGTGATCGCCATACTTTTCGATCTCGGAGAACGGACTGCCTCCGCCGCCATCCCAGATCGTTTCCCGCGAACCGACCTGGACATACTCATAGTCATCCTCATTATAAGCGTACCACTCGATCGCGGCAGAGGTGAACTCCACATCGTACTCCATGCGGTCGCCGGAGTCGAACGAGAACTCAATGTCAGCATTGACATCCATGACCTCTCTGTCGCCTTCAGCTCTGACTTCATCCGTCCACATTCCGAAATGATAGATCTCGGGTCTGCCCTGCCACTCCACAGTCTTTTCGATGTGTTCCGTGCCTAAGTCAAAGGAAACTTCCAGTTCCACCAGCCACTCGTCCGCGCTGGAAGGATACAGCGATCCTCCGGTCGATTCCATGACGTCAAAAGTATCTCCTCCGTATGTCGTTTCAAAACCGACTTTTCTGGAAGGATCGTATACAGAAGATACTGTCGCGGTCGCCGTAGTGTTCTCTGCGTCATTTTCCTCGATCGTATACTCGACCTCGATCAGCTCCAGTCCTCCGGGAGTGTTCAGCCAGCCCCAGTACCACACATGATCGATGCTGATATCAGGATCCGTCAGCTCCTCCACTTCGAGAGGCATCGGATCGGTGTCCTCATAATACGGCCACTCGATCACATATTTTGTACCGTCTGTGTCTGTCCCGTTGCCCTCCATGTAGAAGGTCAGATAGAAGTGTGTGGCTTCCTCGCCGTCAGGCGGCATAACATCCACGGTGTCATTATACTTGTATCTGAGTACTTTGCTGTCTCCGTCAGTGGTCGGCCCCGCAGGTCCCGTGAACGGATAATTACCTTCGTCCTTATCCCAGAGGACTCTCTTATATCCGACCTTCTCATAATGCGAATTGCCTTCGTCGTCATCAATGATCTGTATAAGCCAGCCGATCTCGATCCTATAGAACGAAATATCATTGTATGTATGGCGGTCGTCCTTCGAGTACCGGATATCGATCGTTGCGTCGATCTCCTTATCTTCAACCGACCCTGTCGCGCTGATCGGAGACGGATCGATCCACAGGGAGCCCTTCATTTCAGGCTGTCTGGTATCGGTCACAGTCATTTTTTTAGACTTGCCGTTCAACGTGTAATTCAGCGTGATCTCCGTCTTCCAGACGTCTGTGCTGAGATAAGACATCGAATCAGAAGAATTCAGGTTGATGTCAAACGTGCCTGCGCCGGTCTTGTTGGGGAAGCTCATCTTCATGGTCGGATCCGCGACGGAGGAGATCTTGCCCGTTGACTTCAGGCTCTTTCCGTCGTTCGCCTTAACCTTGTACTCCACTTCGATGTGGCCGATGTGCTGCCAGTAGTAAACATGCGTTATGGTTACCGACGGATCCTCGTATTCGGGGGTCGGGGTCGGTGTGGGCGTCGGCGTCGGCGTCGGGTTGGGCGTCGGTGTCGGCGTCGGGTTGGGCGTCGGTGTCGGATTCGGTGTCGGCGTCGGTTCCGGTGTCGGCGTCGGGTTGGGTGTCGGCGTCGGATTCGGTGTCGGCGTCGGGTTAGGCGTCGGCGTCGGGGTCGGCGTCACGGTTGGCGTCGGCGTCGGGGTCGGGGTGATCGTCGGTGTCGGCGTGATCGTCGGCGTCGGCGTCGGATCGGGTGTCGGCGTCGGGGTCGGATTGTCCGGATCCGGCGAAGGCGTCGGGCTCGGCGGTATTACGCCGTACTGATTGTTGTTGTTCGGATTGGGATTCGGCTTCTTGTCCCTGTTTTTTGACCCGGAAAACAGAGAGAGAAGGAGCAAAAGCCCGATCAGCGCAAAAAAACGGAACCGAAAGGATTTTTCGTTCTTCCTGCTCGGTTTCCCATATAGTCCGGTATGATGTTTCGCTCCCTTGACCGGCTCGTATGGTTCCGCGACCTCGGGATACTTGTTACTGCTTTCAAAGATCTCTGACATTTGCCGGTTCCTTCTCTATAAAAGCCGAATGAAATTTAATTAAAATTTTATTAATAATATGTTATAGGCACGCCTGTCACATGTCAATGAAAACTGGCTGTTTAGATGGGAAAACGGAGGCAAAAGGCATAAAAAGCCCTTGCAGCTTTTTCCGGCTGCAAGGGCTTGGTTTTTTCGCTGTTCTGTTGTAACGCTGTATTTGTTGTTAGCGATATTCCATTGTGCTGCGTAAGTACGTTTGATGCTCTGTTCAGTCGTCGTAATCCCTATCCCAATCGAGGACTCTGAAAGTGGAAGCGTCGATGTCGTAGTTGTACTCGTAGTTGCCTTTGTGGAACTCGACATCGTAAATCTCTCTGCCGTCGTCGTAGTCTTTCTCACATCTGATGCGGTTCACTTCGCCTTCCGTCAGACCTGCGTGGTTGAGGGCTGCCTCGATGGCTGCTTCCCTGCCGGTCTTAGCGGACTTGGCTGCTGTCTGTTTTGACCGCGCTGCCTGCTTGGCTGCGACACATGCGGGAGTCTTGACTTCCCAGGAAAAGTTCACTATTTTGCCGCCGGCTTTTGCAATGTCGTATTCGTAAGTCTTTTCGCCGGTCTCGAACTTGATCTCGAAAACCGCTACGCCGTCCTCGTGGTCGGATCTCACGGATGTGAAGGTGACTTCGTTCTCGGTAAGGCCCGCGTCATCGAGGGCGATGTCCTTCGCTTCTTCCCGGCTGATGCCGGCTGTAGCTGCCTGCGCGCCCAGCTGCATTCCGTCAGCTCCTGCTGCGATCGTTCCTGCGAAAATAATAGCTGCTGCAAAAAGTGCGATACTCTTTCTGAAACTCATGATATTCCTTCTTTCTATCACTCCGATTGTGATGATCTCCTTTTGTTAATTGTTGTTTTATCGGAAAATTTTGGTTGATTTCTTGTTACTCTGTTGCGCCTCACCGGAGTGGTTTTGTTCCGGTGATTTGTTTGTTGACTGAATATACGATGAGGGAAAAAGAATCCACAGGGGTTTTTAAAATTTTTTCTGAGGGGATGAAAAACGACCTCTGGGGTCGTTTTTCCACAGATGTGTAATATGCCACAAGTGGGGAAAAATGACCTCTGGGGTCGTTTTTTACCGGACGGGTTTTAAGCAAACCGATGCACTTGACAAAAGCACTCCATTGCGATACTGTACAGAAGTAATCTAATAACGGCTGGGGGAGCGGATGCTGAGACAGCAGCCCGTTCGCGCAAGCGGAACGGAGCGGCTGACCCTTATTACTTGACCCGGGTAATACCGGCGTAAGGAAGCACACAGATCAAGACAATGCTTGCGGTAACACGCCGCAATGCCGTGTTTTGCCCTGTGACCCAACTCTCCTCCTGTGATATGCAAGGAGGTTTTTTTATGTCCAAAGGTATCAAGATTCTCGTTTACAGCGCCATGTGCATCGCACTGGCCAGTCTGACCAGTATGATCAAGGTCTTTGAGTTCCCGACAGGCGGCTCGATCACGCTGGCGTCTACGCTGTTCGGCATTCTGCCGGGCTTCTTCTTCGGGCCGGTAGTCGGCATTACGGCCGGATTCGCCCATGGAATCCTGCAGTTTTTCCTGGGACCCTATGTCCTGACGCCTGTGCAGGTATTCCTTGACTACGGCCTCGGATTTGCGGCGTTCGGGCTCTCCGGATTCTTCGCAAGCAGGAAGTTTGGTCTGTATAAGGGCTATATCGCGGCCTGCATCGGGCGCTGGTTCTTCACGTTCCTGTCCGGGTGGATCTTTTTTGGCGAATACGCGTGGGAAGGCTGGAACGCGGCCGCTTATTCCGCGGTCTACAACATCATCTATATCACCGGCGAGGCGGTTGTCGTGCTGATCCTGATCAGTATCCCCGCGGTGCAGCATGCGATCTATCGCGTGAAGGCGATGGCGAACAGCTGAACCTGCCGCTTTCATAAGCTATACTATGAGCTGCAATATGAGCATAAATAAAGTGAGTCACAGGTTTTGTGGCTCACTTTTTTATTGCGCACGATCGGTTTGTGCCAATGGGGCTGTCCCCTTCAGCTCAGCTTTTGGATCATTCCAGCGCCTCCACGGCTGCGTGCAGCGCTTCAAACGAGCGCCTCGCGTAGATGTTCTGCGAGAGCGCCGCCATGTCGTCCGCGACACCGGCGTCCTCGAAAACGACCTTCACTGAATCATAATCGTAAAACGCGTCCTCGATCATCCATGCGACCGACCCCTCTTTGCCAAAATACTGCTTCACGAGCTTTTTCTCCTCATCCGTGAGGCCGTCCCAGGCTTTTGCGATCCCGGCATTCCGAGCGTTTGCTTCCATATTCCAGATCTGGCGGCTGGTCGCGAACGAAAGGATCTCCTGCGCGGCCTGCGCGGCTTTTAGGGAAGATCCGGCTGTGCCTTCCTCAAGGGTGGTCAGTATTTTGAACATGTTTTCTTTGTAGTCTTCCGAAGAGATCTCATTCGAGTAGACGCGCGTGAAGACGAACTTGCCGGCGTCCTCCTCTTTGGAGTCCTCCCAGAGGAGCTCGCCGCCTTTCACGGTTAACTTGCCCTCGGAGCCGTCCCACTGCAGGTCTTCCTTATCGATCACGCCGCCGTCCGAGTAGGCGACGAAGCTCTTTTTCCCGTTCGTGTAGGACAGCTCGCCTGTCGCGGGGTCATATCCCACATTCATTTCCCAGACCGTCTCCTCCGAATAGGAGTCTGCCCAGGAGATCCTGGCGCAGAAATCCTTCTCCTCTTCGGTCTCGCCTTCAAAGATCTCCATCACGGCGCGGCGGCTCGTGAGATCCTGCCAGTCGCCGAGAAGGACGTCCCGGAGCTCCTGCGGGACGGGGCTCTCTTTCATAGGGCGCTTGGTGCGCTCAGTGACCTGTTCGGTGCCTTGCCCGTTTCCTTCGGCGCCCTGCGCCGGCTCGGGGGTGGTCCTCGTGCCGCAGCTCGCTATCGTCAGGGTGATCATCGCAGCTGTTAGGATGGTTGCAATTCGCTTTTTCATAGTTTTTTCCTCGTGATGGAGAAAAATGACCCCAGAGGTCGTTTTTACTCATCTGTGGCATATTACACATCTGCGAAAAAATGACCCCAGAGGTCGTTTTTCGTTTTTCGGTTGACTGGCCCGCCCCTGGGGCTTACAATTTCATCCATCAAATTCAACCAGTTAATGAATGTTTTACCCTTCACGGAGGTTTTTCATGTCGCTTCCCGTTATCCTTTTTCTGCTCATAGGCATCCTGTGCGTCCTCTACGGGATCCTGGTCTTCCTCATTCGCAGCGGCACGATGTTTTTTGCCGTCTGGCTCGCCTTGGGCGGGTGCTTTTTGCTCGCGGGATGGCTTGCGCAGGTCCGGTTTTTTGACAAAGTTCCCAAAGCACTGAGAACCGTCTTTCTTGTCGCGGTGATCGCAGGTCTGCTCGTCTTCGCAGCCTGTGAGGGGTTTGTGGTGCGGGGGTTCGGCAGCCGTGCGCCGGCGGGCCTCGACTACGTGATCGTGCTGGGCGCGCAGGTGCGTAAAGACGGGCCGAGCGTGGTGCTCAGATACCGGCTCGACGCGGCGGCGGAGTACCTTAAGGAGAATCCAGAGTGCGTCTGCATCGTGACCGGCGGCAAAGGTGCCGGCGAACCTGTCACGGAAGGAGCCGCAATGAAGGAGTACCTGATCGAAAAGGGCATCGACGCGGCGCGGATCATCGCTGAAGAGCAGGCGACTAACACTGTTCAGAACATACAGTTCAGCATGCGGCTGATGTCGTCAAAGGATGCGCCGACAGCGCTCGTCACCAACAATTTCCACGTCTCGCGTGCGATGGCACTCGCGCGGGGGCAGGGGCTGACCAACGTCTATGCCATCGCGGCGCCGTCGGATCCGCTGTTCCTCGTCAATAACGCGTTCCGGGAATTCTTCGGACTCGTGAAGGATTTCCTTACCGGGAATTTATGAAATTTTCCTGCTGATTGATACTATTATTATAGCATGGTAAGCGACCTCTGGGGTCATTTGTCGACAGACAAAAAACGACCCCAGAGGTCGTTTTTTCATCTAACGAGGAGGTAGTCATTCAAACTTGCGCCGCCCCATTCCCGTGTGATAACATACATTCAACTAATCCGGCGCCGCTCACCCGGATCCTCTATATCGGATCAGTCACCCGTGTGATCTTCGATCCGAGCTTCTCTCGTGATCCGGAATCTTTATACCATCATCTTCACAGCGCATCTTTTGAAAGGAGATCTCCGAAATGTCAACACCCCCTCGTCTTACCAGTTCCCTCAGCATTTATCACGTGATCCTTCGAGGCGTCAATAAACAGGATATCTTTGAAGAAAACGAAGATTTCAACCGCTTACTGCAGACGCTCCGCAAGTACCAGCCCGTCTGTGGCTACAAGATCCTTGCTTACTGTATTATGTCCAACCACGTCCACTTGCTTATCAAGACTGATCAAATGGATCTGGCGCAGATTATCCAGCGCATCAGTCCCAGTTTTGTTTTCTGGTACAATGCAAAATACCAACGCGTCGGCAGTCTTTTCCAGTCCCGCTTCAAGAGCAGACCCGTCAACACCCCCGAACAACTTCTCACCGTTATCAGGTATATCCACAGAAATCCTGTAAAAGCCGCTATCTGCCGCGATCCCGGGCAGTATAGATACAGTAGCTTTCGTGACTATTTTGGCAATGACCTGATCGATAGCAGCGTGGTGTTGTCTCTGGTCAGTAAGAAGGATTTTTATATCTTTCATCGGGCAGAAAGCGACGATGTGTGCATGGATATCGACGAGGAGCTGCCGCCGTGTTCCCCGAAGGACGAGCGGGCATTTGAGATCATGCAGGACGTTTCCGGATGCAGGAACGTGACGGAATTTCAGGCGCTGCCTGTCGAGCAGAGGAATGCAGCGCTGCTCAGCATGGTGATGGCCGGGGTGACGGTCAATCAGGCCAGCCGGATTACCGGCATCTCGTACGGCGTGATCAGTAAAATAGCCAAAAAAATACGCTGAGGCTTGCCCTTGGCTACCTCAGCACTCGGCTTTTGAAAAACGCCCCCCAGGAAAAAACGACCCCAGAGGTCGTTTTTCCTCACTTGTGGCTTATTATACATCTGTGGAAAAATGACCCCAGAGGTCGTTTTTCACAGATCCTCAACGTCGACCACCCGAAAGCCGTTTTCAAGAAGCAGCTGTGCTGTCACGCCGGCCCCGTCAACCAGCTTCCCGGAAAATGTGCCGTCGTAACGCTTTTTCACGCCGCAGCTGGGGCTGCGCGACTGGAAAACGATCATCTCCGGCTGCTCCCGTATAGCGATCTCCAGGCACTTAGCGGCTCCTGCGCGGAACTGACGGTCTACAACAGTGCCGTCTTTGCACATGACGACACCATCGCGAATCTCTGCAGGCATCCGGGGGACAGGCAAGCCGCCCATTGTCTCCGGGCAGACAGAGATCACCTCGTTTTCCCCCATGAGCCGGAGCACCTTCCCGTTTGCGTTATTACCGCCGTTGTATTTGCAGTTTTCGCCCGCCAGGCAGGCGCTGACCATGATCTTCATATTGAGAATCCCCCGATTGCCTCATCCCCGTGAAGCAATGACATATTACCGTCAAAACACTGCTCTCGCCTAATCTATTTCATGTTGCTTATAATAAAGTCCACCGTGATCCTCTGCTGCTCCTCGCAACTGATCGCGGCGATACCATCGCCTTTCTGATATCCATAGTTCCCGAACTGCGCGTGATTTCCGCCTTCGATCACAAGCTCACAGAAATCTGATGGTGCATATGCTTTTCCGGCAATCATCTTATCAGGATTCAGCACTAAGTCCTCGGAGCCGTAAATGCTGATCTCGAGGAGCGCGTCGTCCAACTCTTTCGTTGGGTACGCCGCCAGCAGGATCAATCCGGTGAGTTGTTCCCCATGCTCCGCCGCATAGACAGCCGCCATCGCGCCTCCCAGCGAGTGCCCGCCGACGTACCAGTGATCATACTCATATTGATCCATAACAGGACCTGCCTTCCCCATTCCCAGGAATGCCAGCCGCAGCGGCATCTCCACTAGGCAAACATCCATCCCCTGCCCTGCGAGCAGGTGAAGTAAGGGGGCGTATGAGATCGTCTCTATTTTGGCACCGGGGTAAAAGACCATTGCATCCCCCTCAGAGGGTCCGTCAAAGAACCAGCCATAATCCGTTTCAGTGACGTGCACCGTCTCGTCCGAGACGAGCGCCGTCAGCGCGGACGGATCAGCGTGATAATAATTCCCCGCGTAAGCCGCGACGGAGGCCGTCATGACCGCGATCACGATAACGGGGATGAGCCATTTTCTTCTCATTTTTCAAGATACTCCATCAGCAGTTTCATTCCTTCCGGGTCCACGCAGAACCGGTCGCTGCCGCGGCGGATCTCGTGGTACACCTCGTCCATGTCAAAATACCGCACTTCCTCCACTTCACTCTTCTGCAGGACCAGCTTCGCGGGATCGACCGGCTCGCGGTAGACGAACACGCTGATCATCTCGTTGTCGCGGAAGGGCTTTCCGTGGAACTCCTCTTCGTATTGTGTCCTGAAGTAGCCGATGAATGTCAGCTGCTCTTCTTTTGCGTGAAGCCCGAGCTCCTCTTCCAATTCCCGAAGCGCGGATTCCAGGGGCTCCTTCCCTGCCGGGATATGCCCCGCGGAGGAAGTGTCGTACATTCCCGGGTAGGAATCCTTGTCCGCGCTTCGCTTCTGGAGCAGGACCTGACGCTCTCCGTCCCGTACCCGTATGATCCATACGTGCGCGGTCCGGTGCAGGATCCCTTCTCTATGAGCAACGCTGCGCTCAACGATCTCTCCCGTTGGCAGTCCGTGTTCATCACATACGTCAAAATACTCCACTGTTATCCTCCGGTGTTGTGAAAAACGACCCCAGAGGTCGTTTTTCCTCACTTGTGGCTTATTACACATCTGTGGAAAAATGACCCCAGAGGTCATTTTTCGTTTTAAACGCCGAGAACCCGCCGGAACGTCTCGTTCAGCTCAGAAAAATCGTGCCGCCGGTCGTCCGCCGCACGGTCCGAGATCGCCTTCTGCCTCCCGCACTCCGCCGTGATGAAATCGATGATCACCGGCATCTGCGGGTTCAGGTCCTTCTCCTCGGTGACAGCTTTGCGGTCGAGCAGTTCCCGGATCGCAGCAAGCAGCTCCCCGTCAAGACCATCCGCTCCCGCTTCCGACTCTTCAAACAGAAGCAGCAGCTTTCCGAACTCCATCGGCGGCGCCTCGTGAAACCGCTCGATCCACCTGCAGCACAAAAGCGGCCGCAGCGCATAGAAATATTTCTTGTACCGGATCCTGTCTGACATCAGAAAGGCTTTCAGTGTTTTGTTCGCCGTCCCGTAGTAGTGGCACAGCGCGGATTTCTCGGAAAAAAACCGCCGCGCGACCTCCCGGACCTGAGCCCACTCCGCGGCCTCGCGGTAAACGATCGGCGAATTCGTCCACTCCATCAGGTTCGGGTTGCCCTTGCCAAACGCCAGCATCGCCTTCTTAAGGTCCCACCCGTTGATGTCGAACACCTCGTCCAGCTGCCACTCGATCACGTCCGCGACCGGATCGACCCTCAGATACTCCTTCGCCGGGCGCGCATAAATAAACCGCACGTCGTAATCGCTGTCCGGCGACGCGAATCCCCACGCGCGGCTGCCGGATTCGACGGCGAGCAGTATTTTGACCTGGTGCTGCTGTTCGATCCGGTCAAGGTTTTCCTGTATTTCTGCCAAAACATTGCGCTCCATAGTTCCTCCTACACTTCCCCGGCGATCACGCGCCGGTTGACCGACTCCACGAACCTGCCGACTGCCTCTATGTCAGGCTCGTCCGGCAGCGCGCTCGACCGCTCCGCCTCCACGAACCTCCGCTCGTAGTCGGCGACGATCTCGTAAAACGCCGCGTTCAGCACGCCGTTCTCCATGTAGGCGCCGTCGCGGATGCCGCGCAGGAGGACCAGGTCGGAATCCGGACGGCGCGTCCTGATCTGAGCGTCTGCCAAAATATCGATTCCCATCATGAACAGCCGCACCAGATGCATGGCGTGCTTGTTCAGGTGATTGTCATCTTTCTTGTGGTTGCGCTTGCCGATCTTATCGTAGTCGCGCACGACGGAGCCGAGCGTGTTCGCCATCTCAGTGAATTTGCGGAGCGGATAATGCGTGAATGTTCCATCTATATAGATCTCTGTCTCGAATCCTTCCGTCTCCGCATTGTCAATGAACAGGGAGGCGTCGATCCGCTTGCTCTCTTCGTGCCGCCTGTTGAAATCCTCAAGCGCGTGGCGCACCGAACGCAGGATGTGTTCTTCGCGGTCCGGCTGGGGGAGTGAATCTCTCGCAATCGCATTCTGCAGGCGACGGAGCTGCGCCTCCGCGTAGTGACCGAACGAAGCCGCTGCCCTTTTGGACAAAAAGAGGTCGCGGTGATCGAGCAGTTCCTGTCCGAGCGCCGACTTTATCAGGTACTGGTCATCGTTCAGGCCGAGGATCTCGATCGTGTTCGGGTTGCAGTTGAGCAGCAGGCCGGTCAGCTTGCCAAACGAGTAGATGACCGTATCTGTCTTGCGGTCCTCAAACTGCTCAAAGCTCGTCAGCCCCAAAAGGTCCGAGGGCAGGTTCGGCGTCACGCCGCGCAGGTCGATGTCACTGCCCTCGCGGTTCGTGCCGTAGCCGTAGCTGCCGCTTACCCCAAGGAGCATGATTCTGTCCTTCAGGCGGGGGTCCGTTTTAAGGAAGCTGTATTCCGGATTGTTCAAAAGTTCTTTAAAGTTCATGATTTTTGACAAACGACCCCAGAGGTCGTTTTTCCTCACTTGTGGCTTATTACACATCTGCGGAAAAATGACCCCAGAGGTCATTTTTCGTTTACAGCGCGGCGATCTCTTGCGTCACTCTCAGGAACTCTTCCATCTCCGCTACAGAATTGACATGCAGCGGCGAGAGCCGCACGACTCCCTTTGAGTCAAATGCTTCGACCATCCGCTTGGAATAGATGCTGTCCGCCGAGCGCTCGAACGCGATGACGCCCCGCTTTTCGTATTCCTTGACGGCATCCACGCAGGAAAGCCCCTCGAATTCCACCCCGATAATGAAGTCACGGATGCCGAGGTCTGCCCCGTCCATCGCCACGTGAACACCGGGCATATGGCGAAGGCCCGGGACACGCTCCGTTCCTTCGAGGGCGACCGCAAGGAGCGCCCGCTCGTGCTCCGCGATGCGGTCCATGCCGGCCACGAACAGCTTGCGGCGGTCTGTTTCCGAGGGCAGCTGTGTTTTGCCAAGGCCGATCACGTACGAGACGATCTCGGAGATCGCCGCGTAATGGGCCGGCGCGGGGCTTCCGATGCTCCAGTCGTCAGCGGGCTTGCCGAGCAGCCGGTGATGCATGAACGAGGCCGCGCGGTCAGAAAGATACGCTACGGAGAATCCGCGTACGCCAAAAAACTTATACGGCGCGAAGTTCATCGCGTCGATACCGTACTTTTCCGGGTCGAGCGAGGCATGAGGCGCGTGCTGCACCGCGTCGCAGATAATGAAGATATCGGGATTGATCTCCCGCGCACGCCGAAAGATCGTCTCTATGTCATAGATGTAGCCCGAGATGTTCGAGGCGTACATGCAGGAAAGCATCGCGGTATTCTTGTCGATGAGGCCGATGACCGTCTCCGCGTCCACACCGCCGCTCTTCTTGTTCACGTCGGCGACGCGGAACTCGCGGTTATGGACCTGCGCGTAATACTTCATACCGTCGTAGGAGGACGGATGCTCGAGCGCAGTGGTGACCACGTTCGTCCCGCGGGCGTTCGCGGACAGCACGCGGCAGACCTCCATCATGATCTGCGAGGCCGTGTAGCTAGGGTACAGGACACCGGATCTTGCGCCAAAAACACACTCCATGAGGTCACGCCTGCCCTGCCGCTCGATCGCGTCAAGGTACAGTGCGATCTTGTTCGAGTGCTCAGAGCAGTCCGGGATCCGGTCGACCCGGTGGAAAGCTTCTTCAGCTGCTTTGAGGCGAAGCGAACCGCCCGCGTTGTCGAAGAATAGCCTTCTCGTGCCCTCGAAATCCCTGTCCACGTAGTAGAACTGATCGCGGATCCACGCCAGTTCCGCGTCGTCAAAGAGTTTGCCTGCCATCAAGTTCATATTTGCCTCCCGCAAAACGCGCCTGTCGAAAACCGACCCCAGGGGTCGTTTTTCCTCCCTTGTTGCTTATTACACATCTGTGGAAAAATGACCCCAGAGGTCATTTTCACAATAGCCTCATCCAGTCCGGCCTGTACCGCTGCCGGTCCCTCGCCTCCTCCAGCTGCCGCAGCATCCTCGGAATGTCTTCGTTGAGCACGCCCGCAAGCGCCACATAGTTTGCCGCATGGTTCGTGCGGAACACCGTTCCCGGCGAGTCGATCGCCCGAAGGAAGATCATCGTCTCCTCCACGATCTCATCCGCCCCGATCAGCTCCATCTCCCCGCGCCGGATCTCCTGCGCCATCGGCGAATCAGGGCGCAAGTGCAGCGCGATGATCGCCGCGTACTCCGGGTTCATCGCGTTGATCAGGCGGGCGCTCAATAAGGCGTGGCGTTTCATGTTTTGGCTGCCGCCCAGCCCCGAGATCAGCGTCACCGACGTCTTAATGCCGCAGCGCTTGAGCTTCTGTCCCGCCGCGATGATCTCCGCAGAGGTCTCCCCCTTCTGAATATGTGCCAAAATATCGTCGTCCCCCGATTCCGCTCCCAGGTAGACCATTTGAAGGCCCGCCGCTGCCAGCGCTTTCAGTTCTTCCTCCGACTTATGCAGCACATTGGAGGCTCTCCCGTAGGAAGTCACTCTTTCCGCGTACGGGAAGTGCTCCTTCACATAGGCGAGGAGTTCCAAAAGGAGCGGCGTCGGTACGATCAGCGCGTCGCCGTCCGCGAAGAAAACCCTTCGCACGTACTGACCATACAGGCGGCTGCATTCCTCAAGGTCGCGCAGGATCTCTTCGCGCGTGCGGATCCGGAACTTCTTCTTCGTGTACATGTGGCAGAACGTGCACTTGTTGTGCGAGCATCCGATCGTCACCTGTATGATCAGGCTGTGCGCCTCGCTCGGCGGCCTGTAAAGATCTCCCTCGTATACCATGGTTAGCCTCTCGTCGTTGAAAAACGACCCCAGAGGTCGTTTTTCCTCACCTGTTGCTTATTACACACTTGTGGAAAAATGACCCCAGAGGTCTTTTTTCACATTACCCCCTAAGCGCCAAAAGCCACGCGGCGACATGCATCGCCTGTTGGAATCCTCCGTCGGCGATCAGCTTCTCAATCTCCTGCGCGGAGTGCTTCACGACATTCAGGTATTCCGTATCGTCAAGATCCTGCCCCGAGACCTTTCTGCAGTTTTTTGCCATGAAAAGATGCGCGTAGTTATCAGCGATCGTAGCGTTGGACGGGATCGTGAGCAGGTGTTTCCACTCGCAGGATTCATACCCCGTCTCCTCACGCAGCTCCCGCTTCGCGGTTTCCAACGCATCCTCCGCAGAGAGGTCTTTATTACCGCCGTACTCTTTGCCGTCGTTTCGCTCGATACCGCCTGCCGGGAACTCTGTCGTCACCTGCTCGATTCCCTGCCGGTACTGCCGGACGCAAAGGTAATTGCCCTCCTCGTCCGAGGGTACGATCACAACGTAATCTCTGCGGCTGTAGCTGTAATATGGTTCAAACTCTGTCCCATCCGGAAAGCGGTAGCGCGACCTCCTGAAGTCGATCCACTTATCCTGTACGATGTGCTCCATGTATACTTCTTCCCATGCAAGGGGATCCTTTGCGGGCAGATTCCTGTCTTCCTGTCTGTCTTTTGCCATAAGATGCCTTCTCCCTTATATCCCTTATATCCATAAGCTTTTGTCAAAATATATACCCTATTATAATGCCTGCTCTTCCCGAAAAGCAAAACAAAGGTAAAATGACCCCAGAGGTCGTTTTTCTCACCAGAGGTCGTTTTTCTCAGAGGCCATTTTTCCCCGGCGCAAAAAAGAGCAGCCGCTCAATGCAGCTGCTCTCTTTACAGTTTATTAAATACTCATCTTATTTACTACTCAATCAATAGTCATACTTGCCAACGGGCTTCTTGTCAGGCTTCTTGGTGTCAGTATAGGTAGGAGCCGTAGCGTAGTCGATGTCGTTGATCGGCCATGTGGGCTGCTTGCCCTGTGCGATCTCGATAACGCCCATCGCTGCGTGATAAGATGCGCGCTCTGCAGCCTCTTCGGAGTTGCCGCCGATGTGAGGATACATGATGCAGTTGTCAAGTGTGAGCAGAGGGTTCTTGGGATCGACGGGCTCTTTCGCCAGGGCGTCGATACCTGCGCCGCGGATAACGCCGTTCTTCAGAGCGTCATACAGGTCTGCCTCGTTGACCAGAGCGCCACGAGCGGTGTTGATAAGGAAAGCATCCTTCTTCATCATGGCCAGGGTCTCTTTGTTGATCATGCCTCTGGTGATAGGGGTATTCGGAGCGTGCAGGGAGACATAATCGCTCTCCTTGAAGATCCTGTCGAGTTCACGGACAACTTCCACGCCCTCCGGGAAATCCTTCGCGGGCTTGTAGGGATCATAGCAGAGTACGTTCATCTCGAAAGCAAGCATACGCTTCGCGACACGGCTTCCGATGTTGCCGCATCCGATGATACCGAGGGTCTTGCCGTTCAGGGTGTTCTTGCGGATCTTCAGTTTTGCTTTATAGAAGTCATCGACCCAGATCTTTCTGTGGGTCTCGACATCGCGGCTCAGCTCAAGCATCAGGAGGATCGCGGTCTCAGCTACGGAGGTGCTGTTCGCAACAGGTGCATACAGAGCTGCTACGCCGTTGTCATGGCATGCCTTGACGTCCAGAGCGTCGAAGCCGGCGCCGTGGCGAACGATGACCTTGAGGTTCGGATTGCACTCGATGATGTCGCGGTTGATGGGAGTAATACGGACGATCATTGCTTCGGGCTTGTACAGAAGCATGTCAGCCTTAACATCCTCAGGCTCAAAGCCTCTGCCATCGATCAGTTCGAGGCCTGCATCTTCCAACAGCTTCCTTGCATCCGGCTTAATCTCCTGCGGCAGTAATACTTTCCAACCCATGTCATTTCTCCTTTCGTTTGTTTACGTATTTTGAGGGGTTTTTTCTGTTTTCGGCAGCTGAGCAGGATTTTCGCTGATCAGCTTTAAAAGCTTGTCTTCCGTGAAGCAGCCTTGCAGCTTTGTAAGGCATTCCCTCATGCCCTCTTTTTTTATCTATATTTATTGTACAGTTCATGAACCAAAAAGGAAAACAGCTAGTTTTATGGTTTGTGCACAACTTCTTAGCTGTAGCCTCCCGCGAAAAACGACCTCGAAAAACGACCTCTGGGGTCGTTTTTCACCCCAGAGGTCGTTTTCAGATTTCACCCTTTATTTCTGCCTGCAGTACCTTGTAAAGAACACGCTGCCGATCGCGAGCGGCATAAAGCCTGCCAGCGCATCGCCATACCAAAAGCCCTGGCTCCGAAGGCCCAGGCCAAAGCCGAACAGCGCCGCGAGCCCCACCCTCGCCAGCATACCGTCGAGGATCGCGACCAGCAGATTGATCCTGGAATTGCCGGACCCGTTGATAAAAGCGAAGGCCGGCGACCTGGTCGCCGCGCCGTACGCGTTCAGGACGATCGGGATGATGATCAGCGACGATTCCGCGAGCACCGCCGCGTCGCCCGTGAAGAACTCGCAGACGGCCACCGGGAACACAAGCACCAGCGCAGAGAACACCGTGGCAAAAAAGAGACCTGCCACAGCCACCCACGCCACCGTCTTCTTGACGCGGTCTTTCTTGCCGGCGCCTATGTTTTGACCGACCATCGTGCTGCCCGCCGTCGTGAAAGAGTTGGAGACGACAGACATCATCACGCCGGTCTTGTTGTAGATCCCGGAAAGCGCCGAGTATATCATGCCTTCCGAGTTGATCCAGCTCGTCAGGACGATCTTGGAGATGTTGATCGCCGCCGACTGGATCGCCATGGGGATGCCCAGCTTCAGGAGCTTTTGAAGGGACACCGCGTCGATCCGAAAGCTCTCCGGCTTAAAGTCGAATCCGAAGCTTTCCTTGTGGTGATAAAGGTAGACCAGCGATGCCACAAAGCTCACGCCCTGCCCGATCACCGTCGCCAGCGCGGCGCCGAAGACCTTGAGGCCGAGCGGGCCCACGAAGAGCACGTCCAGGATCATATTGAGGACCGCCGCGACCGCGATGAACATGAACGGGCGCTTGGAATCGCCCATGCCGCGCAGGATCGCCGAGACGATGTTGTAGCCGTAAATGAAGACGAGGCCGATGATGCAGGTCACCATGTAGTCCATCGTGAAGGCGTAGGACTCCGCGGGCGTGTTCAGGAGGCCAAGGATGGTCTTTCGTATCAAGAAGCAAAACACCGCGATCACCGCAGCCGTCGCGAGGAGGAAAGTGAACATGGTGCCGATCAGTTTTTTGACATCTTTCCTGTTGCCGGCGCCGACGGTCTGGGCGATGATGACCTGGCCCGCCGCCGAAAAGCCCATCGCGACGAAAGTGAGAAGATGCAGCACATCGCCGCCGATCGAGACGGCGGACATGCCCGCGCCGCCGATCAGCTGGCCGACGACTACCATGTCCACCAGGTTATAGACCGCCTGCAGGGCGTTCGCCACGAACAGGGGCGCCGCGAAAGTGAAGAGCTGTGCCGGAACGCTGCCGCTCGTCAGGTCTCTGACCATCGATTTTTCTTGTGCTGCCATTTGCTGTCCCTTTCCGGTGATGTAAAACTGACCCCAGAGGTCGTTTTCACTCCTCTAACAACCGTTTCAGGATCAAATCCCTATGATTGATGAACATCGAAGTGACCTGGTAGCTGTCCGTCTCCTCGTACGCGCACGGGTGGACCGCCCCGTCGTCGAAGCTCAGGATCTCCGCGCCCGGCATCCCGAGCAGGATCGGCGAATGCGTCACGATGATGAACTGTGACCCCTCCTTCGCGCAGCGGTCGATCTCCATGAGGAGCGTCAGCTGCCGCTGCGGAGACAGCGCCGCCTCCGGCTCGTCCAAAAGATAGATCCCGTTCGGCTTAAAGCTGTTCTGCGCAAGTGTCAAAAAACTCTCACCGTGCGACCTCTCGTGAAACCGCAGGGACGGATGGTCGCCGTCCGCGTAATCCATCTCCTTCGTCGCCACATTATAAAAGCTCTCCGCTCTCAGGAAATACCCGTATCCTGCGCGTCGCACGCCCCTTTTCAGGCGTATCGCATTGCACAGCTCTGAGTGCGAATCATAGGTGGAAAATGCATAATTCCGCGTTCCGCCTTCCGGATTGAATCCGTACGCGATCGCGATCGCCTCGAGCAGCGTCGATTTCCCGCTGCCGTTCTCTCCCACAAAAAACGTGATCGGTTTTTTTAATGAAATCTCGTCCACGCCGCTGATCGCGGTTATGCCGCGGAGATAACTGTCCCTGCCGATCTTGTTCCAGTCAATCAGCACCCCGTTAATCAGAAGTGAATTGCGCATTCCGGTCTCCCGCCATTACATCTCTACCTCTTACATCTCTACCTCTGGGGTAAAGAACTGTTTGTTCACGCAATATTCTATCAGATTTTCAGTTTATGCTCAAAGATGCAATTCCCGTATCCGGGCACCCCCAAAGGGACACATAGGATTCACAATTGAGGTATACCGCAAACTACCTGTTTGTGCCATAATGGTTTCGGACTTCGGAGCAGGACCTGTTCATCAGGCAGAAAGGAGTGACGACAATGAAGAGAAAAGACAAAGTTTGGGAAGACAGAAAGCGCAATTTTCTCGGTCTCCCCTGGACATTTACGAAATATACGCTGACCCCGGATAGACTGTTCATCGACACCGGCTTCCTCAACAGCCGCGAAGATGAAGTTCGGCTTTACCGCATCACAGACATGACGCTCACGCGTTCACTCTGGCAAAAAATAACCGGCACAGGTACGATCCACTGCGATTCTGCAGACCAGACGATGCGGAATTTTGACATCAAGAATGTCAAGCATCCGGCAGAGACACGCGAGAAGCTCTCCGATCTGGTGGAAGAATCCCGCAGGAAAAACCGCGTCTACACAAGGGAGACCATGATGACGGGCGGCCACGGCGGTCCCGGCGGCCCCATGATGGAGGGCCCCGACATGGAACACGGCCTGTACGCCCAGGAAGCACCGGATCCGGAGGATATGGAAGAGAATCACTAAATCAAAGTGAGCCAAAGGGAAAATTGATCCCCTCATCCAGCGCCGTATGCACCAGGGTGTCCACTTCCTTTTCGCTCATTCCGGCGATGCGCATGCAGCCGATGCCGATACACGATATTTTTTCATTTTCTCCCAGCTTAAGGTACCTCATATTATACCTCCTAAAAAATGACCTCCTTTATAAAAAATGACCCCAGAGGTCGTTTTTCCACACTTGTGGCTTATTACACATCTGAGGAAAAATGACCCCAGAGGTCATTTTTTCTCTCCGGAGGTCATTTTATCATCCCCTGCTCTCCATTTTCTAGTATGATAAGAGCAACATCACACATAAACAGTCATATGATCAGGAGTACCTCCATGGCTAACGATAAATCCACCAATTTCACCGACAGCACCCTGCCCCCGAGCGCAGCCCTGCCAAAAGCAGACTCCCTGTCCGCCGGCTACCTGTCGTACCTCAATGACGACCTCGGCAAAGAATGGGAGCGCGACCTCCTTACCGACCCCGCGGGCCTCTACAAAGCAGGCCGGGAGCAGACGCGCGAGACACTGAATCTCCTGTGGAACACCGGCGACCTGGCCGCGGCACGCATGTCCTCCGGTGACCTGACCGCGTTCCCCAAGCTGAACGCATCAGCCGCGCCCGCCGACCCCGGAGAGCCGCAGCCCTCTTCCACCGCCGGCACTTCCACGGCAGCACCGCGCCCGGGCCAAAACACCACCCCCCGCGGCACAAGTCAGCCAGCCGGCCGCTCCGCAAGCTCCTACCGCACAGCCACCGCGACCACAGCAGCACCGCGCCCGAGCCAAAGCACTGCCCCTCGCAGCTCTTCCGGCACGCGCTTCGGCGAAAGCGCAACCCGCCCGCGTTATAACACTTACGGTTCCACCCGC
Source organism: uncultured Lachnospiraceae bacterium (assembly GCA_902768735.1). GTDB lineage: Bacteria > Bacillota > Clostridia > Lachnospirales > Lachnospiraceae > CAG-791. The sequence goes on along the minus strand of CACXMK010000032.1, from coordinate 4,474 downwards.
ACAAGCTCCGGCCGCAACACCGCCGCCCGCCCAAAGCCAAGAATCCTTCCCACCCTTTTCAGGATCTTCGCCATTATCATCATAATGAACATCCTGATCAGCGCTGTGTCCTATGTTTTGCTAAGGAGGCCTTTCACCAATAAGCCCGGCAATTCCGGCCCCGGGAATATCACGCCTCCCAGCATCGAGGACATCACGATCCCTAATATCGAAGACATCCTGGGCACCGCCGGCAATTATGAGAACCCGTATCCGGACGGCACTGTTTTGACACAGTTCGGGGAGGACTTCAGCGACTTTTACACGCCCAAGTATATAGCTTCTTACTATATCGACCCGGAAGACGGGGACAGCAGGTACAAAGAGCACAAATACCAGGAGCTGTGCGTCATCGACACCGGGGCCTACTTCGGCACGGCGGACGAGCCGCTCTCTCCGGGCAAGCATCTGTGGTCCGACGCGGGTCCCACATCGTGTTCCATCGGTCACTACCTTGACAGCTCGTTACTGAACTGCGGCTTGACGGTCATGTATGCGGACGACATGCCGAGCTATGTCTCGTGCATTCCGGACAACCTCGTCCCGCCCTTCACGTCCGGCCGGGACACTTTCTTCCAGACGATCCGGGACGTTTACGCGGACCCTCCGTCGTATTCTTCGGACAATTACAACGAGTGCACGATCAGCGATGTCAAAAAACTGACGATCGACGGGCACAATCTCGAGTACATGGAGCTCTCCTATACCGACAAGGCAGGCAACGAGATCTTCGACGTATTCTCGTTTGAGAAAAAGCCGCTCGGATCCGCCTTTATCACCGAGTACCGGTGCCTTGCGGACGAGATCGTCGACGGCGCCGGGGCGCTTGCGTATGCTTACGGCATGCTGCGTTTTTACAAGGACGATTTTGAAAGCGTCGCCGCGAGCAGATACCCGTACTCATCGGCGCGCATCTACAACGGCCAAAACACAGCCTCCGCCACGATCGACATCAGCGGACTGGAGCCCGGGAGCCCCCGGTACAGCGATATGCGGTACAAAAACACTGTGTCGTTCGAGCTCGGAGAATTCGGCTCGCACGGCGAGTCTGTCTGCGAGATCACGCTGACATACAGGGATTCTAATACTGTGGAGCGTTCCGGCGGAATGGAAGCATGGGCGCAGAAAATGATCAAAGACGAGAGCTTCTACGGCAAGTACTCCAAGGAGATCCCCGACGGGAACCTGACGTCGTTCATGTACAACGGCTGCGAGGCGTACTACCTCGTTTTCAGCGGAACGGAGAAGCATTACAGCAAGAACGAGGACGTCAGGCATCACAAGTGCCGGATCGAAATGCCGGAAGGCGGCGAGATCCAGCTCGACGTCAAGTTTACGCACGATGTGCCTGAGAGCTTCGACGTTGTCGCGTTCCTTGATGAGCATGTAGCGATGGAATAGCAACGGACTTAAGAAAGAGGCATGCCGCATCCGCCCGGGCTGATCCCCGGCGCAGGATGTGCATGCCTCTTTTAAAAACGACCCCAGAGGTCATTTTTTATTCTCCTGCAAAACGACCCCAGAGGTCGTTTTTTTATTTTCTAAAGATCGTTTTCTTCCTTACCTGCCCGACGCGATTTCCCTCAGCATCCGGATTTCCTCCGCATACCCGTCGTTGTCCGGCTGCGGCGTCTCCAGGATAAACGGCAGCTCCCTCAAAAGCGGATGTTGCACGACAGCTCCGAGGGCCTCAATTCCCAGAAAGCCCTTCCCTATTTGGGCATGGCGGTCCTTGTGGCTGGCAAACGGATTCTTTGTATCATTGATGTGGATGGCCTTCAGCCGCCCGATCCCGAGCACGCGGTCGAACTCTCCGAGCACCTCGTCCAGCCGCCCCGCGATGTCATACCCCGCATCGTAGACGTGGCACGTATCGAGACAGACGCCGACCTTGTCCGAGAGCCGCACCCGGTCGATGATCGCGCGCAGCTCCTCGAAGCTTCGCCCGACCTCCGTCCCCTTGCCGGCCATTGTCTCCAGCAGCACCGTAGTGTGCATGTCCTCCCACAAAAGTTCGTTCAGCGCGTCCGCCACCATCGCGATCCCCGCCTCCGCGCCCTGTTTCATGTGATTGCCCGGGTGGAAGTTGTAGTAGTTGCCCGGCAGATGCTCCAACCGCGCCAGGTCCTCGGTCATCGACTCCATCGCGAACTCGCGGTTTCTTTCTTTGTCCGAGCAGAGGTTGTAGGTGTACGGCGCATGCGCCACAAGCGGGGCAAAACACTCCCGCTTGAGCATCTCCCGCAGCACCGCTGCGTCCTCCTCATCCATAGGTTTGGCATTCCCGCCGCGCGGATTCCTCGTAAAAAAAGCAAATGTATCCGCCCCGATCCGCAGGGCTTCCTCGCCCATCGCCGCATAGCCGTCGCTGCTTGAAAGATGACACCCGATATGCAGCATATTCCCTCCTCCCGACTGATTGCAAAAACGACCCCAGAGGTCATTTTTTCCGACTAAGCAAAATGACCCCAGAGGTCATTTTTTCACCAGCACCTCGATGATCTCCTTCGGCTTGATCTTGCCGTTGTTCTTCGACATGATCTCCGTGATCTTCGCCACCGCCTTCCCCATCTTGCTGTTCACGATCCCGTTGATCCAGTCGAGGTTCTCCTTATCGATATCGCCCACATAGACCTTTTCCATGACGATCACCGACGCCTCTCCGATCCCGAACACGATCGTCCCCGCGACGATCGCGTTCAAGACATCCGCCGCAAGGTTCGCCACCCCCGGCACGAGCTTGAGCTGGTTGATCGCCGCCTTCGCCGCCATGCTGACCGCGCCCGCTTCCACGATCCGCGACGCGATCGTCTTCGTGAAGTCGTCCTTCTGGTTCATGCCGTAGATCTTCGAGATTCCCGTGATCAGCCCCGTCTCCAAAGGCGTCAGGATCACCGCATCCGGAACCCCGATCGGGATCGCGCCCACGACCGCCGCGGAAGAAGCGGAGACGGCTGTCAGCGCCTGGGCGTTCGCTTTTTTGCACTTTAAGTCGTACCGCCGGACTGCCTCGTCGGAGTCTTTGAACGCCGAGTCGAGGTTTTCCTCGGTCACGCAGATCAGCTCCTCGATCCCGCGGGGCAGGATTTCCATGCCCTTCGGCGGATATGCCAAAACAGGGATGATCGCCACGGGCCTCCCCGTCCTTTTGGCCATTTTCCGGAAGGTCTCCTGGACCATTTCGATGTTTTCTTTGTCTTCCGCCGGGAAGAAGGACTTCGTCAGAACGACAATGGTCGGGATGTCCTTCCATTCCTTCTTCACGTATTCCAGGGTCTTCAGTGTTTTGGCAGTGAAGCGCTTGGACGTCGCGTCCACGCAGAACCAGAGCATGTGGATGCGCGGCTTTTTGTCTCTGAGGCCGGATTTCATCCAGTCGCTCATGTCCTTGACCGTCTTCTGCGTGCCCCAGAAACTGTAGTCGAAACCGCGGCTGTCGATCAGGCGGAAGCTCAGGTCCTCCGATTCATAGGCCTGCATTTTCTCCGTGCCGTGCTTGCCGTATCCGACCTTCGCCACTTCCCTGCCGATCACGGCGTTGATCAGGGTCGATTTGCCCGCGCCGGAAGTCCCCAGCACCAAAATATTCGCTTTCTGATCCATCTTGTCCTCTCCTTACAAAAAAACCACCCCAGAGGTCGTTTTTCCACACTTGTGGCATATTACACATCTGTGGAAAAATGACCCCAGAGGTCACTTTTCACTCTTTAGTCGTACCGCACCATCACCGTCGCCGGCGAATGCTCAATAATGTGATCCCTCACCATCAGAAGGTCCTCCGGGTCCGTAAAAGCCACCGCCGTCCCCTTCTTGCTCTTGAGCTCGATCGCCTTGCGCGCTCGCAGCAGCCGCACATAGATCAGGTCCTTGAATTCATACTTCATCATCGTCTTCTCTGTTCCGACAAACCGTATGTATTCATCCGTCATCTCGTACCTCTGCACGAACCTGCCTTTCCCCTTCAGCACAAGGAGCCAAAACAGTCCACAGATCCCAAATACTACGGCAACCGCAGCAAGTAAATAGGGAAGGAACCCCTTGCCGCTGAGGAAAAATCCGTAGATTGCCAATGCGATCAGGATCCCGGCGCAGATCTTCATCGCGAGCATGATCTCGCCCAGCTCCTGTTCCTGGTCCACCGCGCACTCCCAGCGGTATTCCCCGTCCTCGTATCGTGTCACTCTGGCGGGATAGTCTTTATATGTCACCATAATAATGCCTTTCCGAGCCGTATCTCTACCTCTTAAGTAGAGCGCAGATTAGACCAATAAAAAAGCGCTCCCATACCCCGGAGGTCGGGAGCGCTCCCCGATTTTATTCTTAACATTTCTGTAACGGTAAACGGTACCAACGTGGTCAACATAAGATTTTTGGCACACTTTCTGTACACAATGTACAATAGTGTTTGTGATATATTCCAATTGACATATAGTTA
>CACXMK010000031.1 GCA_902768735.1 uncultured Lachnospiraceae bacterium | reverse complement strand
TTTTGAACAAATGCTTAACGAGTCTTTTAAGACAATTCATACGGGGGAGGCAGTTGAAGGTTCAGTCATCGACGTAAAGCCGGGCGAAGCCATTTTAAATATCGGCTACAAGTCCGACGGCGTTCTTACGCGCAGTGAGTACACGAACGATTCATCCGTGGATCTCACAGATGTGCTGCACATTGGCGACAAACTTGAAGTCAAGGTGGTCAAGGTAAACGACGGCGACGGCCAGGTTCTTCTTTCCTACAAGAGACTGGCAGCGGATCGCGGCAACAAACGCATCGAAGAAGCTTATAACAACAAGGAAGTGCTCACAGCCAAGGTAACACAGGTCCTTTCCGGCGGACTCAGTGTAGTGGTCGATGAAGTCAGAGTCTTCATCCCTGCAAGCCTGGTATCCGATACCTTTGAAAAGGATCTGAACAAGTATCTCGGACAGGAGATCGAGTTCCTGATCACTGAGTACAACCCGAACAGGCGCAGATACATCGGCAACCGCAAGGTCCTGCTGGTGGCGAAACGCAAAGAGATGCAGGAGAAGCTGTTCTCCTCGATTCAGCCCGGCGACGTGGTTGAGGGAACAGTCAAGAACATTACCGATTTTGGCGCATTTGTAGATCTGGGCGGAGCAGATGGCCTGCTGCACATTTCCGAGATGAGCTGGGGTCGTGTAGAGAATCCGAAGAAGGTCTTTAAAGTTGGCCAGCAGCTTCGTGTTCTGATCAAGGATATTCAGGGAACAAAGATCGCTCTGTCCCTGAAGTTCCCCGATGAGAACCCTTGGGCAGGCGCAGCTGAGAAGTATGCGGTAGGAACGGTTGTAACCGGAAACGTAGCAAGAATGACCGATTTTGGCGCATTCGTAGAGCTTGAACCCGGTATCGATGCACTGCTTCATGTCTCCCAGATCGCCAGAGAGCACATTGAGAAGCCTTCCGACGTCCTCAAGGTCGGACAGGAAGTCACTGCGAAGATCGTTGATTTCAACGAGGACAGCAACAAGATCAGCCTCAGCGTCAAACAGCTTCTGATAGAGGAAGAGAGAGCAAGACGCGCTGCAGAGCGTGCCCGTGAAGACGGTGATGTCAGCTCTGTCGACGTAGACGCTTATATCAAAGCGCATGCCGAGGATGAGGAGTGATCTGATCCGGGTCAATATACATTTATAATGCATTGATCAGCAGATAGATGGCGGATAAAGAGCCGGGGTTCGAACCCCGGCTCTTTTTTTACTGGCTGTTTCTGATATGGGTGAATACATAAGCGGTATAGTCCGCAAGAAATCCGCGGTCTCTTTTGCGGTCATCAGTAAATTCGAAAAAGAGTTCCTTGTCGGAATACGCTCTTTTGAAAAACGGAGTGCAAAAGAGCTCCCACTGTGGCAGAAAAGAACTCTCTTTTCTTGTATAACAGGTTTCGGGTCTTGCCTGGATCCGGTGCGTCTTCTCTACATAGGATGAGAGGTATTTATGCACTGCCATGTCTTCTTCAGGGAGGAAATAGTAATCCTTGTAGTTCGCGTAGAAATACTTCATCACTTCTGTGTACAGCGGGACCTTCAGAATGCCTTCTTCCCCTTCAATCTTCACGTAGCAGTGATCCGCTGCGGCATAAACAGGTGCCGGGAGCGCTCTCTGAAGCCTGAAGAAAACGAACAGTTCTTCCCTGCGCGTTCCGTCGTGATCCGTGTAATAATTGGCCTGCGCTCGCCGTACACGGAACTGAGGGTCCTCAAGATCGCGAAAGACGAGAAGGGGAAGCAGGTACAGGAGACCTGTAACATCCGCTTCGTTGTGGGCGAGAAGCCTTCCAAGAAGTTCCGGTTCGGGATCCACGATGTACTTTCGGTAGACTTTCACAAGATCGCCGCCGCTTTCCGCCTCTGTTCTTCCTGAGTCAAGGAGAGCTTCCAGCGTCTGCTGAGAATAATCGGGCAGACCAAGCAGCCTGCGGCAGGGAACTATTACCCTGTAAAGATCAAGAGAATTGACTTTTTCAGTCAACTGATCGAGGGAATGCGCTTCCAGTCTCTTTTTCAGAAACGGGAGATCAAACCGGTCGCCGTTGAAGTGGACCATGTAATGAAAGCGCGACGCGAACAGAAGAAAAGAAGAGAGAACTTCTTTTTCTTCATTTCCTGTCGTATCCATCCACTGGATCAGATTCCATCCGTCTGACTGGTAATAGACGCAGCCGATCAGATAGATCTCGCACTGATCGGCGATCAGCCCGGTGGTCTCTATATCCAGAAACAGAAAATCGGACAAGGGCGCTATTGCCTGCAGGAGCTCTTCCCGCGGGGAAAAGGGGATCGATTTACTGACGATACGCATGCTGACCTCTTGAAAAAAATAAGATAAATATTCAAAACCAACTATATACTATCATTTCGCATTCCGTTTTGCTATTCCCAAACGTTTGTGATACACTATCATCCGTAGATTGTATATTACGGAAAGGAAGACATTCCATGGAGATCATGTATAGAAGCACCCGCACAAACAGCGAACCTATTACTTCTTCCCAGGCGATCCTGAGAGGATTTCCGCAGGACGGAGGGCTCTACGTGCCCACTGCGGTTCCTCCGCTGGAGAAGAGTCTTGAGGAGCTTGCCAAACTGGATTACCGCGGAGTGGCTTATGAAGTCATGCGCCTTCTCCTTACGGATTACACCGAAAAAGAACTCAAGGACTGCATTAACGGCGCCTATGATTCTAAATTCGATGTACAGGAGATCGTGCCATTAAAGAAAGCCGGCGATGCCTGGTATCTTGAGCTGTTCCACGGCCCGACGATCGCTTTTAAAGATATGGCGCTCTCTATTTTGCCGTACCTTATGACAACTGCCGCCAGAAAGAACGGATCGGGGAATGAGATCGTGATCCTTACAGCAACGAGCGGAGATACCGGCAAAGCGGCGCTCGAGGGCTTTTCCGGCGTAGAGGGGACCAGGATCATGGTCTTTTACCCCAAGCACGGCGTGTCTTCTATTCAGGAGAGACAGATGGTGACAACGACCGGCGCCAACACGAGGGTTATCGGCATTAACGGGAATTTTGACGACGCCCAGACCAGCGTTAAAGAGCTCTTCACGAATAAAGCGCTGGTGGAAGAGATGGCAAAGAACAATATGCAGTTCTCCTCCGCCAACTCCATTAATATCGGACGACTGACACCCCAGGTCGTTTACTATGTTTATGCTTACACAAGACTCCTTGCGGAAGGCGCCATTAAGGCGGGTGATCCGGTCAATTTTGTCGTGCCCACCGGGAATTTTGGGAATATCCTTGCGGCGTATTACGCAAAACGCATGGGTCTGCCCGTCGGTAAGCTTATTTGTGCCTCGAACTCAAATAAGGTACTGTTTGATTTCTTTTCAACGGGCGTGTATGACAAAAACCGTGAGTTTATACTGACGAGTTCTCCTTCTATGGATATTCTGATCTCCAGCAACCTGGAGAGGCTGATCTATCACATCAGCGGAGATTGTGCTGAAAGCTGCGCGGCCTTCATGAAAGAACTGAAGGAGAACGGCAGATACTGCATCACAGAAAAGATGCGCGAAGGACTTGCCGATTTTGTGGGCGGCTATGCGACGGAAGACGAGACGGCCGAAGAGATCCGGACAGTCTATGAGAATTTTGGCTATGTGATCGATCCTCATACCGCTGTCGCCAGCAGTGTCTACAGAAGATACCGCGCACAGAGCGGCGATATGGTACCTTCCGTGATAGATTCCACAGCAAGCCCCTTTAAGTTTGAGAGCTCCGTGATGAAAGCGCTCGGGAAAAAGACAGACCTGCCGGATCTCGAGCTGGCAGATGAGCTGAGCACGACAGCGGGCGTTCCTGTTCCGAAGGCTGTCAGTGATCTGAAGGATGCGCCAATCCTTCACGATATAGTATGCGACAGGAAGGACATGGAGAAGGAAGTGCGCAGGTTCCTCGGTATTTGACGAAGAACCTGTAACTGGATGGGAAGACGGTTTGCGCCGTTTATAAGTCGGAACGTTCGGGAGATAACAGATGAGCGAACTGCACAGAGAAAGAACAAAAAGACTTCGCGCGGCGATGAAAGAAGCAGGGATCGATGTCTATTTGATCCCAACAGCGGATTTTCACAATTCCGAATACGCGGCAGAGTACTTCCACACAAGGGAGTTCTTCAGCGGTTTTACGGGATCGGCAGGGACATTGGTCGTCACGCAGGAAGAGGCAGGACTTTGGACGGACGGAAGATACTTTATCCAGGCGGCGAAGGAACTTGAGGGCTCCGGCATCTTGCTTATGAGAATGGGCGAGCCCGGTGTTCCCGAGATCCGCGAGTATCTTGCGGAAACGATACATGAGGGGCAGGTCCTTGGCTTTGACGGAAGATGCGTGCCGTGCAGTGAAGGCATGGCGTTATCTAAGCTGATGAGGGGAAAAGGCGCATCACTAAGGACCGACCGTGATCTTGCGGAAGGGATCTGGATTGACCGGCCGGCACTTCCCAGCCACCCTGTAGAAATTCTGGAAGACGATTACTCGGGAGAGGACATCGAAGAAAAGCTTACCCGCCTCCGGGAGGCTTTTCATGCGGAGGGCGCAGCGGCTTATATCGACAGCAAACTTGACAGCATCATGTGGCTTCTCAATATGCGCGGGGCAGATGTTACCTGCAATCCCGTGGCGCTCTGCCATATCCTCGTGGATGATAGGAATGTGTACCTGTTTATCCAGGAACAGGAAGTGACGAACGAGCTTAGGGCTTACGCGGCCCTTCACCGGATCACGATCCTTCCCTATGACGACCTTGAAGCGTTTCTTGGCATCTATGACTACAGGGGAGATGTCCTCTATGATCCCGGATGCATCAGTTACAGTATTTACCATAATGCGTCAAAAGGTATTGCGGGAAAAGCGGGCGGTTATACTCTTACGGCAGGGAGCAGTCCGCTTGAGAAGTTCAAGAGTGTTAAAAACGAGACGGAGATGAATAATCTCCGCGAATGTTATAAAAGAGACAGCGCCGCCCTGTGCAGGTTTATTCAGTGGGTCACCGGCGAGATGAAAAAGCCGGAGGGAGAAAGAAAACGCATTACGGAATCTGACGCAGCTTTTTATCTCGACAACCTGCGCGCAGGCCTTCCGGATTACAGGGATCTTTCTTTTTCTACGATCTCCGCATACGGTCCTAACGCAGCGATGATGCACTATGAAGCGGTTCCCGGTGTTTCCGACGCGGAACTTAAACCCGAGGGAATGCTTCTTGTGGATTCCGGCGGACAATACCTGACCGGAACGACGGATGTGACAAGAACGATCGCGCTCGGCCCTGTCACGGAGGAGATGAAAAAGCATTATACACTCACAGCGGTTTCCAACCTGCAGCTGATGGGCGCGGTATTCATCGAAGGCTGTACCGGTGCAAATCTGGATATTCTCGCCAGGGAGCCCATGTGGAAGGAAGGACTTGATTACAAGTGCGGAACGGGACATGGGATCGGCTATTATCTTGGCGTCCATGAGTCACCGCCGTCTATCCGCTGGAAAGTGTTTCCCGGACGTCAGGACGCCCCCATGGAACCGGGCATGATCGTATCGGATGAACCGGGTGTCTATCTGGAAGGAAAGTATGGGATACGGATCGAGACGATCCTGGAAGTTGTGGAGCATACAGTGAATGAATGGGGCCGCTTTCTCTCTTTTGAACCGCTTACACTGGTCCCCTTCGACAGGAACCTGATCGAGCCGGCGTATCTGACACCGGAGACAAAAGCGCTGCTTAATGAGTATCATGAAAGAGTACGCATCGAACTGGCGCCGCTTTTGAACGCGGAAGAGGCGCTGTGGCTGGAGGAACAGACGAAGCCACTGAGTTGAAAACTCCGACAATAGTATGCTATAATGGAATTGCCTGAAAGGTCCATAGTTCCGTAATTTTGAACCTACAATTACTTTAAACGGGATTCTTATATCGCTCTTACGGCTGTCATGCCTCCGGCGCTCATGCGCTGCCAGTGGAAGGCAAATGTCTGAGCTGCGGACACCCACCTGGCCGTGTGCTAGGAGTCAAAATACGGAAGGCGGCGTTTCAGGCATTTATATGCCTGTATCAAACAGTAGGTGCATCCTTATACATCTGTGTATGAAGATGCACTTATTTAACGCGGTATTACTTTGCGGCAACAGGCTGTACAAATAAAATGATCGGTGATGTGGGCGGATCGGTCATGATCATTTATACCTGAAAGGCTAGACGTGGATAGAATGGAAAAAATTAACGCATGGAAAACATATGACCTCGGCATCCATAAGTCCTGCATGGATTTTGCGGACGACTACAAGGAATTCCTGGGCTCTTGCAAGACGGAGCGTGAGTGTGTCGACTGGATCGTCAATGAGGCGGAAGCAAACGGCTATATTGAACTTAACAAAGCGATCAGGGAGAACAAAAAGCTCTCAGCGGGAGACAGGGTTTATTGTGTCTGGATGAACAAGTCCATTGCGCTGTTTGAGATCGGCAGGGAACCGATCGAAAACGGCATGAACATCCTGGGCGCGCATATCGATTCTCCCCGTCTTGACGTCAAGCAGAATCCGATGTACGAGGAAGGCGGGATCGCGTATCTCGATACGCATTATTATGGAGGCATCAAGAAATACCAGTATGTCACCATACCGCTGGCGATCCATGGCGTGATCGTGAAAAAGAATGGCGAGACAGTGATCGTACGTGTGGGTGAAGACGAAGACGATCCTGTGTTTTTTATCTCCGACCTTTTGATCCATCTCTCCCAGGAGCAGCTCAAGAAGCCCGGCGCAACCGTTATAGAAGGAGAAGCGCTCGATGTGATCATCGGCAATAAACCGCTCGTGACCGACGATAATACAGATTCCGGCCGGGAGAAAAAGGAGAAGGAAAAGGACGCGGTCAAGAAATCCGCTTTGAATATCCTTGAGAATTATTACGGGATCACAGAGGAGGATTTCGAGTCGGCGGAACTTGAGATCGTTCCGGCAGGAAAGCCGAGAGACGCTGGGTTCGACAGGAGCATGATCCTCGGTTACGGGCAGGACGACCGTGTCTGCGCATATCCTTCTTTCCGTGCGCAGCTGGAGATGCATGACCTTCAGAGAACAAGCTGCACGCTGCTGGTTGATAAAGAGGAGATCGGAAGCGTCGGAGCGACAGGTATACGCTCCCGGTTCTTTGAAAATGCGGTAGCGGAGATCATGAACCTGTGCGGACAGTATAGTGAGCTCGCTGTACGAAGGGCGCTCGCGAACAGCTGCATGCTATCTTCGGATGTGGGAGCTGCCTTCGATCCCTCTTTTGCATCTGCATTTGAGAAGAAGAATACCGGTTATCTCGGAAAAGGAATGGTATTCCACAAGTTCACGGGCAGCAGGGGGAAGGCGCGTTCCAATGATGCCAATGCGGAATACATTGCGCACTTAAGAGGCCTCTTTGAAAAAGAACAGATCTGCACACAGACTGCGGAGGTCGGGAAGGTTGATCAGGGCGGCGGCGGTACGATCGCCTTTATCCTCGCCCGGTACGGGATGAATGTGATCGACTGCGGCGTTCCGGTCCTGAGCATGCATGCTCCGTGGGAAGCAGTCAGCAAGGCGGACTTGTACGAGGCGTACAGGGGTTATAAAGTGTTCCTGGAGGGAGCCTTCCTGACGAACCTGTAAAGACCGCGGATAAGCGCGGATACATGAAAAACGGATATCCATACGGATATCGATTACGAAACCAAGAGTGAAAGCAGAATGGAACAGATCACCGGACAAAAGACATCAGATTACTATTTTGACCTGCCGCAGGAACTGATCGCGCAGGATCCCCTTGCGGACAGAGCATCTTCCCGGCTCCTTGTAATGAACAGGGAGAATGGCGGAATTGAACACAGGGTCTTCCGCGAGATCACTGAGTACTTAAGGCCGGGGGATACACTGGTATTGAATGATACAAAGGTCATCCCGGCAAGACTGCTCGGAACCAAAGAGGGGACCGGAGCAAGCGTTGAGGTCCTTCTTCTGAAGCGCCTTGGCGAGAAGCAATGGGAGACACTTGTGAAACCGGGAAAAAAACTAAGACCCGGCGCGCGCGTTGTATTCGGCGATGGGAGCCTTAAAGCTGTTATCAGAGATATCCTCGACGAGGGAAACCGGCTGGTGGAATTTGAATACGATGGGATCTTTGAGGAAGTACTCGACAGATTGGGAGAGATGCCGCTCCCGCCCTATATCACGCATAAACTGGGAGACAGAAACAGGTACCAGACAGTCTACGCCAAATATGAGGGAAGCGCGGCGGCACCTACTGCAGGACTTCATTTTACGAAGGAGCTTCTTGAACAGATCCGGGAAATGGGAGTCAGGACGGTATTTGTGACGCTGCATGTCGGACTGGGAACGTTCAGGCCCGTCAAAGTAGAAGATGTCACGAGCCACCACATGCATTCGGAGTGGTACAACGTCTCGGAGGAAGCGGCAGAGCTCATTAACCGCACCCATGCGGAGGGACACCGCGTGATCTGCGTCGGAACGACCGCGTGCAGGACTGTAGAGAGCGCATCGGACGAAAACGGGATCGTTCATGCGGGAGCCGACGATACGTCGATCTTTATTTACCCCGGATACAGATTCAAAGTCATGGATGCGCTGATCACGAATTTCCATCTCCCCGAATCCACACTCGTCATGCTGGTGTCTGCATTCGCGGGAAGAGAGAATGTCCTGGCTGCTTATCAGAAAGCGATCGAATCCGGTTATAGGTTCTTTTCCTTCGGCGATGCCTGCTTTTTTTATTGAGCTTTTATTGCAGCCTGATTATTAAGTCTTGTTATTGAAAAAGAGCACAGCGATGTGATAGTATTGAAATGGTAAACTATCTATTGTCTTGGAGTCAGAAATGTCAGAGAAACCTTTCACCGCTACGATCGTCGTAGCTACGCATAAAAAGTACAGAATGCCCAGCGACCCGCTCTACCTGCCGGTACACGTGGGAGCAGAGGGAAAACGGGATGCCAAGGGGAATCCTCTTGACTTCGGCTACCAGAAGGACAACGAGGGGGATAATATCTCTATCAAGAATCCTCGATACTGTGAGCTGACCGGGATTTACTGGGCATGGAAGAACCTGAACAGCGATTACATAGGCCTGGTGCATTACAGGCGGTATTTTGGCGGAAAGAACAAGGGCAAGGATCTGTTCGATTCAATCCTGACAAGCAAGGAACTCGAACCGATGCTTGGCAAGTACGAAGTATTTGTGCCCAGACCGCAGCGCTACATGATCGAGACCTTGTATTCGCACTATGCCCACACGCACTATGCGGAACACCTGGACGCGACCCGGGCGATCCTTTCGGAGAGATACCCGGAGTATCTCGAGTCTTACGACAAAGTGATGGATCAGACGCACGGCTATATGTTCAACATGTTGATCATGGACCGCGCGCACTTCAATATTTACTGCACATGGCTGTTCGATATTCTGGAAGAACTTGAGACCAGGATCGACGACAGTCTGTTAGATGCGTTTGAGGGCCGTCTCTATGGCCGGATCAGCGAGATCATCTTCAATGTGTGGCTTGACAGACAGATCGATACGGGCGCGATCAGCACCTCTTCGATCAAGGTCCTTCCGCTTGTGTATATTGAGAAGGTCAACTGGGCAAAGAAGGGTGTGTCTTTCCTGAAGGCGAAGTTCTTCCATAAGAAGTACAGCGAAAGCTTTTAACAGAGCTTTTAAACCAGGGCTTTCAGATCAGAGATCAATCTTTCAGATCAGAGATCAATTAGGAAGTGATTATTAGGAAGAGATCATTAGGAAGAGATCATTAGGAAGAGATCATTAGGATCAGAAAGCTTATTATTCAAGGACGGATCCACATGGTAATAAACGATTACCGCCAGTCAACGGTCAGGCTCGAAGAAAGAGGGACCAGGATAAGCCTGGAGGAGATCCTCTATTTTACAGGGCTTGTACTGTGGCTGGCACAGTTTTATATGAGCAGGACAATATATGCAGATTTTTATAGCGGAAAGCTTCCAACAGCCGTACGCTATTTTTGCATGCTCATTTTTATGATCAAGATCGTCCTGACCGAAAAGACGATCGAGAGGAAAGCATTGGCTGTGGTGCTGACGGCGGCAGCGGTTTTTATAGTCGTTCAGAGAAATATCAATACAGGAATGCCGCTGATACAGGCTTTGCTGTTGATCTATGGGGCGAGAAACATCTCTTTCAGGCGGATCTGTAAGGTGCTCTTTTGGTCCTGTGTCGTCCTGTGGACAACCCCTGTGCTGCTTGACAGGATCGGTATTCACTCTGTTTCGAGAGAAGTCTACAGGGAGCGCGTTAGAGAATACCTGAACTTCAACTATGTTTCTTACGCCGCCATCTACTTTAATAACATCCTTTTCTGCGGCTTGTACGCGTTTACCGATCCGGACCGCGAAGGAACCGGAGGTAACTATGCAAAACGCAGAGAGGTCCCTTGGTTGATGCTTGTCTTTCTGGCGGCAATGGAGATTTGGATCTATGTTATTACAGATACCTCGCTGCCTTTCGCGGTAGGGCTTTTGTGTCTGTTCCTCTATGTGATCGTGATCAAACTCAGGGCTCCCGTGTTAAATAACAACGCGTTTAACCGCATCGCAGCGGTAGTTGTATTTCCGGTCATGGCAATTGCGACGTATCGGCTTTGCTTGGTGTACACTTCCAAAAATAAACTCCTGAAAAAGTTCAACGACCTGACCCATAACAGGGTGGCGCTTGCCAATCAGGGACTGAAAAAGTACGGCGTGCATCTCTTCGGGATTCAGATCAAAGAGAACACGGATATGTCAAAGGGTGATTATTTTTACATCGACAGCGGTTACATGAAGAACCTGATCAATTACGGTCTGATCGTTTTGATCATCATCCTGGTGTATTACAGCATCATCCTCTATGCGGCTATCATTGAGCGCGACAAAGTCCTTGCGATTTGGCTCATCTGTATAGCGATCTATTCCGCGTTCAATAACCTTCTTCTATCTCCGACGGAGAGCGGGAGTTTCCTTGCGTTCTGGTACGCGCTGGATCTGATAAAGTGGCACAGACGAAAGCGGCACAAACCGGGAATTAGGAGCAGCATAGGGAGCAAGAGGAGACGAATTGAGTACGGAGCCGAGTCTTAAAAAGAATATTGCGATCAGCACGCTTTATCAGGTTTTGCTGATCATCCTTCCGCTCATCACGGCGCCCTATATTGCAAGAGTTCTTGGGCCTGACCAGAGCGGTATCTACGATTATACAAATTCCATACAGACGTATTTCGCGATGTTCGCGGCGCTGGGCACCGCGACTTACGGCGCAAGGGAGATCGCACGGGTTCGCGGCGACGAGAAGCAGAGGAGCATACTGTTTTGGGAGATCGAGCTCATGACAGTCATGACGTCTGCAGCCTGTATTGCTGTGTGGTTTGTCTTTATTGCGCTGACCAATCAGTATAAGGTGATCTATCTTGTGCTGACGATGGGACTGTTCTCAACGATGTTTGACATTTCCTGGTTTTTTGCCGGGATGGAGCAGTTTAAGTATACTGTCACAAAGAACGCGGCGTGCAAACTTATAGGCGTTGCCCTGATGTTTCTGTTCGTAAAGAAGCAGGATGATCTGCTTTTGTATATCATCATCATTACGGCTTCGACGATGTTGGGCAACCTTTCGATGTGGCTCTATGTTCCCCGTTTTATCACAAAGGTTGATTTTAAAAAGCTGCATTTCCGTCATCATTTTCACGAGACGCTGATCTATTTTGTACCATCTATAGCGACAAGCGTCTATACGGTCCTTGACAGGACACTGATCGGCGTGATCACGCAGAACAAAGCGGAAAACGGCTGCTATCACTATACGATGCAGATCATCAATATGATGAAAGCGCTCACTTTCTCGTCACTCAACATGGTTCTCGGATCGAGGATCGCATATCTCTTCGCGGAAGAGAAGTATGATGAGATCAAGAGAAGGATCAGGGATTCCATTAACTATATTCTTTTTATGGGGATTGGCATCTGTTTTGGCCTGATCGGCGTCGCGCGAAGGTTTGTTCCGATCTTTCTGGGGGCCGGCTATGACAGGGTCATCACAATGCTCATGCTGATGAGCCCGATCGTGATCATCATCGGCGTCAGCAACTGCCTTGGATCACAGTATTATACGCCGTCAGGAAACAGGAAACTGAGCGCAAAATTCATCATCATCGGCGCGATTGTAAACTTAACGCTCAACCTGATCCTGATCCCGCGATTCTGGGGTTATGGCGCTATTGTTGCTTCTCTGATCGCAGAAGGCGTTATCACAGTGCTTTATTTCAAGTTCTGTAAAGGCTATCTGACAGGTGAGGATCTTGTGAGAGAGGGATGGAAGAAACTTGTGGCAGGTATCCTTATGCTTACAGTCATCAAGATACTGGACCGTGGCATTTCTTCGAACGTGATCGCGCTGCTCTTGGAAGTGGCGGTTGGTTTCATTGTATACTGCGCGGTGATCGTTCTGCTTCGAGATACCTTTGTGTCGGAGATTGTTGTGGGAAAGATCCTCGGAAAGAGATTTCCCATAAGAAAGAAGGACAGATGAACGGCAGAGACAGGGGGGCGGGCGCGGTCCGCATGAAGGCGGCATCCGCGATAATGCTCTTTCTGATCATGATCATCTGTTTGATGGGATGCGGAAGCTTTTCACAAAAAGCCGGCGGCGCAGAAAAAAACGCGACAGAATGGTTTTATGAGCAGTTTGACAAGACACACAGGAACGCCTATGATGCATTCAGAGATTTGGCCGGGGAACCGTTCAGCGATGATCTGAAAGAGATTACTGACGAAGAGGGCAACACTGTACAGCTACCTGTTTCAGAGCTTGACAGTGTCTATCAGGGATTCCTTTACGATCACCCCGAGATGTTCTGGCTTGACAGAACGTACCGCTTCAGGGTGAGCGGATCAGGGGATGATCTGTATGCCGATGCGGTTGGCGTGATCCCCCTTTTCAGGTCCGCGGAGGAGCTGGAAGAGTATGAGAAGGCGTTTCTCGATGCGGCGGATTTGCTATTGCAGGAAATCTCAAAAGATACCGGCGAAAATGAGATTCCATCGGTCCTCTATGATCTTCTCATAGAAAATACAGATTATACAGAAGAAGCCCTTTATGATCCGGAACTTCGGAACGAACACACGGCGTACGGGGCGATTGCTGAAAAGAGCGCCGTATGTGACGGATTCGCGCTGGCATACAAATATCTTCTTGGGCGGTGCGGGATCGACTGTATTGTGATCCCCGGCGAATGCGAAGGAGCAGCCCATGTATGGAATACGGTGTACTGGGATGGCGCATGGCATGAAACGGATATCACATTTGATGCTTCATCCGGCAGGGAAAGAGAGTATTTTGACCTGACGACAGAGGAAATGAACGGGGATCACCGCAGAGAGACGAAAGGCATAGGTCTTATGATACCGGTTTCTGAATAAAGTGCTGAGTGAAAGGCATTTGTATTGTCTGCATAGTTTTAGATAAGGCAATTGCGCAAAGCAGGAAAGGAAAGTATTGTGACACAGAAAGATTTCTATGATTTCAGGGAAGAAAACAACACAAGGCAGGTCAGTCTGATCAGGCTGGTCCGCGGAGCGCTGAAGAACTGGATACTGATCCTGATCGCAGGCGTTCTCCTGGGCGGCCTTTTCGGATGCTATAAGATCTATGCGATCCATTCCCAGAAAGACGCAATGATCGAGGACTACGACACATACACCTCGAAACTCACCGCATACAGGACTTCCGTCAAAGACTATAAGAAGAGTATCGCGGATTACCAGGCGAGCATAGCGGACCTGTCGGATTACTGTGAAAATTCGCCTAAGATGAAATTGGACACCTATCACTGTCCGACATCTACGGCAGATATGAAGATCACAGCACCCAAGGACGGGGAGATCACGGAAAACGAGATCACCGCTGTCAAGAACGCGCTTTACAACGAAGTTTATTTCGGCAATTCTCTGGGAGAGGTGGCAGCAAAGCATAATATGACTGTCAGCGATCTTCGTGAACTTGTCACGTTTAAACTGACGTCAACGGGTGCTACGATGCGCCTTACAGTCATCTCCGAGACGGAGGAGATTGCCGAGGAGATCAGGGACGATATCATAAATGCTCTTGAGACCAAGCATAAGACCATAGCGTCAGCAATGGGTGATTATGCGATCAGCGTTTATAACAAGGGTACCCAGACGATCACGGATACCACGCTTCAGACATATCAGCAGAAGCAGCAGGATGCTCTCGCCAAGCTGCAGACTACCTGCTATACAGCGCAGAACCAGAGCACGAACCTCGTCAAACCGCCCGCTGTGCCTCAGTATTCCAAAAAGTATATGCTGGTCAACGGCATTAAGATGGGGATCGTCGGAATGGTCGGCGGTATGATCCTTGCCATGATCTTCTTTATGGCAATGATCATCCAGAAAGGAAAGCTCCTGACAGCCGATGAGATCGACGGCGAATACGGTTTAAAGACACTGGCTGATTTCTCGGCTGAGAACGCGCCTGCAAAAGAAGGAGAGACCGATTACATCATTGCAAGACTCGGCAATATCCTTGGAAAAGATTCGGGACACAAGATCGGTGTTGTAGGCACAGCATCACCGAAGAAGATTGAGAATCTTGCCGGAACACTTAATGAAAAAGCGCTCGCCGAGGAAGCAGACTTTAGCTTTGTCCAGATCCCGGATATCATGACTAATGCCGGTGCACTTAAGAGCATTGCCGGCACAGACGCAGTGATCGTTGCGGAAGAGATCGGGAAATCCGATTATTCCACTGTCCGCAGGGAGATCGCTTTACTCGCGGAAAGCGGGAAACAGATCCTTGGTACTGTTTATTTCTAAATTGACTCCTGATCAACTCCCGGAACGCATTTGTTTTTGTTTAAGACACTGCTTTGGAAATCTTTGTGTATCGCAAAATGAAGAAGAATGGTTTACTGCTGGTTCTGATCATATTGTGCATAGCGGCTTGGACCGCTGCTGAGAATGCCTTGACAGATCTCTTCGATAAGGAGGGGTCTGTCAAGGCGTATTTTGTCAGCGAAAAAGAGTATGAACAAGCTATTGCCGGAAAGGAGCGGATACCGTTCGACGCCTCCGTATTGCGATGTAAAAAATGCGAAGTTCCATACGACAGCGGAACGAATACGGTATATCTTCCAATGTCTATCCAAACAGAGGGATGGGAGGGAGACCTTACTTTGACAGACGGTGCCGGAATGATCCGTATCCTGCACGATGGAAATGAGGACGCCGGCAGCAGTATTCTCGAAGGAACTGTTTATAAGATCTCGGTTGTCTTTTCAAATCGTTTTATGGAAGGGGATCTTGTGTTTACAGGAATGCCCGCGGTATGTATTTCTTTTGAGGATGGCGAGATCAAAGCAAAAGAAGAACATGTCGCAATGATATCGGTATTGGATCCGTACAGAAAGGAATACAACCGATGTGCCTGCACTTTCCATGTGCGCGGCAACACATCAGTATTATTTGATAAGAAAAGCTATCGGGTCGAGCTGCATGACAGCCGGGGAAATAACAAAAAAGTAAGTTTTCTGGGACTGAGAAAAGACGATGACTGGGTCCTCAATTCCCTGAGCACGGACAAGACCCTTTCGAGGGAAAAAGTCTGTTTCGATCTGTGGAAACGTCTGAATCAAATGGAAAAGGATCCTGTCGCAGCCCCCTTGATCGAATACGTAGAGCTTTTTATGAACAGAGCATATATGGGCGTCTACGGTCTGATGTATCCCATAGACAGAAAACTCATGGGAATGAACGAGGGGGATATTCTCTATAAGGTCAGTAAGTGGAAAGAGGAATTGGAATTGCCGGGAAAACTGACCGACTACAGCGAACATCGGGAGGTGCTTCAAAAAGGATATGAATACGCATCGATCGAGTATCCGGGAGCGGGAGAGGATTATTATAACTGGGAGCCGCTTCAGGCATATCAGGATTTTGTCTTTGAGACAGGAGACCTGTCGACGCTGACAAAACAGAGAATTTCACTGAATATGGAGAATTTCCTGCTGCATGAACTGTTCTGCGAAATGACGAGAGCCGCGGATAATACATGGAAAAATCTCTATATCGCAGCATATGGCAACGGCAGGGGAGGCTATACATTAAACGAGACGATCTGGGACCTCAATTATACTTTCGGAGATGCGTTCAAATGGGATCCCGATAACGGAAACACCAAATTTGTTCCCGACAGCACGGACAGCTACAAACTCCGCTATGACAGGGATTATGTCTATACCGCGCTCATCCGTGCTGACGCGGATACAGCGAGTCTTGCGGATGCAAAATGGAAAAGCTGGAGAGAAGAGGGAATCGGTCCCGATCTGATCGAAGGAATGTTTGAGGAACAAAAAGAATATCTTGTTAATAGCGGAGCGATGCGCAGGAATGAGGAAAAATGGAGCGGAAGTACTCTCAATGATAACAGCAGCATTTATGAGTGGATCGAGGGGAGATTTGTGTTTCTTGACCAGCTTCATGGTATGACAGATTGATGTGATCAGGGAATGAATATGCAAAAAAACGTTCCTTAAAAATCGGGAATCTGTCAAAACTGCTCTCGAAATGGAACAATTTAAATGCCGATATTTTCTGACAACTATTTGAATAGAAGAGTTTCGGCATTATAATATAGCTTATGTATTTCAACAACCACAAAAAGGGGGAACAGCGATGTTTGGTGCAAAGCATTTGAACAGCATACATGTCGGCCACTACAAGAATACGGCCGGTTGTGCGACAGAGGTAATGCCCGTCCCGAAAGTCGTTAAGATCTCGATGTCGCAGAATATCGGCGCACCGTGCAAGCCTTTAGTCAAAAAAGGCGATCATGTCCTTGTCGGACAGAAGATTGGTGACACAGACGCATTTCTTCACGTGCCGATCCATGCCAGCGTATCGGGAACTGTCAGCGGAATCGAGACGCAGAGAAATGCCATGGGCGGTTACGAGACGCTCGTCGTGATCGAATCAGACGGAAAGCAGGAAGTTGATCCTTCCATCAAACCGCCGGAAATCACAGATCAGCCAAGTTTTATTGCGGCAGTTAAGGAAAGTGGTCTGGTGGGTCTTGGGGGCGCAAGTTTTCCTACATGGCTCAAGTTCAATCCGAGGAATCTGGGCGATCCCATGATCCTGATCTTGAACGGCGCGGAGTGTGAGCCTTTCATCACTTCCGACCACAGGGTCATGTTGGAAGACACCCAGAACATTATCGACGGCGCCCAGGCTATCATGAAGTATATCCAGGCGTCGGAATGTGTGATCGGTATTGAAGGCAATAAACCGGATGCGATTGAAAAATTCAATAGAATGTTCGCGGAGCAGGGCATCACGAATATGAGAACGGTCAAACTTCAGGAGAGTTATCCCCAGGGAGCTGAGCGTGTGCTGATCTATGAGGTGACGGGAAAGACCTGCAATGCAGGCGTGTTGCCTGCAGATCTCGGATGTATCGTTTCCAATGTAACATCCGTGGCTTTTCTCGGGCAGTATCTCAAAGACGGTATGCCCCTCATCACAAAGAGGGTGACGATTGACGGAGACGCAGTCACGAGGCCCGGCAATGTTTTGATCCCGATCGGAACGATGATCCATGACGTGATCGAGTATTGCGGCGGATATAAGACGGAGCCCAGGAAGATCCTCATGGGCGGTCCGATGATGGGACGCGCGATCTATTCGGACAGGATGCCGATCGTTAAGAACAATAACGCGATCCTTGCTTTTTCGAAAGAGCAGTCGTTTATCCCTGAAGAGACCGCATGCATCTGCTGCGGCCGGTGTCACTCCGCATGTCCTTTCAACCTTCTGCCTACCGGATTTGCGGATGCTTATGAAGCAAGAGATGTGAAGCGGCTCAATGATCTGAAGATCATGCAGTGTATGGAATGCGGAAGCTGCTCCTATATCTGCCCTGCGCACCGCCCGTTGGCCTTTATCAATAAGCTTGGAAAAGCATTAGTAAGGGAGGCGAGCCAGAAATGACAGATACAAATAATGTAAAATACTATGATAATCTCGCCGTGGCGTCGTCCCCCCATCTGGTGACGGCTCTCGACACCCAGAAGACCATGATGTGGGTCCTGATCGCACTGGTTCCCACATTCATTGCGAGCGTTTTCTATTTTGGCGTGCCGGCTCTCATTCTCACTTTGGTCTGCGCGGCCAGCTGCGCGTTCTTTGAGTGGGGATATGAGAGGCTTCTGGGCAAAAAAGTGACAGTCAGGGATCTCAGCGCCTGCGTTACGGGCGTTATTCTTGCGATGAACCTTCCTTCCAAGCTTCCTGTTTGGATGGCAGTGATCGGCTGTTTCACAGCGATCGTTATCGTCAAGCAGCTCTACGGCGGACTTGGCCGAAACTTCGCGAACCCCGCGATCGTTGGCCGTATCGTTCTGCTGCTGTCATTTACAACGGAAATGACCACATGGCCGCTTACAAGACTGAATCAGACAGCTGACGCTGTGACCGGCGCTACACCTCTGGGACTTCTTGCAGACGGCGCTCTTTCCGAAGCGCCTTCACTTGGCAACATGTTCATCGGCAATATCGGCGGAGCCATGGGCGAAACCTGCACGATCGCAGTTTTCATTGGTCTTGTGATCCTGATCTGTAAGAAGATCATCTCTCCGATCATCCCTGTGTGCTACATCGGCACGGTATTTGTATTCTCGCTGATCTATTATACGGTTGCGGGCGGGGAGTACAGCGCACTTCATATGGCCCTGTTCCACGTCCTGGCCGGCGGCTGTGTTTTCGGAGCGACATTCTGCGCGACGGACTATGTGACGAGCCCGATCATGAAGAGCGCCAAGATCGTTTTCGGTATCGGCTGCGGTCTGGTCACTATGATCATTCGTCTGTTCTGCTCGTATCCCGAGGGAGCATCTTTCGCCATCCTGTTCATGAATGTTCTGGCTCCGCTCCTTGATATGCTCGCACAGAACCGGTTCTACGGCATTGGCGCAGAAGAAAAAGCCGCCAGAAAAGCTGCCAGGAAAGCTGCTAAAGAAGCTGCACAGGAAGCAGGAAAGGAGGCTGGCAAGTAATGACTAAGAGTGACACTTTTAAGGAATACGGCATGCCCGTAGTCGTCCTCGTGGCGATCTGCTTCTGCACGACGCTCCTTCTTGCATTGACCAATGCGGTCTCGGCTCCGATCATTGTCAGAAATGCGGAAGCCGCAGCGAACGTGAACAGAATAGCGCTGCTCCCGGATGCGGATGATTTCACCCGGATCGAGGACATCGAGTATTGTACATCCTCAGACGCTAAAGCGGCAGTGACTGATGTCTACAAAGCCAACAATGATGTGGGTTATGTCATGACCTGTGTGACGAAGTCGTTCGGCGGAGATCTCACCATGATGGTCGGGCTTGATGCAAACGGCGCTATTACCGGCGTCATTGTAACAGACCACGAGGATACTCCCGGCGTCGGTACAAAGGACCAGGATCCCGAATATCTCGCGCAGTACATCTCAAAGACCTCGCTGACATCGGAAGACTGCAAAAAGGAATCCGGCTTCAACTTCATCACCGGTGCGTCCGTCTCCGGCACTGCCATTCATAAAGGCGTCTACGCCGCACTGGCACAGTATGCTCAGATAGGAGGTGCGAAATAATGGAAGAGAAGAAAAGAATAAGTATTCTCACAAACGGTATCATTAAGGAGAACCCCGTTCTGGTACTGGTCATCGGTACGTGCCCTACTCTGGCGACGTCCGGTTCCGTAGAGACCGGCCTCGGCATGGGACTTGCCGCGACAGCTGTTCTTATTTGCTCAAACATCGTTATTTCGGCTCTTCACAACATCATTCCCGATAAAGTCAGAATCCCTTGCTTTATCACCGTGATCGCCGGATTTGTCACGATCGTGCAGATGCTCCTGCAGGCGTTCGTTCCTTCGCTGTATTCCGCGCTTGGACTGTATCTGCCCCTGATCGTTGTTAACTGTATTATTCTCGGACGTGCTGAAATGTTCGCAAGTAAAAACGGCGTAGTCGATTCCGCGCTTGACGGCATTGGAATGGGAATCGGCTTTACATTGACCCTGGTCATCATGGGCACGCTGCGTGAAGTGCTCGGAAACGGTGTATGGCTTGCGGGCGACTGGTTCGGACTGGCCAAGGGCTTTAAGGGAATTCCGATCTTCTCGAGATTCATTCCCGGCATGAGCATTATGACAATGGTCCCCGGAGGATTCTTTGTATATGCGATCGTTATGGCTGCTGTTCACTACCTGACAAAGGATAAGAGCAAGATCCGCAACGATTTCGGCTGCGACGGCTGCGCCAACATCGGTGCCTGCACGGATGGCGATTGTGCCGCCCAGAAGCAGTAAGAGAGGAGGAATGATTCATGAAAATGATTATCATCATTATCAGCATGGTGCTGGTAAACAACTATCCTCTGGCTCAGTTCCTGGGGATCTGCCCCTTCCTCGGAGTTTCCAAGGACCTTGACAGCTCCGTCGGTATGGGTATCGCGGTTACATTCGTTATGGTACTCGCTACGGCTGTCACATGGCCGATCCAGCAGCTTCTGAACAGGTTCGGGATCGGATATCTGCAGACAGTCGTTTTCATCCTGGTCATCGCCGCACTGGTCCAGCTGGTCGAAATGTTCATGAAGAAGAGTATGCCTGCGCTGTACAAAGCACTCGGAATCTTCCTTCCCCTGATCACAACGAACTGCGCGGTGCTCGGTGTCTGCATCACGAACATCGATTCCAATTACACTTATGCGGAATCTTTGGTTGACGCATTGGGCGCGGGTATCGGGTTCCTGTTCGCTATGGTGATCATGGCGGGTGTCCGCAGCAAGCTTGCGGATCAGAGCCGTATTCCGGAGTCCTTCAGGGGAGTGCCGATCATCCTGATCACGGCGGCAATCCTTTCCCTGAGCTTCATGGGCTTTAACGGAATGTTCTCATAAGAAAGGAGGAGGAGGATGTCTATTGTTATTCCCGTGGCGCTTGTAGCCATCGTTGGTCTCTTAGCTTCCTGCATGCTCAGCTATGCTTCCAAAGTCTTTGCTGTACAGGAAGATCCGCTTTTCCTTGACCTGCGTGCAGAGCTTCCCGGCGCGAACTGCGGCGGATGCGGTTTTGCCGGATGTGACGATTACGCGCATGCGCTTGTCGATGATCCCGAGACGTCCTGCACGAAGTGCTCTGTCGGTGGTGCCGGCGTTGCCAAAAAACTGGCTTCTCTTATGGGACAGGACGCAGGCGAACTTGAGAAAAAGATCGCGTTTGTCATGTGCAACGGCACAACGGACAACGTTGCAAAGCTGTATGATTATGAGGACATGACTTCCTGCAAAGCAGCGAAGCAGCTGTTCGGCGGAAGCAAACTTTGCCCTTATGGATGCATCGGCCTTGGCGACTGCGTTGAAGCCTGCCAGTTTGATGCGATCCGTATCATTGACGGCGTAGCGGTTGTGGGACGCGATTACTGTGTCAGCTGCGGAGCCTGCGCAAAGGCCTGCCCGCAGAAACTTATAAGGATCATCCCTGAATCAGCAAAAGTCCAGGTCCGCTGCCACAACGAACAAAAAGGGGCGGATGCAAGGAAGGCGTGTTCCACAGCCTGCATCGGATGCGGCATGTGCGCGAAAGTCTGTCCGAAAGACGCGATCACGATCGAGAACAGCCTCAGCTCTATTGATCCCGCCAAGTGCATCAAGTGCGGCATGTGCGCAGCGAAGTGCCCGACCGGCGCGATCCAGGACGTGCTCCATACAGCGGAACAGAAAGAGAAGATCAAGAAAGCACTTCAGATGAAGGAAGCCAAGGAAGCTGAAAAACGCAAACAGGAAGCGCTGAAGGCAAAAGCTGAAAAGGAAGCGGCTGCCAAGGCGGCGGAAGCGCACAAATCCTGATGCTTTTGACTTTACGGATAAAAGGAGATACTGCACCTGGCCGGGATAAGGCCGGTGCAGTTTTTTATTCTGCTTTTCTGATCTCACCTAACATGATAAAATGCTCCTTGCAGGACCGCTTCGGTCGCTGAAGCAATAAAGTAAAACAGACGGGAGACGAACCGTAGAATGAATAAAATAAAACGTATAGCCTTACTATTATTGACCGTGATCATGATCACTGCGCTGCCTGGGTGCGCTGCGGCAACGCAGGATCCTGTCGCGCGGCAAAGTTTCTATTTTGACACGATCTGCTCGATCACGATCTATGATATGGAAAAGATGACTGAGGAATCGGCTGCAAAAGCGATAGACAAGGCATTCAAATTGTGCGCGCATTATGAATCCCTTCTGAGCCGTACCAAAGAAGGAACGGATATTTACAGGATCAATAATGCGGGAGGAGAACCTGTCGAATGCGACCCTGAGACGATCGATGTGATCAGCAAGGGGCTGTATTACAGCGAATTATCCGGCGGCTTATTTGATATTACGATCGGAAAAGTTACGGACCTTTGGGATTTTCATGCCGAGGAGCCGGTAGTTCCGGATAATGACGCATTGCGGAATGCAGTCGCAACGGTGGGCTGGAACAAAGTGATCATTGACGGGAATACGGTTGCCCTCACCGATCCTGAAACGCATATCGATCTGGGCGGGATCGCGAAGGGATATATAGCAGATCGCGTGGGAGAAACGCTTGAAGAGAGCGGCGTTACATCTGCCGTGATCAGTCTCGGAGGAAATGTCGTCTGTCTCGGCAGCAAATATGTCAGTAAAAATGAGAACAAGCCATTCCGTGTCGGAATCGAGAAACCGTATTCGAATCAGTCAGAGATCGTAGGTATCGTGGCGGCGGAGGATGAGACCGTTGTGACGTCCGGCGTCTATCAGAGATATTTTGAAGAGGATGGTATCCTGTACCATCATATTCTTAACGCCTCAACAGGGTATCCCGCAGAGTCCGACATTGTAGGCGTGACGCTCAAAGCCGGAAAAGGCAGGTCAGCGGACTGCGATGCGCTTGCGACGATCTTCCTGATCCTTGGGGAGGAGAAGGCTATGGAGATGGCGCAGAGGACAGAAGGCGTGGAAGCCTTTTTTATCCTGACAGACGGGCGCTTTGCGAGTACAGACGGAATGGAGGTCATATTCGAATGAAAAGAATTCTGACGATCCAGGATATCTCGTGTTTAGGAAAATGTTCGATCACTATAGCGCTTCCGGTCCTTTCTGCGATGGGAGTTGAGACGGTGATCCTTCCGACAGCGCTCCTGTCGAACCATACGTTGTTTCCGGAGTATACGAAACTCGATCTCAGCGGGCAGATGCTGCCGATCGCGGATATGTGGAAGAGGAACGGCGTGCACTTTGACGCGATCTACACCGGTTATCTCGGAACGCCGGAGCTGATCGACGAGACAGCGCGCGTCATAGATATGTTCAGAGATGAAAATACGCTCGTATTCATCGATCCTGTGATGGGAGATAACGGAAAGTTATACAGGGGATTTTCTGAGGATTATGCTTCGCGCAACAGGAAACTTTGCGGGACGGCAGATCTTATCATGCCCAATATTACGGAAGCCTGTCTGATGACGGGGGCAAAATACAGAGAGACGTACGATGAGAGCTATCTCAGGGAGCTGTGCATACGGCTGTGTGAAACAGGTGCGAAAATGACAGTGCTCACAGGGGCATCGCTCTTGGAAGGAAAGACCGGCGTCTACGGAATGGATAGCCGCACCGGAGAGATCTTTTTTTATCAGAACGACAAAGTAAGCGTTTCTTATCACGGGACAGGAGACCTGTTCGCGAGCACAGCCGTCGGTGCGATGATCAGAGGGTTCAGTGTGCGCGACGCAATGAAGATGGCTGCCGATCACACCGCTGACACGATCCGGGCAACAATGAAAAATCCGGGCAATCCCTGGTACGGAGTGGATTTTGAATCCACTCTCCCTGATCTGATCGGAAGGATTCAAAAACTTGAAAATTCCGATTGACAATCCCTGTTCTATAATCGCACAGGGTCATGGAACCGTAGCTCAGCTGGGATGAGCGTTCGCCTCACACGCGAGAGGTCACGGGTTCGAGCCCCGTCGGTTCCACTCTCCTTTTCGGAGTACAACAGAATATGGAACCGTAGCTCAGCTGGGATGAGCGTCCGCTTGACGTGCGGGAGGTCATGGGTTCGAGCCCCGTCGGTTCCACGAGAAAAGCTGCAAGTCACTGACTTGCAGTTTTTTTGTGCATTAAATGCGTATTAAAAATGAGGCACGCACGGATGAGAATTCCGGCTGTAGACAGGAAAAACATACATATACCAAAAAACATACAAAAAAGTCGAGAACATTTCTGCTCTCGACTTAAATGCGGAAGATGGGACTTGAACCCACACGATGTACCCATCACAAGATCCTTAGTCTTGCTCGTCTGCCAGTTCCAGGAGATGGGACTTGAACCCACACTATGTTGCCATAACAGGCACCTGAAGCCTGCGCGTCTGCCATTCCGCCACTCCTGCGAACAAATGTTATTCTATCCGCAATGGGAGTAAATGTCAACCACTAATTCAAAAAAATTAAAAAGGTGAAAAAGGAAATACGGCCGGAGCGCAGAATAACTAAGATAGACGCTGTTTTGCATGTTCATGATGATAGTTGCGGCAGCGTTGTTCTCATCTCATTTCAAATTCACGTATTATCCAAGGATAGAAGAGGCCTTTCATTGACGATCAGAGAAGAACTGGAATTAAGAGAAAAAGATATTCTGGCTCCCTGGGCCGCATTTTCGGCCGATTCAAAGGGAAGAAAAATTCCTGAGGAACAGTGCGACATCCGCCCTGTCTTTCAAAGAGACAGAGACAGGATCCTGCACAGCAAGTCGTTCAGAAGACTCAAGGACAAGACGCAGGTCTTCCTTTCCCCGGACGGAGATCACTACAGGACGCGGATGACGCATACGCTTGAGGTCTCGCAGAACGCGAGGACGATCGCAAAGGCTCTGCGCCTCAACGAAGACCTTGCGGAAGCGATCGCCCTTGGTCACGACCTCGGGCATACTCCTTTCGGGCACGCCGGGGAGCGTGCTCTCAAAAGAGTCTCCCCTGACGGCTTCAAACATAACGAGCAGAGTCTCAGGACAGTGGATATCCTGGAAAAAAACGGCGTCGGGATGAACCTGACCCGGGAGGTAAGGGACGGCATTCTCAACCATCAGATGAATACCCTGCCGTTTACGTTGGAGGGACAGATCGTACGTCTCTCCGATAAGATCGCATATATCCATCATGATATGGACGACGCGATCAGGGGCGGGATCCTTACGGATGATGATGTACCGGAAGAGATCGCATGCGTGGTCGGAAGAACTCTCGGCCAGAGGCTTGACCGCTTTATCCACGATATTATTACGACAAGCCAGGGAAGGCCGGTCATAGAAATGTCTCCTGAGGTGGAACAGGCATTTCACAGGATGCGCGCGTTTATGTTTGAGAGAGTCTATACGAACCCCGTCGCCAAAGCGGAAGAGTCCAAGGCGGAGAAGATGGTCGAAGCGCTCTACACGTATTTTTTGCGCAGGCCGGATGACCTGCCGGAACTTCAAAAAAACATGATCCGTCAGGGAACGGAAGTGAGCCGGGCTGTGTGCGACTACATTTCCGCAATGACGGACAGATATGCTATCATGACATTTGAATCACTGTTCATCCCTAAGACCTGGGGAGTACTATAACGGGAAAACCTAACGATGTATTATCCTGATGATAAAGTGGAGGAGGTCCTTCGATCCAATAATATCGTGGATGTGGTGGGATCTTACGTCCATCTGCAAAAGAAAGGCGCGAACTATTTTGGCCTGTGTCCTTTCCATAACGAGAAAACCCCGTCTTTTTCGGTGTCGGAAACGAAACAGATCTTTTACTGTTTTGGATGCGGTGCGGGCGGCAACGCGGTAACCTTCCTGATGAAGTATGAGAATTACAGTTTTCAGGAAGCGCTTCAGTCGCTGGCGGACCGCGCAGGGATCAAGCTCCCGGAGGTGAATTACAGCGAAGAGGCAAAAAGGCG
Source organism: uncultured Lachnospiraceae bacterium (assembly GCA_902768735.1). Taxonomy (GTDB): domain Bacteria; phylum Bacillota; class Clostridia; order Lachnospirales; family Lachnospiraceae; genus CAG-791. The sequence goes on along the minus strand of CACXMK010000031.1, from coordinate 44,769 downwards.
GGAGGAGAAGCGCCAGAAGCTAAGGGCTGTCAATAAGGAGACCGCGGTCTATTATTACAAGCTCCTGCGGTCGCAAAAGGGACGAAAAGGACTGCGCTATCTCGTTGACAGAAACCTGGACGCGCCGACGATGAGAGATTTCGGACTCGGTTACGCGGACGGCTCCGACAGCGATCTTGTGAAGCATCTGCGGAGCCTGGGCTATCCGGACGACCTGATCCTCGAGTCCGGCGTAGCTGTTTTTGATGAAAAGAGAGGTCTTCACGATAAATTCTGGAACCGCGTGATGTTTCCGATCATGGATGTGCGCGGGCAGGTGATCGGTTTCGGCGGAAGGGTCATGGGGGATGCAAAACCCAAGTACCTCAATTCGCCGGAGACGGAGATATTTGACAAAAGCAGAAATCTGTACGGCCTTCACATTGCAAAGAGGTCAAGGGAATCCTATAAGATCCTCTGTGAGGGTTACATGGACGTGATCTCGATGCACCAGGCCGGGTTTCATGAAGCTGTCGCGTCACTTGGGACTTCCTTTACGGAGGGACAGGCGGCGCTGCTCAAAAGGTATTCCAAAACGGTCCTCCTCGCGTATGACAACGATAACGCCGGCGTCAGGGCAGCGCTGCGGAGCATCGGTATCCTGAAAAAGGCAGGGATCGAGGGAAGGGTGATCGATCTGTCACCTTGCAAGGACCCCGATGAATTCATTAAGCAGAACGGAAGTGAAGCGTTCAGGGCAAGGATCGAAAATGCGGAGAACAGCTTTTTCTTTGAACTTAGGATGATGGGAAAAGAGTACTCGATGGACGATCCGGCGCAGCGCACGAAATTCCATCACGCGATCGCGGAAAAGCTATGCGGGATCGAGGACGAGATAGAAAGAGAGAATTACCTCAAAGAAGCGGCAAGACGCTACTACGTCGATGAGGGGAGTCTCAGACGCTTGACGGCCTCCTATGGGAGAGCGGGAGCGGCGCAGAAAGTATGGGAGAGCGGCGGTGAAACAACCGGCAGCCGTGTGGAACCGTCACGAAGCACGGCGCCCGCAGCATTCCGCGACCAGAGAGCGGAAAGAGATGAAAAGCTCCTTATTACCTGGCTTTCTGACGAGCCGGAGATTTTTGACCAGATCTCTCCCTACCTGCGTCCCGAACACTTTCAGGAAGGTCTGTACCGGCAGGCGGCTGAGGGATGCTGGAAGATCCTTTCATCGGGGGAAGGCGGAAATCCGGCTTCGGTCATAGGAATGTTCCAGACCGGCGAAGAACAGGAGGAAGCAGCATCTCTGTTCAGCAAGAGACTTAAAGGACTGACAGGTGCGAGAGAAAAGGAAAAAGCACTGCGGGATATCGTGATCTCCATCAGAAAATCAGCGGCGGAAAGAGAGAAGAAACTGATCGAAAGCAGCGGACAGGAACCTTCTCCGGAGATGCTCTTAAAAATGCTTGAGACAAAGAAGGACCTGCAGGCGCTCCAAAAGATCCGCTTTACGCTGTCGGACGCGCCGGCTGAGGAGTGACCGCAAAGCGCGGACTATTTTGATAAACAGGATCCACAGGATCTGTTTATATATCTGGAAACGGAGGTATCTATAAAAATGAGCAACAAAGCAGATACTAAGAACCATGAGACGATGAGCCAGGAAGAGTTCATGAAGAAGATCGGGGAGCTGATCGCATCCGGCAAGCAGAAGAAAGGCGTGCTGGAGGAATCCGAGATCCGCACCGCATTCAGCTCGCTGAAGCTCACGGAAGATCAGTATGAGCTGATCGTGCGTGTTCTTGAAAAGAACGACATCGACGTTCTTCAGGTCGTAGAGGATGACGACACAGAAGTCCCGGACGACGAACTGGATATGATCGATGAGAGCGGGGAGGATGAAACCGATCTTTTGGACCTGAGCATCCCCGACAGCATCAATATAGAGGATCCGGTCCGCATGTATTTGAAGGAGATCGGTAAAGTACCGCTTCTGACCGCTGAGGAAGAGATCGAGCTCGCAAAGCGGATGGAATCGGGCGATGAAAACGCAAAGAAAAGACTGGCGGAGGCCAACCTCAGACTCGTGGTAAGTATCGCAAAGCGCTATGTGGGACGCGGAATGCTGTTTCTCGATCTGATCCAGGAAGGCAATCTGGGCCTTATCAAAGCAGTAGAAAAGTTCGACTACAACAAAGGATTCAAGTTTTCCACATATGCAACATGGTGGATCCGCCAGGCGATCACGAGAGCGATCGCTGATCAGGCAAGAACGATCAGGATTCCGGTCCACATGGTCGAGACGATCAACAAACTGGTCAGAGTGAGCAGACAGCTCCTGCAGGAACTCGGAAGAGAACCTACTCCTGACGAGATCGCCGAGAGAATGGAGATCCCGGTAGAGAGAGTCCGTGAGATCTTAAAGATCTCCCAGGAGCCGGTGTCTCTAGAGACTCCGATCGGAGAGGAGGAGGACAGCCATCTGGGCGATTTCATCCAGGATGACAATGTCCCTGTACCCGCTGACGCGGCGGCCTTCACGCTCCTTAAAGAACAGCTGGTGGAAGTCCTCGGTACGCTTACGGAGAGAGAGCAGAAGGTTCTGCGCCTCAGATTCGGTCTTGACGACGGAAGGGCAAGAACGCTCGAAGAAGTCGGCAAGGAATTCAATGTAACAAGAGAGAGGATCCGCCAGATCGAAGCAAAGGCGCTCCGGAAACTCCGCCATCCCAGCAGAAGCCGCAAGCTCAAGGATTATCTTGATTAAATCCATGGAGAAAGATCTGAAACTATCAAAGAGGCTGACGGCGATCGCCGGTATGGTCGGCGTCGGCAGCCCCGACGGGAGACGTCCTGAGGGAGAATACTGTCTGTGCGATGTGGGCACGGACCACGCCCATATTCCGATCAGGCTTCTAATGGATGGCGTCATAGACTGTGCAATCGCGATGGATGTCATCGAGGGGCCTCTTGGGAAAGCGCGAGAGAATACCGAGCGCTACTGCGTGCCGGACAAAATAGAGCTGAGACTGTCAGATGGTCTTGACGCATATCATCCCGGAGAAGCGAGAGGACTCGTGATCGCCGGTATGGGAGGAAGGATCATGAGCAGGATCCTTCTGAGGGAACCGGTAAAGACATTGGATTTTGAAGAGCTCATCCTTCAGCCCCAGGCGGATCCGGAATATGTCAGAAGAGCTCTCAGGGAGCTGGGACTTGGGATCGACCGCGAAAAGATCGTATTGGAAGACAATAAGTATTACCCGGTGATCCATGTGACGCATTCTCCCACAAAAGGACCGGTATGGGGAAAGACAGAAGATGTTCTGCTAAGGGATGCGGAAGACCTGTTTGGGCCTGTTCTCATAAGGGAGAGGGATTCGATGTTAAGAAGCTACCTGCTTTGGCAAAAAGGCGTCAATGACAGGATCCTGCATTCTCTGGGACGGGCGGCTGACAGCGGAAGCGCCATCCAGGAGAAAAAAGCGCAGATTCTCAGAAAAGAGGAACTGATCCGCGCGGCGCTGGACTATTTTGACACAAATGAGTAAAAGGAGCCGTCTATGAGAGTAAAAGAGATCATGCAGATGCTCGAAGAACTGTGCCCTGAGAGTTTTGCGATGTCCTGGGACAATGTAGGACTTTTGGTGGGGCATGCGGACAAAGAGGTGCACACGATCGCTCTGGCGGTGGATGCCACTTCTGAAGTGATCGAAGCGGCGATCCTGCAGAACGCGGATCTGATCATCACTCATCATCCGCTTCTTTTTACGGGGATCAAAAGGATCACTGACGGTGACTACGTCGGAAGAAGGATCCTGGATCTGACGCGGCACGATATTTCCTGCTATGCGATGCACACGAACTTCGACGTCCTTGGCATGGCGGATGCGGCGGCGGACCTTTTGAACCTGACAGACAGAGAGGTCCTGGAAGTGACCTATGAGGACGAGATCTCTGTTGATGGAATCGGAAGGATAGGCACACTTATGGAGCCGATGAAACTTTCGGAATTCGCATCAAAGGTAGCGGAGGTGTTTGAGATCGGGCATGTGCGCTATTACGGGAATCCCGATCAGATGCTTGTCACTTGCGCGATCCTTCCGGGCTCGGGAAAAGGCGAGATCGATCTTGCGGTGAAAGCCGGCGCAGATGTCTACGTGACAGGCGATATCACACATCACGACGGCATTGACGCGGTTGAGAAGGGAATAGCCGTGATAGACGCAGGACATTACGGCATTGAGAAGATCTTCGTTCCCTACATGAAAGAATATCTTGAACGTGAAGTGCCTTCTGTCAGGATCATATCCTGTGACAGGGGAGCGCCGTTTCACGAGACATAAAGGAAAGCAGAGAAAAGACAGCCATACAGGATAACGACAGAATACCGAAGGTGTCGGATCACAAAAGGATACAAGGAGGTGCCTATGCCAACCGTAATGATCAAAGGAGCGATCCAGCAATTTGACAAGGGAGTTACATTTGAGAGTATTGTGAAGAAATACCAGCCGCAATATAACAACTCCATCGCGCTCGTATTTTTTAACGGCAAGATGCGGGAATTAAACAAGCGGTTAGAAAAGGATGGTGTGATCTCCTTTATAACGACGCGCGACAATGCCGGGCATAACTCTTATGTCAGAACGGCGCAGATGATGCTCGTTAAGGCTGTCAGAGATATCATGAAGGAACAGGGAAACACCGTCCATGTCAAAATAGAGTTCACGCTCGGAAATGCCTTTTTCTGTTCTGTCCGCGGCGGGATCAAAGTGACGGACGAATTTGCCGCCATGGTCGAAGAGGAAATGAGGCGCATAAGGGACAGGAACCTGCCGATCACAAAGAAAACGTATCCGATCGATGATGCCGTTGAGCTTTTCAAGCGTCAGGGGATGCGTGACAAGGAAAGACTGTTCCATTACCGCCGGGGTTCGACCATCAATGTCTACAATATGGAGGGATATTATGACTATTTTTACGGGTACATGCTCCCTTCTCCCGGCTACGTCAATCTCTTCAAAGTCAAAGCTTACAACGGCGGACTGCTTCTGATCCTTCCTAGACAGGAGAATCCTTTTGAGATCGAAGAATTCGAGGAACAGGAGAGCCTGTTCGAACAGCTCTATCTCTCCACGAAGTGGGGAGACCTTGTCAATATAAGTACTGTGGGAGATCTCAACGACGCTATCTGCGGCGGAAGCATAAGCGATATGATCCTTGTGCAGGAAGCGCTGCAGGAGCGCAGGATCGGGGAGATCGCCGCGCAGATTTTTGACAGGAAGGGAACAAAGTTCGTCCTTGTAGCCGGACCGAGTTCATCAGGTAAGACCACGTTTGCCCACAGGCTTGCGGTACAGCTCCGTTCGTTCGGCCTCAAACCGCATATTATCAGTATGGACAACTATTTCGTAAACCGCGAGATGACCCCGATCGATATCGACGGGAATTACAATTACGAAGTATTTGAAGCGGTCGATATCGAGCTGTTCAACGACGATATGCTGGACCTTCTCGAAGGGGAAACGATCGAACTGCCGCAGTTCGACTTCAAGGCCGGGAAAAGGGTGTACAAAGGAAAGTATCTTAAGCTCAACGCGGATGATATCCTGATCATTGAAGGCATTCACGGGCTTAACCCCAAAGCCACGGAAGACCTTCCCGAAGAGAACAAATTCAAGATCTATATCAGCTGTATGACGAGCCTGAATATTGACGAGCACAACAGGATTCCTTCGACGGATGCAAGACTCCTGCGCCGCATGGTAAGGGACGCGAGAACAAGAGGCAATACCGCACAGCACACTTTCCAGGTATGGCCAAAGGTGAGAGCTGGAGAAGACCAGAATATCTTCCCATTCCAGGACGGCGCAGACGCGGTCTTCAATTCCGTACTGATCTACGAGCTGTCAGTTATCAAGCAGTTTGCGGAACCGCTTCTGTTTAACATCAGACCGAACGAACCGGAGTTTTATGAGGCAAAGCGCCTCCTCAAATTCATGGAGTATTTTGTCGGCGTAGATACGGCGTCGGTACCCACAAACTCCATTCTCAGGGAATTTGTTGGCGGCAGCTGTTTTACAGCTGAGTGATAGCGGAAGTTGACAACAATCAACCCTGCGAGTAAAATGCAGTAGAAATGAGCAGGGCGGGCGATCGCGGCTGCAGGTCCTGCCCGTAAGGGTGGAAAGGCAGTGTAAGAGACTACCGTCTTCGTGGTAACACGGAGAGCCATGTAAACCCCATCCGAAGCAAGACCGAAACGAGAGCAGTGAGCTTGCCCGGCCAGCTCTCAGGTGGGTCGCTTGAGGCCGTCGGCGACGGCGGTCCTAGACAGATGATCGTCCAAGACATAACCCGGCTTACAGCTCTGCTCATATTTTGTTACTATTCAGCGCCCCGGAAACAGTTCGAAACTGGCCGGGGAGCGCTGTATTTATTTAAGAAAGAAGGGATTTAGAATGACCAAGATCGATATTGTCTCCGGATTTCTCGGCGCAGGAAAGACTACACTGATCAAAAAACTCATCGCGGACGCGCTGGCGGGCACGCGTGTGGTCCTGATCGAAAATGAATTCGGCGAGATCGGCATTGACGGTGGATTTTTAAAAGAGGCAGGGATCGAGATCCGAGAGATGAACTCCGGATGCATCTGCTGCTCTCTTGTAGGTGATTTCGGAACGGCGCTCAGAGAAGTTATGAAGACCTACGAGCCTGAAAGGATCCTGATCGAGCCCTCAGGTGTCGGAAAGCTATCCGATATCATGGAGGCTGTTCAGGGTGCTGCGGAGGGCTCTGACATGGAGCTGAACAGCGCTGTCGCAGTAGTGGATGCTTCCAAGTGCAAGCTCTATCTGAAGAATTTCGGCGAGTTTTTCGCCAATCAGATCGAGTACGCCGGTACGATCATCCTTACAAGGACAGACAAGGCCAGTGACGCGAAGATCGCGGAATGCGTGGAGATCCTTCGAGCCCATAACAAGAAGGCGACGATCATTACAACACCGATCGCTGAGCTTGACGGCAAACAGATCCTCGCTGCGATCGAGGGCGGAGCGGACCTTCAGGCAGAACTTCTCAAGGAATTCCTGGAAGAACATGATCATGATGAAGAAGAGGAGCATGAGCATCATCACCATCATCACGATCATGACGACGAGGATGAACATGAGCATCACCATCATCACCATGATCATGATGACGACGAGGATGAGCACGAGCATCACCACCATCATCACCATGATGATGACGAGGATGAGCATGAGCATCACCATCATCACCACGATCATGATGACGACGACGAGGATGAGCACGAGCATCACCACCATCATCACCACGATCATGATGACGATGATCACGATCATGATCACGCAGAAGTGGTCGTCGACGAGAAGGGGAACAGGATCTACAGGTCCCATGACCATCATCATCACCACCACCATCATGGCGGCCATGACGCGGACGAGATCTTTGTCAGCTGGGGCATGGAGACACCCGCGAAGTACTCTGAGGAGGAGATCCGGCAGATCCTCAGTAAATTGGAGGATGAGGAGACTTACGGCATTATCCTCCGCTCCAAGGGAATGGTCCCCGATACGGAAGGACGTTGGATACACTTTGATTACGTTCCCGGAGAGACTGAAGTGCGTTTTGGCGCGGCGGACGTCACCGGAAAGATCTGCGTGATCGGAGCACAGCTGAAGGAAGACGCGATCGCTGACCTGTTCCGCAAGTAAAATGACGTTGCCCGGACAGAAGAATTGACAATACAGAGGAAATGAAAATATGGTACAAAAACCGGTATATGTGATCAACGGATTTCTTGATAGCGGAAAGACTTCTTTCTTCTCCTACACGATCGCGCAGCCCTATTTTCAGACGTCCGGAACAACGCTCCTGATCGTCTGTGAAGAAGGCGAGGAAGAGTATACGGATCGTCTGCTCAGGCAGACGAATACGGTCATGGAAGTATTTGAGAACGAGGAGGATCTGACACCTTCCGCGATGATGGCCCTTGAGGCAAAACACAGACCTGAGAGGATCCTGATCGAATACAACGGCATGTGGAACTTCAAGAACTTCAGGCTCCCCAGAGCATGGAGGCTTGAACAGCAGATCACCGTGATTGACGCATCCACGTTTTCCATGTATTTTACGAACATGAGGTCACTGATCGCGGAACAGCTCCGCGGTTCGGAACTTATCATGTTCAACCGCTGCGACGGGATCGATGAAAAGACTCTGATCAGCTACAAGAGAAACGTCAAGGCGATCAACCAGCAGGCAGACCTCATCTTCGAGGACGCGGGCGGTGAGATCGACATGACAACGGAAGAAGATCTCCCTTACGATATCCACAAAGAGCCAATCATCCTCGAGAACCTGGACTACGGCATCTGGTATCTCGATGCGATGGAACATCCGGACAGATACTACGGAAAAGAGATCGAATACACCGGAATGGTCATGATCCCGGATCAGTTCCCGAAGGGGTACTTTGTGGCGGGCAGGATGGCGATGACATGCTGCGCGAATGATATGTCGTTCCTGGGATATGCTTGCAGGGCAGGACAGGAAAAGATCTTCCCTGAAAGGACCTGGGTAAGGGTCAGAGCGAGAGTATCCTACGAGGATTTTTCCGAATATGAAGGAAAAGGGATCGTTCTCTACGCGCAGAGCGTTGAAAAGACAGCGCAGCCCAAGGAACCGGTGATCAATTTTGCGGGATGACCAAGACCCGGAACAGAGATCTAAAAGAACTTAAAACACAAAGAGCCATGCAGACGGATACGCTGTCCAAAAAGTTGGGCAGATCGTCGCATGGCTCTATTTGTGTATTGGTTTATAAAGCAGTTTACAAATAAAAGAGCCGGCTGCCCGGGGTCAATGGGCAACCGGCCTGTTATATCTCTTAATGGTTTCTGTCAGCTCAGATATTGTTGATCTTGCTGGCCAGACGGGAAACCTTGCGGGAAGCGTTGTTCTTATGAAGGACACCCTTGCTGGCAGCCTTGTCGATCGTAGCTTCTGCAGCGATAAGAGCAGCGGATGCAGCCGCTTTGTCACCGGCTTCAACAGCCTTGTTGACCTTCTTGATCGCAGTCTTCACGGAAGACTTAACAGCTTTGTTCGCAGCAGCCTTCTTGGCGCTTGTAAGAATCCTCTTCTTGGCAGATTTAATGTTTGCCATTCGTACTACCTCCATGTAATAGTCAAGAATATGTTATACATAAAATGCTGAGCTCTGTGCAGCCGCTTGCAAACAGTGCTCTAATTTTAATATCAGCGCACAAAAAGAGAAGACACGAAGACTCTTTCCGCGCATACTCTATTATCTTAGAGGAACAAAAAATGAATGTCAAGCACGAAATCGCGAAAATAATGAGATGTGGACATCCATTTTGATATGGATTATACTCTTTTTTATAGGAATAAGGAACCGGAGACAAATCAATGAGTACAGAAAACAAAGAAATGAAAAAACTTGATCTTCATGAGATCCAAAAGAGAGAACTGGAGATCTTTAAGGCGTTTTTAGAGATCTGCGAGAAATACGGGATCCGGTATTACCTCGCAGGCGGGACGCTTCTCGGTGCTGCCCGCCATCAGGGCTTCATTCCCTGGGATGACGATATTGACATCAATATGCCGAGGGATGACTATGACAAGCTTCTGACCCATGCCGATGAGATCGCTGCTTCAGGCGATTATAAACTGGCGGCTTATGAGCTTGGTAACCTGAATTACCCGTTCGCAAAGATCTACGACCTTCACACGAGCATCCGCAAGCTCTATGATGAGGACGAGACGGAGAAGAACCTCTGGATCGATATTTTTCCGATGGACGGCCTGCCGGACGACGAGAAAGAGGTCAAAAAGATATTTCAGAAGACTTTGACGGCAAGAAAGATCCTTCGTGTGAAGCAGGCGAGGATCGGAGAGGGAAAGACCGCATTCAGACGGACCTTCAAGCCGCTCGTGAAGCTTCTGTGCAAACCGCTCAGTGACGAGAAACTTTTGGCGTACATTAACCGCGTCTGTAGAACTTATAAAGTGGATGAGTGCCACTATATGGGCGGTATTGCCAACGGCTACGGACCACAGGAGAGAGTTCCCAGAAAGCTTTTTCTGCAATCTGTCCCGCTGCCGTTTGAAGGCATGCAGGTCTCCGCACCGGGATGCTGGGAGTATTACCTGCGTTCCCTTTACGGTGACTTTATGAAACTTCCGCCCGAAGAGAAGAGAGTCACGCACGATATGGATGTCTGGGCAGAACAAGACAGTCCGGAATGTGATGCAGAAGAATAAACCGGAAATATGATCAGGAATAATCTATGAAATACTTTACAAAAGAAATCTGGAACGAAGAAGGGTATCAGCGGACTGCCGGCATAAAAGCGAGAGATGATGTCGATACCATTCTGGAACAAAACGGATACAAAGGGATTGAGATCTGCGTGCCTGCGGAAGACAGGGAGAAGCAGAGCATTCCTCAGAAAGCCGGATACCACGTAAAACTCTATAAAATCTGGGAGGAGTGCCTTGCTCCCGTGGGGAACGGCGATGTCCTTGTGATCCAGTTTCCGATTGTCAATCACTCCGTCCTCCTCGCCCGCTGCATCACCAAAGTAAGGCGAAGAGGAGCCAGGATCATTCTTTTGATCCATGACCTGGAGATCCTGAGGGCCGCCATCAGAGGGAGCACCTCCCGTAAAGAGAGGATTCGCCTCCGCCTGGAAGAAGAGTCGCTCCTTAAAAACTGCGACGGCATAATCGTCCATAACCGTTTTATGAAACGGAAACTGGCGTCTATGGGGATCCCTGCGGAAAAGATGGAGATCCTTGGTATCTTCGATTATCTGATCCCTGAAGCCGGATACGCAAAAGCACAGAAAGAACTTCCGGTCGTGATCGCAGGCGCGCTAAGGCCCCACAAAGCCGGATACGCCTATCATCTTCCCGGCGGGAGCGTCTTCAATTTGTATGGCGTCGGTTATGAAGCGGATCCGCAGGACAATGTCAGATATCTTGGCTCTTTCGAGCCGGACAGGCTGCCGGAAGTGATGGAAGGAAGCTTCGGACTTGTCTGGGACGGAGAGACAACGAAGACATGCAGCGGAACTTACGGAGAATATCTCAGGATCAACGATCCGCACAAGGCATCACTGTATCTGGCGTCCGGTCTTCCCGTGATCATATGGAAAGAAGCCGCGCTGGCTGAGTACATGATCAAAAACGGATGCGGTATTGCTGTCGGCTCCATTGAGGAGATCCCTGAAAGAGTTCATAACATGACGCAGGAGGAATACGACGCGATCCTTGCTAATGCAATGAAGATCTCACAACGGCTCCGGGATGGAAGATATACGCAGCGGGCTCTTAAGAAGGTCCTTGAAAGAGAGGGGTGAAGCTGCATGTATTTCTACAAGAATCTCTATGTAGGGCCCTCTGTTAAGGACCCCGATGAGGTCAGAAGAAAGCTTCTGATCGGGGAGGGCCAGTTTACGATCTACGTGATCACCCTTAGCCCGTCTAGGCCGGGACCCGGAGCAAACCAGCTTGAGATCATGCACAGTGCGAACCTCAAGAACCCTTATTATAAAAAGTTTCCGCCCTATATCATAGGGATCGCTTCCGGCAGTACAGAAGCGGTCGAGATGGTAAGGGAACTTGTTCAGGAGGCTTATGAGCATACGGGGAGCGCGGATGTGAGGGCTTACCTTTTCCCGCATGGCGTACGCATAAGAAGGGAGAAGATACCGGCTCTCAATGCTCCGGAACCGTCAGCTGAAACGGTATCTGATACAGCTACGGTAATAGGATCAGGAACATCATCTGGAACACCGTAAAGTAAGGAGGAGGACATGGTCATAGTTCTCAATTTGCTGAAATGGCTTGGCTACCTTCTTCTCGTTGTGCTTATAATCGCCCTGGTGATCATTCTTCTCTTGTTATTTGCGCCTTTTCACTACAAAGCGTCACTTACAGTGGACGATCCCAAAACACACGAGGAATTTCCAATCAGTGTGATCAAAAACCGTTCGGATGTTAACGCGGAGGTCGTATGGCTGGGAGGGATCCTGAAACTCATAATAGCCTTTCCGCGCGGATACCTGATCTCAGTGGTACTCTTCGGAAAAGACCTCGGGGCCATGAAGCGGTTCGGAAAGAAGAAGGAAGAAGAAAAAGAAGAACAGCCTGAGGAAAAGGAAGAAGAGGAAAAGGAAGAGGACAAGCTCACTCTTGAAAAGATCGAAAGGTACTGTGACGCTGCGGATCACTTGATGAGAATCCTGACGGGAAAATGCGGAAGAAGGGCTATTGCCAAAGTCAGTGATCACCTCTTAAGGGTAGTGGAGCATGTCCTGCCCCGTAACTGGGTGCTGAGCGGGACAGTCGGGCTCGCTGACCCGTGCCTGAACGGCAAACTGTCGGGGGCCTGTGCCGTGCTTTTGCCCATATGTGACGAACATCTTCAGCTGGACACGGAATGGGAGAATTACCGGTGTGATCTCAAGGCGGAGATCGATGGGATGCTCAGAGTCATCGTTCCGGTGAAAGAAGTGCTGCCTTTGCTTTTTGACAAGGATTGCCTGAAGATGCTCAAAAAGTTGAGAAAACTAAAAGCAAGGTTCGTTCCTCCGGGTGGCGAACTCGAGAAAAAGAGGGACCAGTGGAGAGAGGAAGATAAAATCAAAAGAGAAAAGAAAAAAGCTGCACGGCTTGCGGAGGAAAACAGAGAAGAGCCAGGCAAATAAGATCGGCAACGCGATCAGCTGGTAATGAATAATAAAAGCTATAAAACAAACAGTAACGTCAACAGACGGTTTCAATCCGCGCTGCGGGGGAAAGAGGAATGTAATGGCTGAAGAAAAAAATAACATTGCAACAGTAGTCAGATCGCTGATGGATGGAGCGGAAGGCGTGCTCACTTCCAAGACGGTAGTAGGCGCTCCTGTGAGGATCGGTGACCAGATCATCATCCCGCTCTCCGATGTCTCGATCGGATGTGGCGCGGGATCCAATGGCACAGATCACAAGGATAAAGGCATGGGAGGCTTTTCTGCGAAGATGTCGCCTACGGCAATCCTTATTATCAAAGGCGGCCAGACCAAAGTAGTCAATATCAAAGACCAGACTGCGATCACGAAGCTCGTGGATATGATCCCTGATGTTGTCGATAAGGTAAGAGGAAAAAAGAGCGGCATGATCTCTGATGAAGACGCTGTCAAGGCAGCATTCCCCGAGCCGGAGATCGAGACAGTACCCGTGGAAGTTAAAGGCGCGGACAATGAGTAATGTTGCAGTAATATTTGCCGGCGGCACCGGACAGAGGATGAATACGCGGACCATGCCCAAACAGTTCCTTGAACTGCACGGGAAGCCGATCATCGTCTATACGATCGAAGCTTTTGAACGCCACAGCGAGATCGATGGCATAGTGGTGGTCATGCTGGATAGCTATATCGAGTATACGAAGGATCTTGTGCGGAGGTATGCCCTCAGCAAGGTCAAAAAGATTGTCCCTGGCGGAAACTCCGGTCAGGAATCCATTTACAATGGCCTTTGCGCTGCGGCTGAGATGTACGGTGAGGACGATATCGTGCTGATCCACGATGGAGTGCGTCCTCTCATCGACGAAGAGACCATCACGGCGAATATCCGCAGCGTGAAAGAGCGCGGGACAGCGATCACTGTCACTGCCGCGATCGAAACGATCACGATGAAAGATGAGACAGGCGCAGTCGGCAGGATCATCGACCGGTCGCAGTGCGAATTGGCGCGGGCTCCGCAGAGCTTCAAACTCGGGCAGATCCTGAGCGTGCACAATAAAGCAAGGCAGGAAGAAGGCGCCCCGCTGAAGTTCATAGATTCTGCCAGCATGATGAAGCATTACGGGTATACGCTGTATACAGTGGAAGGAAAGCCTGAGAATATTAAGATCACCACGCCCAGCGATTATTATATTTTCAGGGCTATGGTCGATGCGCGGGAGAGCTCGCAGATCTTCGGGATCTGAGCGAGATCGTCTGATCAGACAGGAGAACGGAATGTTGCATAAAACAGACATCTTTATGGAAGACCTGAGATGGATCGCTGAAGCGGAACTCCCGTGGGAGAAATTGCAAGGCTGTTCGATACTTGTGACAGGCGCAACGGGGCTGATCGGAATGACTGCGGTCCACGCGCTGCTCTGCGCAGGAAGGGCCCGCTCCTTGGATCTGCACGTCCTTGCGCTTGTAAGAAACCGCGAGAAAGCAACCGGGATCTTCGGAGAGGAGATCGGAACACCTGAATTCGAGATCCTAGAAGGAACGATGGAAGAGCTGCCCCCGCTTCCGGAGAAGATCGATTACTGGATCCATGCCGCGTGTCCCACAGCAAGCGCTTTTATGACGGAACATCCGGTAGAAGTGATCCGGACTTCTATAGAGGGAACGATACACCTTCTCGAGGCTGCCAGAGAACGTGAGACCAAAGGATTTGTCTTTTTGTCCAGTATGGAAGCTTTTGGGGAAGTGAACAGCGAGATGCTCCTGGACGAACAGACGCTCGGGAAAATAGACCTTTCGAGGACGAGGAGCTGTTATCCCGAGAGCAAGCGGATGTGCGAGATGCTCTGTACGAGCTACGCGAAAGAATACGGCGTTCGCGCCGCAAGCATCCGGCTGGCACAGACATTCGGTCCGGGCGTCGATTACAATGACAGAAGAGTCTTCGCCATGATGACGAGAAACGCGATAAACGGCGAAGATATTGTTCTTGCGACGAAAGGAACGAGCCGTCATCCCTACCTGTACACGGCGCAGGCTGTCACAGCGATCCTTACGGTGCTTCTATCGGGAGAACCGGGAGAGACTTATAATGCAGCCAATCCTTCCACCTACTGTTCGATCTTCGAGATGGGGGAGATGGTGGCGCAGGAAGTCGCGGGCGGAAAGATCAGTGTAAGAGTGGATGAAAAAGGAGATGCCTCCAAATACCCGGCGCCCAGCTGCCTGAATATGGACATCTCGAAAATACAGAAACTGGGCTGGAAACCGGAGCACGATCTGGTCTGGATGTATAAGAGACTTGAAGAATACATGCGTCAGTCGAAGTAAAAATACAATAAACGTAAACATACAATAAAAAAAGAACACAACAAGAAAAAAAGAACACAACAAGAAAAAAAAGAACACAACAAGAAAAAAAGAACACAACAAGAAAGATCACCGGCGGGGATAACCGCGGTGATCTTTTTTTGTCAAAACACTTTATCTAAATACTTTATCCAATACACTCTAACGGGTATAAGAATCAGACTGCGCGTTCGACTTTGCCGGACCTAAGGCAGCTGGTGCATACATGCATTCTCTTCTTCGAGCCGTTAACGTTCACAGCGATCTATGAGAATGGCTGACGTTATTTCCAAAATGAGCGCCCTTGCCGCAGATATCACATTTTGCCATCTTAAACACCTCCTAACGTACATATTCGGGTCTGCAACATTTGTATATTATCAGAAATGTACAGTGAATGCAAGAAAAAAATAAACTAATAGACGTTCTTTTCTTTTCGGGCTTTTAAGGTTATAATCTAAAGTGATTTGTTATGTGTTCCGGGATAATCCCCGGAGTTCAGACAGGTGATCAATCTGCCGATGATTCGGCTTGAAAGGAGAACAGCCTTTGAAGACATTTTTGTTAAATACACACATGGGTAATATCAGTGTCGACACGGAAGTGATCGCGCAGTATGCGGGCAATGTCGCTGATGAATGTTTTGGCATTGTCGGTATGGCGGCTATGAACAGTAAGGAAGGCTTTTTTAATCTCCTCAAAAGGGAGAGCATGACAAAGGGGATCAATGTTTCTCTGAATTCTAAGGGAAAACTCGTCATTGATTTTCATGTCATCGTATCTTACGGAGTGAATATTATGGCGGTGACCGATAATCTGATCTCCTCCGTCCGTTACAGAGTGGAGGATTTTACCGGTCTCGAAATCGAGAAGATCAACGTCTACGTCGAAGGCGTCCGTGTCATTGACTGACCGGCAGCTTGCTCTTCGGTTCACAATTATTAAGTTTAAATGCAGGAGGAAGATGCGGTGACGACCAGCGTTATTGATGCTAAACTGCTTGCCGGGATGTTTTGTGCCGGTGCAGCCAATCTGGAATCAAATAAAGAGTGGATCAATGAACTGAATGTGTTTCCCGTACCGGACGGAGATACAGGCACGAACATGACCTTGACGATCAAGTCGGCGGTCAAAGAGGTTTCCGCGCTCGGGGAGACAGACAGTATGAAGGACATCTGCAAAGCGATGTCCTCCGGTTCCTTGCGCGGTGCAAGAGGTAATTCGGGCGTTATCCTCTCCCAGCTGATCCGCGGTTTCGGTAAGGTGGCCAAAACTGAGTCGGCCCTTACGATCCCGGTTCTCGCTGATGCCTTTGACAGGGCGGTGGAGACTGCTTATAAAGCGGTCATGAAACCTAAGGAAGGAACGATCCTGACAGTGGCAAAAGGCGCGGCGCTCAAGTCAAGAGAGTTGGCTGACGCAGGGGAAGAAGACCTGGAGAAGTTCCTTAAGGCGGTCCTTGACGAAGCTGAGAAGGTCCTGGCTGAGACCCCTGAGATGCTTCCTGTTCTCAAACAGGCAGGCGTCGTCGATTCCGGCGGTCAGGGCCTTGTACAGGTCATGAAAGGTGCCTTTGATAAGTTCCTCGGCAAGGAGATCGATTACGGCATCCCCGCAGAGGGCGAAGAGGAGGCTGCGGATCAGGAGCAGGAGAAGGAGCCCGTTGAACAGGAAGCCCTCCGCTTTATCTACAAGATGAAGATGACGGTCCTTATGGGCAAAAAGCCTTCTTCCAGAGACCAGAAGGAGTATATGGAATTCCTTCAGTCCCTCGGCGACCGCGTGAAATGCGCGATGGAGGAAAAGGTGCTCCATGTCAGGATCCAGACCAATGATCCCGGACTGATCATTCAGAGAAGCCAGAAGTTCGGCGAACTTGGGGAAGTCAGGCTCATCAATCTCAAAGAAGCGGAAACCAGCTCAAAGAACGCTGAACCGGAGAAAGAGAGCGCACCTAAGGCTGAAAAGGTGCAGGAAGAAAAGCCCCGTGAGCCGGAGCTTCCTCCGCAGCCCAGAAAGGAAGTCGGTTTTATCACTGTTTCCGTGGGTGACGGTATAGCGGACATCTTTACGGGACTCGGCGTGGACTACGTGATCAGCGGCGGACAGACGATGAACCCCAGCACCGACGATGTGCTCAAGGCAATTGAGAAGGTCAACGCAGATACGATCTTCGTACTACCCAACAACAAGAATATTATTATGGCTGCAAACCAGGCGGCTTCCCTGACGGAAGACAAGAAGGTCGTTGTCGTCCCCACGACGACAGTGCCTCAGGGGATCACGGCGGTGATCAATTATATGCCTGACCTCGATGCCGAAGCCAATAAGGCGAATATGACGGAAGAGATCGGAATGGTGCACAGCGCCGAAGTCACTTACGCGGTAAGAGATACGCAGATCGACGGAATCGAGATCCACGAAGGCGACATCATGGGCATCGGCGATAAAGGCATTTTGACTACGGGAAAAGAGATCGAGGATACTACGTTCGAATCTTTAAAGAAGATCGTGGCAGAGGACACGGAGATCATCAGCATTTATTATGGCGCTGATGTGAGCGAAGAAGATGCCGAAAAGCTCAGAGCAAGGGCAGCGGAAGAATTCTCTTCCTGCGACGTGGAGCTTCAGTTCGGCGGACAGCCGATCTATTACTATATTCTGTCTGCCGAATAAACGAGCCCCCGGAACAACAGACGATGCGGCTGCAGCAACGATAATTACAGGAGAAGACCGGATGCCGTCTGGCATCCGGTCTCTTTTAAAACACATTTCAAATCGCGGGTATCAAAATGAATTTGCAGACACAGGTGGGTGAACTGAAGAGGGTCGGTCCCAAGACGGCAGAACTGCTTCGCGGCAAAGGATTGTGTACGGCGGCGGATCTCGTCGGCTACTATCCTTCTCGCTATGTTAAGTACGTCAGCTTGTCAGCGGTGTCACAGACACAGAAGGATCAGGTTTGCGCTGTTCTCCTGACAGTGATCGGTAAAGGTTCAAGTATCCGCGCGGCGGGAAGAACGATCTGCCATTTCAGGACAGGTGACGCGACAGGAGACTGCAGGATCACTTTTTTCAACATGCCATATATGGTCAAGAACCTGCCGGCAGGCTCCCAGCGTGTTTTTATGGGGACGATGAGGGTCAGTCCCAGGGGAGTGCGCTATCTGGAACAGCCCGTAGTTTTCTCTCTCGATGACTATCATGCTCTCGAAGGAACGCTTCAGCCGGTTTATCCGCTGTTTCAGGGGATGAAGAACAAACAGATGGCATCTCTGATCGATCAGGCGCTTACAGGGCTTCCCGCTTTCGAGGACTATATTTCTGAAAGTGACAGAGAACGTCTCGGTCTTTGCCACAGGGATCAGGCGATCAGGGGTATCCATCATCCGGGCAGCATGGAAGAACTCGGAAAAGCAAGGAACAGGCTGATCTTTGATGAGTTCTTTGAGTTTATCCTCGGGATCAGAAAAAGGAAAATGGAGAACGACGCGCTTGTCAACGAACGCCCCATGCTTCCTTCTTCCGTGCCCGAAGAACTGATCTCGCGTCTCCCTTATTCACTTACCGGAGCGCAGAAGAGAGCCTGGGACGAGATCAGAAGGGATCTTACCGGCGAATACGTCATGAGCCGCCTTCTTCAGGGGGACGTCGGTTCGGGAAAAACGATCCTCGCTTTTTTAGCGTTGCTTCTCTGCAGTGCGAATCACAGGCAGGGAGCGCTGATGGCGCCTACAGAAGTGCTTGCCCGGCAGCATATGGAAAATCTGGAAAAGTTAAAGGAGGAGTACGGCCTTAAGATCGATCCTGTGCTGCTTACCGGGTCCGTAAAGGGAAAAGCGAGAAAAGAAGCGTACCACAAGATCGCTTCCGGAGAAGCTGATATCGTGATCGGCACGCATGCACTGATCCAGGAAGCAGTGGAATATAAAGATCTTGGACTTGTGATTACCGATGAACAGCATAGATTCGGCGTGCGCCAACGGGAGGGGCTTGCCGGAAAAGGAAACGCGGTACCGGTTCTTGTCATGAGCGCGACCCCTATTCCGCGTACCCTTGCGATCATCATGTACGGGGATCTTCAGATTTCTGTTTTGGACGAAATGCCTTCCGGGAGGCTGCCGATCAAGAATCTTGCGATCAGTTCACTGGAGAGGAAGAGAGTGTACCGCTTTCTTTACGGGCAGCTTGGTCAGGGAAGGCAGGCTTATGTGATTTGTCCGGAAGTGGAAGAGGGAGAGATGAGCGAACTCGAAAATGTCCAGGATTACACAGAAAAACTCAGAAAGATCTTCCCGCCTGAAGTCCGGATCGATTCCCTGAACGGGCGGATGAAACCAAAAGAAAAAGCGGAGGTGATGGACCGCTTCAGCGAAGGAAAAACAGATATTCTTGTTTCTACAACGGTCATCGAGGTCGGGATCGACGTACCCAATGCGTCCGTGATCGCGATCGAGAACGCGGAGCGCTTCGGAATGTCGCAGCTCCACCAGCTTAGGGGAAGGGTGGGAAGAGGGAAATGGCAGTCGTACTGCATTTTCCTGTACACTCCGGGAGCAGCCGGTGAAGATGATCCAAACAAAAAGCCCAAGAGACTGGAAATCCTTGAGCACACCAATGATGGATTTGTGATCGCCGAGGAAGATCTAAAACTCAGGGGCCCCGGAGATCTGTTCGGAGAGCGGCAGAGCGGCGCACTCGGGTTTGTTCTCGCGGACATTTACGAGGATTCCTCGATCATGCGCAAAGCCGCATCTTATGTCGACGAAGTGCTGGCAAAGGATCCAGGTTTTGAAGTGCCTCAGATGCGCCTTCTGGACTTGAGGTCTATCTAGCGCAGCAGGGACAACACATGACTGACAACTCTGTTTTGACATAAAATCTATAGCCCGCATAAAGTTGTTGATTTTCACATTGTTGACTTTCTGTTCGCAAATTATTATGATTTGGTTTGACTGTAGTCTGCCTGCGGGTGGCTTTTAGAAATGGAGTTAGAAATGTCAAAGATCGCAGTTATTACTGACAGCAACGCCCACTTTACCACAGAGGAAGCACGCGAGATGGGGATCAGTGTTGTCCCGATGCCGTTTATGATTGGCGAAGATACGTTTTACGAGGGGATCACTCTCTCGAGAGAAGAGTTTTATTCAAAAATGGAAAAAGGCGCCTCGATCATAACGAGCCAGCCTTCCCCCTCTGATGTCATGGATATCTGGGACAAAGCGCTCGAGGCACATGATGAAGTCGTATATATCCCGATGAGCAGCGGGCTTTCCGGATCCTGCCAGAGCGCCAGGATGCTGGCGGAATATTACGACGGTAAGGTGCAGGTAGTCAACAATCAGAGGATCTCCGTGACACAGAAGCGTTCCGTTTTGGATGCGATCGAACTTGCGGCAAAAGGGATGACTGCCTCGCAGATCCGCGAGCAGCTGGAGTTTGTGAAATATGAATCCAGCATCTATATTATGCTGGATACTCTCCAATATCTGAAAAAGGGAGGCAGGATCACGCCTGCTGCCGCTGCCGTGGGCTCTCTCCTGCGGATCAAACCGGTCCTCCAGATAAAGGGGGAACGTCTGGATGCTTTTTCAAAAGCGCGCACGCTCACCCAGGGGAAAAATATCATGATCAATGCGATGAAGCATGATATCGACACGCTCTATGGAGGCTCAGACAAGGATAATGTCTGGCTGTACGCCGTACATGGAAATGTACCGGAGCAATTCGAAGAGTTTTATCAGGAAGTAAAGGCGGCATTTCCGGGCATCAGGGTGCAGAGGGATGTTCTTTCTCTCAGTATCGCCTGCCATATCGGCCCCGGAGCGCTCGCCATCGCATGCTCGAAGAAGATGCCGAACAAAGAAGCATAATAAACTGCATTTTAAAGAATCAGCAATATAAAAACTGCGTAAAGGAAACCGAATGGCAATCAGTAAACAGGACGCGAATATTTACGACGCGGCGAGCATTAAGGTCCTGGAAGGGCTGGAAGCTGTCCGCACAAGACCCGGGATGTATATCGGAAGCGTTTCCACAAGAGGTCTGAATCATCTGATCTACGAGATCGTGGACAACGCGGTAGACGAACATCTTGCGGGATACTGCACGACGATCAGGGTCACGCTGGAACAGGATGGTTCCTGTACGGTTGAGGACAACGGAAGAGGCATCCCGATCGGAATGCATGAAAAGGGAGTGAGCGCCGAGAGAGTTGTCTTTACGACACTCCATGCGGGCGGAAAATTTGATAATACGGCATATAAGACCAGCGGAGGACTGCATGGCGTAGGCTCGTCCGTGGTCAATGCGCTTTCACAAAGGATGACCGTCAGCGTTGGCAGCGGCGGTTTTCTTTATGAGGACAGCTACGAGCGCGGAAATCCTGTGACGGAACTGCAGGACGGCCTGCTGCCCGTCGTCGGAAAGACAAGATGGACGGGAACGCGGATCAATTTCCTCCCCGATCCTGAGATCTTTGAAAAGACCCGCTTTCGCGAGGAGGATATCAAGAGCCGGATGCATGAAACGGCTTATCTGAATCCCGAGCTCTCCATCATCTACACGGATAAGCGAAAGGACCCCGCTGAAGAGATCACTTTTCATGAACCTGACGGGATCGTCGGATTTATCCGAGCGCTCAACAAATCCAAGGAGACCGTGACCGATATCATCTATTACAAGGGAATGAGCGATCAGATCACGGTGGAAGCTGCTTTTCAGTTCGTCAATGAGTTCCATGAGAATGTTCTGGGATTCTGCAACAACATCTATAACGCAGAGGGCGGTACGCACCTGACCGGATTTAAGACCATCTTCACGCAGGTGATCAACACGTACGCGCGGCAGATCGGTGTCCTCAAGGAGAAGGACACGAACTTTACCGGAGCGGATATCCGGAACGGCATGACGGCTGTTATCTCCATAAAGCATCCCGATCCGAGGTTCGAGGGACAGACTAAGACGAAGCTTGACAACCAGGATGCCGCGAAAGCTGTAAGCCAGGTGACAGGAGACGAGATCGTCCGCTATTTTGACAGGAACCTGGAGACGCTGCGCACTGTGATCGGCTGTGCGGAGAAAGCGGCAAAGATCAGAAAAACGGAAGAAAAGGCGAGAACGAACATGCTCACAAAGCAGAAATTCTCGTTTGATTCCAACGGAAAGCTCGCCAACTGCACGAGCAGGGACGCATCGAAGTGCGAGATCTTTATTGTCGAGGGCGATTCGGCGGGCGGCAGTGCCAAGATGGCAAGGGACCGTATGTACCAGGCGATCCTGCCGATCCGCGGAAAGATCCTGAACGTGGAAAAAGCCAGTATCGACAAAGTTCTTGCCAACGCGGAGATCAAGACGATGATCAATTCGTTTGGCTGCGGCTTTTCGGAAGGCTATGGCAATGATTTTGATATCACAAAGCTGCGCTATGACAAGATCATCATCATGGCGGATGCCGATGTCGACGGCGCCCACATTTCCACGCTCCTTTTGACCCTGTTCTACCGCTTTATGCCGGAACTGATCTATGAGGGGCATGTGTATGTCGCCATGCCTCCGCTTTACAAGGTTGTTCCAAAACGCGGAGGAGAGGGGACCTACCTTTACGATGACTTTGCACTGGCAAAATACAGAAAGACGCACAAGGGTGAATTCACCCTGCAAAGATATAAGGGGCTGGGAGAGATGGATCCCGAACAACTCTGGGAGACCACACTGGACCCCAAACGCCGGTACCTCAGGCTCGTGCAGATCGAGGATGCTATGAACGCTTCAGAGATCACGGAACTTTTAATGGGAAGCGAAGTGCCGCCGCGCAGGAGCTTTATCCATGACCACGCCGGTGACGCCGAACTCGATATCTGAGAACAGATGGTGAGTCAGGGGGATTGTCTCCCTGACTCGCTGTGGGTACGCGAAGGTGCACCTTTAACAGAAATGCTTTAAGCAGAAATGCTTTAAGCAGAAATGCTTTATACAGTAATGCTTTATACATAAATGAAAGAGACGGAAAGCAGTATGGCCAAAGACGACCGCAGTAAAAAGGGAAACAGACAGAGCGAAGACAGCTTCGCGCAGACGCCGCAGGAGCAGATCCTCAAGACGGAATACTCGGAGCTCATGCAGAAATCCTATATCGACTATGCGATGAGCGTCATCGTCGCGAGAGCGCTCCCGGATGTCAGGGACGGACTTAAGCCGGTGCAGCGGAGAACGCTATACGACATGCACGAACTCGGGATCCGCTCGGACAGGCCTTTCAGAAAGAGCGCCCGTATCGTCGGTGACACAATGGGTAAATACCACCCTCACGGCGACAGCTCGATCTACGAAGCCCTGGTCGTAATGGCGCAGGATTTCAAGAAAGGACTCCCTCTGATCAACGGCCACGGAAACTTCGGCAATATCGAAGGGGATGGCGCAGCGGCGATGCGGTACACGGAGGCAAGGCTTCAGGAGGTGACGGAGGAAGCCTTTCTTGCAGACCTCGACAAGGACGTTGTAGACTTTGTGCCGAATTTTGACGAGAACGAGAAGGAACCGTCCGTACTCCCTGTCAAGATCCCTCATTTTCTGATCAACGGTTCAGAAGGAATTGCGGTCGGCATGGCGACAAGTACTCCTCCGCACAACCTCGCGGAAGTGATCGACGCGCAGATCGCGCTCATGGAGAATCCTGAGCTTACCAACGCGGAGCTGATGCGCTATGTCAAGGGACCGGATTTCCCTACCGGAGGGATCGTGGTCAACAGGGACGAGCTCCCTGAGATCTATGATACCGGAACCGGCAGGGTGCGGATCAGGGGTAAGATCGAGGTCGAAAAAGGCAGGTCCGGACACGTGAATCTCGTTGTCACAGAGATTCCCTATACGATGATCGGTTCCGGGATCGGAAAGTTCCTTGCGGATGTGGCCGCCCTCTCAGAGAAGAAGATCACATCAGATATTATCGATATTACGAACCAGTCGGACAAAGAAGGCGTCAGGATCGTCATCGAACTCAAAAAGGATACAGACATCGAAAACTTCAAGGCGCTTCTGTACAAGAAGACGCGTCTTGAAGACACATTCGGCGTGAATATGCTCGCGATCCGTGACGGCAGACCCGAGACGCTGAGTCTTCGCGAGATCCTGAAAGCCAATACGGATTTCCTCTATCAGACGACCACCAGAAAATACCAAAACCTTCTGGAGAAAGAGAGAAAAAAGAAAGAGATCCAAGAAGGACTCATCAAAGCCGTCAACGTGATCGACCTGATCATTGAGATCCTCCGCGGCGCTAAAGACCGGAAGACGGTCAAGAACTGCCTGGTAAACGGCGAGACCGGTGGAATCCGCTTCCGAAGTGAAGAATCGGAGATCATGGCAACGCAGCTCGCGTTTACGGAAGCGCAGGCGGACGCGATCCTTGATATGCGCCTGTACAAATTGATCGGGCTCGAGATCGAAGCACTGATCAAAGAGCATCAGGAAACGCTGTCCAATATTTACCGCTATGAGGACATCCTTGAGGAACATGACTCGATGACGAAGGTCCTCCGCGCTGATCTTACAGCGATCCGGGACAAATATGAGAGGCCCAGGAGGACGAAGATCGTCCAGGCGGAAGCCGTCACGTACACGGTCAGGGAAGAAGAGGAAGACAGGGAGCTCCTGTTTGTGATGGATCGCTTCGGCTATGCCAAAACAATGGAGCCTTCCGTGTATACAAGAAACCAGGAGGCGGTCGACAGCGGATATAAATACTGTTTCACGTGCAGGAGCGGAGGAAAGATCTGCCTCTTCACAAACACCGGCGTCCTTCATACTGTCAAAGTATCGGATCTGCCGATGGGCAGACTGAGGGATAAGGGGATCCCGATCGACAATATCGGCAATTATGACTCCTCGAAGGAAGAGATCGTGCTCGCCTGCAGTCAGTCAGATCTTAATCTCTACAGGCTTTTGTTCGTCACCGCGCAGGGCATGGTCAAGATCGTGAGCGGCGGCGAATTCGAGACGCGGATGAAGACAATAAACGCGACAAAGCTCGGCGACGGGGATTCCCTTGTCTTTGCCGGCGTCATCACGGATCAGAAGTACGCGGTTCTTATGACGAGAAACGGCTATCTTCTCAAGTTCCCGCTTGATCAGGTGACCGAGATGAAAAAGACGGCTGCCGGCATGTTGGGAATGAAACTCAGCAAAGAAGACCTTATTGAACGCGCCGTACTCGCAAAAGAAACAGAGCCTGCGCCTCTCGAACATAGGGAAGCGAAGATCGACCTAAATGATGTGCGGACAGGGAAACGCGGAGGAAAAGGCAGTAAACGCTTTTGAGGTTGTCGGATCGGGGCATAACGGAAAGCATTAACGGATAGACAAAAAAGAGAAGATTGTATAAACTTTACGTATCTGATCACAAAAAAACTGATCACAAAAAAACTGATCACATAAAACTGATCGCATAAAACCGATCACATCTAATCTGATCAAATAGAAATGGCGGAGAGTATGAGAGTTATAGCAGGAAGCGCAAGGAGATTAAAACTCGTTGCTCCTTACGGTATGGACACGAGACCGACACAGGACATCATTAAGGAGACCCTTTTTAATATTATTCAGGCGGAAGTTCCGGGCTCGGTTTTTCTTGATCTCTGTGCGGGAAGCGGGGCGATCGGGATCGAGGCGCTCAGCAGAGGGGCAAAAAAGGCCTATTTTGTTGAGAACGGAAGGGAAGCGTGCGCGTGTATCCAAAAGAACCTTCACACCACTCATTTTGAAGAAGAAGCCGTTCTGCTCAAGCAGGACGTTCTTAGCGCGCTCCGGCATATCCATGAAAAGGAGGCGGACCTGATCTATGTGGATCCTCCTTATGATTCACGGACTGTGCATGACATCCTCGCCGCTCTCTCTAAAGAACAATTTGTTACGAACAACACGCTCATCATCGTGGAATCCTCCCTGGACACGGATTTCTCCTATCTGCCGCAGATCGGATTCACGCTGGTAAGAGAGAAGGACTACAAAGCAAACAGGCATCTTTTCATCCGGCGGACTGTGGAAGAAGAATAAATCCGTAGTTATTACGGAAAGCTTACATCAGATACTATAAATACATCAGGAAAGGAAACACAATGAAACATGCGATCTATCCCGGCAGTTTTGACCCGGTGACATACGGTCATATTGACATTATCAAAAGAGCGGCAACCATGTTTGATGACCTGACTGTCTGTGTTTTGGATAATAAAGCAAAAACTCCATTGTTTTCTGTTGACGAACGTGTTAAAATGTTACGAAAAGTGTCGGAAAATATTACAAACGTGCGAGTCGACAGTTATTATGGCCTGTTGATGGATTATGCACGGAAAATCGACTGTCATATAGCAGTGCGCGGATTGCGTGCTGTCACGGATTTCGAATATGAGTTGCAGATCGCACACGCTAACCGGACGATCTCGGGCGGCTGGCTGGATACGATCTTCATCACGAGCAGCATGGAGTATGCATACCTCAGTTCCTCTGCCGTCAAGGAGATCGCATCTTTCGGAGGCGATATAAAACTATGCGTACCTCCGATCGTCGAAGAGGAAGTCATTAAGAAAATGAAGATTCGGCATCCGGAATTTTACAAAGAGTAAGGAGGATCTAAGTTCATGAGCAGCAAAATCGAACAGCAGATCGATCAGATCGAGGATTTTATTGATTCCTGCAGATATCAGACTTTTTCCAAAACAAATATCATTGTTGACAAGGATGAGCTCGACGCTCTTTTAGAGGAACTCCGCGCGAGAACCCCCGAAGAGATCAAGCACTACCAGCGCATCATCAACAATAAGGAGGCGATCCTTGAGGATGCGAGAAGAAGAGCGGAAGAGATGCTCAACGAGGCAACCGTCCATACGAACGAGCTCGTCAACGAGCACGAGATCATGCAGCAGGCGTACGCGCAGGCCAACGAGATCGTAAGGCTTGCTACGCAGCAGGGACAGGATATTCTTGACAAGGCGATCAGCGAAGCGAACGCATATAGGTCTTCTGCGGCGCAGTATATGGACGAAATGCTTGCGCAGCTTGAACAGAATACAGTGAGCGCTCGCAATAACCTGACTTCGATCTTCTCGAATTTCCATTCCGAGATGTCAGACTATATCGACACGGTACGTCAGAACCGCGCCGAACTGCTTCCCGCAGATGAAGATTCTGAGCTGATGCAGGATATGGGTGAGGAGCCGATGGATGACGGATCCGGCGACGATTCCGGGTTTGTTAATACCGATATGGTTCAGGAATAATACTGCAGGAGTGATCGGCGGGACATCTTTTCGTATGACGGGAAGATGTCCTTGTTTATCTTTGGGGTGATTATGTTTGGCAAAAAAGGAACTTACGGGTACATCAAAAGAGCGCGGGTGATCCTCGCTGTCATTACAATAGTCCTTCTGGCTGCCGTGCTCATAATCTATTTCGGCGCGCGGTGGTACTTCGGGACAAACAAGAACGCTTTTACGATCCTTGCGGCGCTCTCCTGTATCGGCGTCGGCAAATTTGCTGTGGATCTGATCATGTTCCTGCGGGCGGGCTGCTGCTCGGCAGCTGCTAAAGAGATCATTGATCCGCATGTCGGCAAGCTGACAGGCGCGTACGATCTCTTTATGACAAGCTATGACAAGAGCTTTCCGATCAGCCATGCGGTATGCGCGGCCAAATCAGTCTGCGCTTTAACTGAGGACCCTAAGTGCGACGTGAAGGCGGGGGAGATGCACATCCGCACAATGCTGGAGAATGACGGATTCAAGGGCTATACGGTGAAGATCTTCCGGAATCCGGACAAATATATTGAGCGCCTCGATGAGCTCAACCGCATCGAGGACGGCAAAGAAAAAAAGAGCACCAGGGGTGTGATGGACCTCTTGGAGTCAATTTCCCTGTAAGAGAGATTTTTTAAAAACGAAAATGAGAGAATGGACAGTTGGGAGCGCTGAAAAGGACCAGCGCCTGAGCAGATATCTCCAGAGAAAGCTGCCCGGCGCGCCGTCTTCTTTTCTTTACAAAATGCTCAGAAAAAAGAATATCAAACTCAATGGCAAAAAAGCGTCCGGCAGTGAGCTTCTTCACGGAGGAGATCTGGTGACGTTTTTTTTGTCTGACGAGACGATCCGCGGGTTCGGCGGTATTTTGCCAGGAGAAATTGCGGACAAAGAAGAGCAGAAAGAAGCCCTGCTGGAGTATGAAAGGGCTTACAGACAGTTCAGGAGCAGGGTCGGTTCAGACGGTATACTCTATGAAGATGCGGACCTGCTTGCTGTCAAAAAGCCGGTCGGTGTTTTGTCCCAGAAAGCCTCCGACACTGACAGGTCTATGAACGAATGGTTCGTGGGATACCTGCTTGAAAAGGGAGAGATAAGCGCAGAACAGCTCCGTGAATTCCGCCCTTCGATCTGCAACCGCCTTGACAGAAATACGGGAGGGATCCTGCTCTGCGCCAAGACGCTGTCAGGTGCGAGAGAGACCGGAAAGCTTCTCAGGGACAGATCGCTCCGCAAATTCTATCAGGCTGCTGTCCTGGGAACGGTCAAAGAAGGCGGAAGCATAGAGGGATATCTCCAAAAAGACGGCGTGACCAATTTGGTCAATTTCCAAAGAACTGTGGATACAGGAGGAAATGAGGGCGGAGTGCTCCCGGACGGGCTGCCTGGCGTCTCTAACTGGACCAGCACGACGTACAGACCGCTGATCACAGGGAAAAAGTATTCCCTGCTGGAACTTGAGCTGATCACCGGTAAAACACATCAGATCCGAAGTCATCTGGCATCGGCCGGGCATCCGATACTCGGTGATCCGAAGTACGGAGACCTTGCAATTAACGAGAAGATCCGCAGAGAGTACGGGCTTCGAGGTCAGATGCTTTGGTGCTGCAGGATCGAGTTTCCTGAAATGACGGGCAGCTTTGAGCGCCTCTCGCATAGAGTCATTGTCTGTGATCCCCCTGCTCTCTACAGGGAGATCACCGGAAAGAAATAAACCGCTATGTAATCCGAATACAGGAGAAGTCCATTATGGCTGCATGGAAGTCGCGGGGCCTGAGAGGCTCGCTCTTCGAGGATGAGATCAACCGCACAAATGAAAAATACAAAGACCAGAAGCTGGCGCTCATCCAGAAAGTCCCGACGCCGATCACTCCTATGAAGATCGATTGCGAGAGCCGGCATATCACGCTCGCCTACTTTGACCAGAAGAGTACCGTTGACTATATAGGCGTGATACAGGGGATCCCTGTCTGTTTTGACGCCAAGGAATGCAGACAGAAGACTTTCGCGCTTCAGAACATCCATCCGCATCAGGTGGAATTCATGAGAGCTTTCGAGGAACAGGACGGCATTGCTTTTTTTCTCATCAGCTACACGGATGAAGGGTTTTATTATTATCTTCCCTTCCGGCATTTCCTGCCGTTCTGGGAGCGCGCGCAGGCGGGAGGACGTAAGAGTTTCAGGATGGACGAACTGGATATGAACTGGGTGCTTCCTCAAAAGCACGGAATTCTCGTTCCATACCTGGAAATGCTTAACAGAGACCTGGCGGAAAGGGACAGTGATCCGGACTGGAAAAGAGACATGAAAGCCGGGGATGAGATTTGACACGCGATGCGGATTACTGTATACTTCCATTGATTTTACATGCTAACGGATTAGCGCTGTAATACGATAAAGCGAGGGGGAACGCATGAATCACAGCAACAGAAAAGCACAGGATCTTCTGCACACGCCCGAAGGCGTCAGGGATTCCTACGGAAGAGAGAATACCGCCAAACAGCAGACGATCAACAAGATCATGGAACAGATCCGCCTCTACGGCTACAAAGATCTTCAGACGCCCTCTTTTGAGTATTTTGACGTGTTTTCCAACGAGATCGGAACAACGCCGTCAAGAGAGCTCTTTAAGTTTTTTGACAAAGAGGGAGATACGCTCGTTCTGCGTCCAGACTTCACGCCTGCTGTAGCCAGATGTGTCGCCAAATACTTTATGGAAGAAAAGGAGCCCCTGCGCTTCTGCTACCAGGGAAGCACTTTCAGCAACACTACAAATCTCCAGGGAAGACGCAAGGAGACAACGCAGATGGGCGCCGAGCTGATGAACGACGGCGGTCCGCAGGCGGACGGGGAGATGATCTCGATGCTGATCGAGTGCCTTCTTGCGGCCGGACTATCAGAGTTTCAGATCAGCGTGGGAAACGTCGAATATTTTAAAGGGCTCTGTGAGCATCTCTCAATGGACGGCGAAACAGAAATGATGCTGCGGGATGAGATCTCGGGTAAGAACTATTTCGCTGCGGAGGATCTTTTAAAGAGCGAAGGATATGATCGTTCACAAAGAGACCTTTTCCTTCAGATCAGGGATTTCATGGAGACTCCCGCCGAACTGGAAGCAGCTCTTATGACAGCGCCGAATGAGCGCGCGAAGAAAGCGATGCAAAGGCTCATAGACGTATGGAACGTCGTTGACGCTTACGGCTTTTCAGAATATATAAGCTTTGATCTCTCGCTGCTTAGCAAGTACCATTATTATACAGGCATTATCTTTAAGGGATTTACGTACGGCACCGGTGAGCCGATCGCTTCCGGCGGACGGTACGACCAGCTGCTGGGATATTTTGGCAAAAAAGCGCCGGCGATCGGGTGCATGATCCCGATCGATCCGCTCATGGAAGCGATGGAAAGGCAGCACCTTATAGACGTCCAGGAGCCCGAAATCCATAAGATTTATTATCATGAGGGAAATTACGCCGCAGCACTCAAAGAGGCGCGTATGAGCCGTCTGGCAGGTTTCAGGACGGTTCTGCTGCCTGGGACGGGCATTGGCAGTTAACAGGAAACGGAGGACAGCGTGAACGATTATATTACGATCGCCCTGACAAAAGGACGCCTTGCAAACAGGACAATGGAGCTTCTCGGGAAAGCGGGATACTACTGCGAGGAAATGAATGAAAAGGGCTCACGAAAGCTGATCTTTACGAATGAAGAGCAGAAACTCAGATTTTTCCTGGCAAAGGGTCCGGACGTTCCTACCTATGTGGAATACGGCGCGGCGGATATCGGCGTTGTCGGCTCCGACATCATCCTGGAAGAGAACCGAAGGGTCTATGAAGTCCTCGATCTTGGATTCGGCAAATGCAGGATGTGCGTATGCGGACCGGAAAAAGCAAGGGAGCTTTTGCAGCACCACGAAATGATCCGTGTGACCACGAAATATCCCAATATTGCCAGAGAGTACTTCTTTAACAGAAAACACCAGACAGTGGATATCATCAAGCTTAACGGATCCGTGGAACTGGGGCCGATCGTTGATCTCGGCGACGTGATCGTGGATATCGTGGAGACAGGTTCCACACTAAAGGAAAACGGGTTGATGGTTCTCGAAGAAGTATGCGGCATTTCCGCCAGAATGATCGTCAATCAGGTGTCGATGCAGATGAAGACACGGAGGGTGCGCGAGATCATAAGGAATGTCAGGGACTGCCTGGAGTGACACGGAAAAAACGATCGCTTCTGTTAAGATTTGGACTTATAAAGGCATTGGAGCAGACAGATGAGAATAGTGAACTTAGAGGAATCGGCAAAAGCACAGGCGCTGGAGAAACTGATCGGAAGAGGCGCCTCCGGGTACGGGGAATATGAAAAGACAGTACAGGAGATCATCGCTGACGTCAGGGAAAATGGCGATGCGGCGCTGATCGCGTACGAAAAGAAATTTGACCGCTGCGACCTGACGTCCAAAACACTGCGCGTTTCCGGTGAAGAGATCCGGGAGGCTTATGCGGCACTCGATCCGGCCCTTGTCGAAGTAATGAAAAAAGCAGCGGAAAACATTCGCGTTTACCATGAGAAGCAGAAGAAAAACAGCTGGATCACAACAAGGGACGACGGAGTGATCCTTGGACAGAAGATTACGCCTATCGCAGTCTCAGGCTGCTATGTTCCGGGCGGCCGCGCTGTCTATCCCTCCAGTGTCCTTATGAATATTGTTCCCGCGAAGGTGGCGGGTGTCGAAAAGATCGTTATGTGTACACCGCCCGGTCCCGATGGTAAGGCGGCAGCGGGGACAATTGTGGCGGCGGATCTTGCCGGTGCTGATGAGATCTATAAGGCGGGCGGTGCACAGGCGATCGCGGCGATGGCTTACGGAACCGAAACAGTGCCGAAAGTGGATAAGATCACCGGACCCGGGAACATTTTCGTGGCGCTCGCCAAAAAGGCATGCTTCGGCGTAACAGGGATCGATTCCGTGGCAGGACCGAGCGAGATCCTTGTGATCGCGGACGAAACGGCGAATCCCCGTTTTGTCGCAGCGGATCTTCTCTCTCAGGCGGAGCATGACCCCATGGCCAGCGCGATCCTTCTGACAACGGACAGGAACCTGGCAGAAGCGGTCTCAGCGGAAGTCAACGGATTTTTAAAGACACTTTCAAGACGCGAGATCATCTCTAAGTCGCTGGAGGATTACGGCTACATTTTCGTGGGAGAGACGATGGATGATCTGGTCGACGCGGCCAATACGATCGCTTCCGAACATCTCGAGATCATTACGGCCGATCCGTTTTCTGTCATGACGAGGATCAAAAACGCCGGCGCGATCTTTCTTGGAAGCTATTCCTCAGAGCCGCTGGGCGATTATTTTGCAGGGCCCAACCAC
This sequence comes from uncultured Lachnospiraceae bacterium, assembly GCA_902768735.1. GTDB lineage: Bacteria > Bacillota > Clostridia > Lachnospirales > Lachnospiraceae > CAG-791. Next base: position 11,998 of record CACXMK010000031.1, on the reverse strand, counting down.
ATTCTTCCGACCAATGGAACGGCAAGGTTTTTCTCGCCTCTCGGCGTAGATGACTTTGTAAAGAAAAGCAGCATTATCTCTTATTCCAAAGAGGCGCTCCGGGCTGTCCATGAAGATATCGAGCTATTTGCAAAGAGCGAGGGACTGACAGCGCACGCCAACTCCATTGCTGTGCGTTTTGAAACGGAGGGTTAATATAATGAAAAATGCAAAAGAAAACACCTCGAAAAGGACCGCTCAAGTTGACAGGAAGACCGGCGAGACAGACATAAGTCTGGGGTTATGCCTTGACGGAAGCGGAAAAGCGATGATCCACACAGGGATCGGCTTCTTTGACCATATGATGGACGCCTTTACGAGGCATGGTCTCTTTGATATGGAGCTTATGGCAAATGGCGATCTTTACGTAGACGGACATCACACGGTGGAAGATACCGGCATTGTCCTCGGACAGGCGATCAAGGAAGCTGTAGGCGACAAGAAGGGGATCAAAAGATATGGGTTCTTTATTCTCCCGATGGATGAAGCGCTGATCCTGTGCGCTGTAGATCTCGGCGGCAGGCCCTATTTTGTCATGGAAGGAGAGCCGTTTGGCACGCCGAGAGTCGGAGACTTCGACACAGAGCTTGTCAGAGAGTTTTTCTACGCCGTATCCTACAGCGCTGCGATGAACCTGCATTTTAAGATCCTCTCCGGGACGAACGCGCACCACATTATTGAGGGAATGTTCAAATGCTTTTCCAAGGCACTGGATATGGCGACGCAGAAAGAAGAACGGATCACGGATGTGCTTAGCACCAAAGGAACACTTTGATCAACACTTTGATCATGTGACAAATAATCGAGGAACGGAATGGATACACAGTTCAAAAAGCTGGTTCCCAGCATATATTTATATGAGTGCACTGCCGTAAAGAGCCTTAAGGATCTTGAGACAGTAAGCGGAGATCCCGTCGCGCTGGCGGCAGAGTATGACAATGGATTTACGGACGCGCTTTTGATCTTTGACCTGGCTGACACGGACAGCGAACAGGAAGCCCACAACGATCTCATTAGAGAGATCTGCGGAAAGGTCCGTATCCCTGTGCTGGCGGCAGGACATATAAAGAGAATGGAAGACGTAAAGAAATACCTTTACGCCGGCTGCGCCATGGCGTGCCTGAATCTCTCCAAAGAAGGGAACGTAAGGATCGCCGCGGAAGTTGCGGATAAATTCGGCGCTGACAAAATAGCAGCCTGCTTTTCCTCCGAGAGCCAGATCGAAGAAAATGAGCAGGTCCTCGCCGGGAATATTTCGTGTCTGATCTATGTCGGCGGCGAGCGGTTCGGGGAGTTCGCCCGGATTCGCACGGATCTTCCGGTGATCTTTGAGATCAGCGAAAAGAGCTGCGTAAAAGAACACCTCGCAAAGGAGTGGATCCATGGTGTCACCGGAAACGGCGTAAATCGCAGGATCGGAAAACTCGGTCATGTCAGGGAGAAGCTTGTGGCTTCGGGCATCAATGTGAAGACCCGCACCGCATCCTATCGCTGGGAGGAGTTTAAGCTTGGCCCTGACGGGCTTCTTCCTGTCGTAGTACAGGAAGAAGCCACGGATCAGGTCCTTATGGTCGCTTATATGAACGAAGAAGCATACAACATGACAGTTGCTACAGGAAGGATGACATACTGGTCAAGGAGCCGCAGCGAGATCTGGGTCAAAGGACTGACCAGCGGCCACTTCCAGTACGTGCATTCGCTGACGGCGGATTGCGATATGGATACGCTTCTTGCCAGGGTGGAGCAGATCGGGGCGGCCTGCCATACGGGGAGTCATTCCTGCTTCTTTAACGAAGTCCTTAAAGAAGAGGGCAAGGAGTCTTTCAATCCCCAGAAAGTACTCCTCAAGGATTATCAGACGATCATTGACCGCAGGGAGCATCCGAAAAAGGGATCTTACACCAATTATCTCTTTGACAAAGGGATCGACAAGATGCTCAAGAAGCTCGGGGAAGAGGGAACGGAGATCATCATTGCAGCGAAGAATCCCAACCCCAATGAGATCGTCTACGAGATCTCGGATTACCTGTATCACCTGATGGTCGTTATGGCGCAGAAGGGGATCACTTGGGAAGATGTGACGGAAGAACTCGCGCGGAGACAAAAAAAAGAGTCTTAAAAGAATCACAAAAAGAAACACACAAAAAGAAACACATAAAAAGAATGATACAGAGAGGAGAAACTTCTTGACAGAGGTTCTCCTTTCTGCTATTTTTATTGAGTATGCCGCATGATGAGGCTTTTTATGCAGCGAGTTTTTTTAAGAAGGAGGTACCAGAATGTACGCAATTATCGCAACAGGTGGCAAGCAGTACAAAGTTTCCGAGGGAGATATCATCGATATCGAAAAGATCGAAGGCGAGAGCGGAACGGAAGTCACTTTTGACAAGGTGATCTGCATCGGCGGCGAGACCATGAAGGTCGGCGCAGATGTGGCGGACGCAACTGTCACGGGCACTGTCATGGATCAGGGCAAGGGCAAGAAGGTCGTAGTATATCACTACAAGAGAAAGACCGGCTATCACAAGAAGAACGGTCACAGACAGCTCTATACCCGCGTAAAGATCGACAAGATCAACGGCTGATATTTCGGGATCAGCAAAGATACCAATGATCAGCGTTATAATCACAAAGCAGAACGGGGCGTATAAGTCTTTTATCTGCAGCGGACACGCGGAGTATTCACCGGACAGTAAATCCTTAAAACTCGGGATCAGAAGGTTTTTGAGACCTCAGGGAGATGTAGTCTGTGCCGGAGTTTCCGCAATTGTCATCAACACCGTTGGTTGTCTGCAGGATCTTCTTCACGAAGATATAGGTTGTGATTATGACAGAGAGGAAGGCGGCTTGATCACATGCGTCTTCCGCAGTATTCCGACCCATGAAGCGTCACTTCTCATTGATTCCATGATACACGGTCTTACATGGATCCGTGGGGAATACGGTGAGAGATATTTGAAATTCGAAATCGAGGAGGTATAGTCATGTTGAATTTGAACCTTCAGTTCTTTGCCCATAAAAAGGGAATGGGATCCACCAAGAACGGCCGTGATTCCAACGCCAAGAGACTTGGCGCCAAGAAAGCCGACGGACAGTTTGTCAAAGCCGGCAACATCCTTTACAGACAGCGCGGCACCAGCATCCACCCCGGCCTTAACGTTGGCATCGGCGGAGATGACACTCTTTACGCGCTGACAGACGGGATCCTTCGCTATGAGCGCGTAGGTAAGGACAAGAAGAGAGCTTCTGTTCATCCCGTAGCGGCAGAGCAGTGATCACTGCAGGAAATACCGTGTAATGTGAGGACTTCAGGCAGGCGCTTTGGCACTGTCTGAAGTCCTTTGCGCTAATAAGCTTATACTATAAGCTTCCATAAGAGGACAGATATGTTCATTGATAAAGCAAAAATCGTTGTCAGCAGCGGCAAGGGCGGAGACGGACACGTATCGTTCAGAAGAGAAAAATACGTACCTGCCGGCGGCCCTGACGGTGGAGACGGCGGAGATGGCGGAGATGTCATCTTCGAAGTGGATGAAGGCCTTAATACGCTTGTTGATTTCCGCCATGTCCGCAAATACCAGGCGGAGCACGGAGAACCCGGCAAAAAAAAGAGATGCACGGGGAAGTCGGGAGAGGATCTGATCATAAAAGTTCCGGAAGGAACGGTAATAAGAGAGGCATCAAGCGGCAAGGTGATCGCGGATATGTCCGGCGGTCTCAGACGCTATGTGATCTTAAAAGGCGGAAAAGGCGGCAATGGAAATATGCACTACGCGACTTCCACTATGCAGGCGCCCAAATACGCCCAGCCGGGACAGCCTTCCAGGACACTTGAGCTTATGCTTGAACTGAAAGTCATTGCTGATGTTGGCCTCGTGGGTTTCCCTAACGTCGGGAAATCTACGCTTATTTCTGTTGTCAGCAACGCTAAGCCTAAGGTCGCAAATTATCATTTCACCACCTTGAATCCGATCCTGGGTGTGGTCGATCTGGATGGAGCACCCGGATTTGTGATCGCGGATATTCCGGGCCTGATCGAAGGGGCGGCGGATGGAGCAGGACTCGGTCACGAGTTCCTGGCCCATATCGAACGCACGAAACTCCTGATCCATGTCGTGGATGCGGCAGGTTCGGAGGGACGTGATCCCGTGGAAGATATCAAGGCGATCAATAGGGAACTGTCAGCATACGAGTCAGAGATCGGAAATAAAAAGCAGGTCATCGCAGCAAATAAATGCGATCTTCTTGAAGAAGGCACTGATGCGCTCGACCGGATCCGTGAATACTGCGCTGAGACCGGCACAGAAGTATTCCCGATCAGCGCGGTAACAGGCAAAGGGGTAAAAGAGCTCATGTATCATGTGAGCGGTCTTTTGGCACAGATGCCTGCGGAGACAAAGGTGTTCGAGCAGGAATATGATCCGGAGGAGATGCTCGTGCTCGATGCATCCGAACCTTTTACGGTCACCTACGACGCGAAAGCGAAGGAGTATGTGATCGAAGGCCCTAAGATCGAGAGAATGCTCGGTTATACCAATCTCGAGACAGAAAAGGGATTCATGTTCTTCCAGAAATTCCTTGCGGAAAACAAGATCATTGACCGGCTCAGGGACCTTGGATGCAAAGAAGGGGATACCGTAAGGCTGTACGGCCACCGCTTTGAGTTTTATGATTAAATCGTGATATGGATTCGTGATATGAATTCGTGATATAGATTAAGGAGACACTATGTTGACCAGTAAACAGAGATCTTATCTGATCGGGCTTTCCAACACGCTCGATCCCGTGGTTTCGGTCGGTAAGAACGGAGTGACCCCGGAAACGGTGGTCTCCACGGAAGAAGCTTTTAATACAAGAGAGCTTCTGAAAGGCGCCGTGATGAAGATGGCGCCGGTAACTCCCCGTGAGGCGGCGGAAACGCTTGCGGGAAGGACACGTTCCCAGGTCGTTCTGGTGATCGGCAGAAAATTCGTGCTTTACAAGCCGTTTAAGGAGAATCGTAAGATCATTCTTCCCGAATGATGACCGGGACTGTCGGAATCCTGAGCTCGGAAAAGACAACTTACACAGGGAGAAAGCAGGTTCAGTATGAAAAGCTCTAAAGAAAGGATCGGGATCCTCGGCGGGACCTTTGATCCTATCCACATGGGACATCTGATCATCGCGGAGCAGGCAAGGGACCAGTACAGCCTTGACAGAGTTCTGCTGATACCATCCGGCCATTCCTATTTCAAAGACCACCGCAAACAGAAGGTGCTCTCGGCAAAGGAGAGACTGGAAATGACAAGGATCGCGGCGGCAGGTTACGCTCCTTTTTCTGTCTCCGACATTGAAGTGAACAGACCGGGGAATACTTATACATATGAGACCCTTGAAGAGATCGGACGGGATCACCCTGATGCGGATCTTTTCTTTATTGTTGGAGCGGATACCGTGTGCTCAATGAGCACCTGGAGAGAACCGGCGAGGATCTTCCGCGCCTGTACAATCCTTGCAGCCGTGCGTGAGGACCAGATCGATCCTGAAAAGCTGGCACAGGAAACGGCTTCGTTGGAGAGGACTTTCGGGGCGAAGATCCTTCCCGTGAACATCCCGAATATCGGGATCTCATCGACGGACATCCGCAGGAGAGTAGGAGAAGGAAAATCGATCCATTACCTGGTGCCGGATCCTCTGGAAAGTTATATAATAGATAACGGGATCTACAGTAGTAAAGGAGCGGACACTTGAACAAAAAGGATCGCATCAACCTTATAAGGGAACTGGAAGCGGACCTTGCGTACGGCAGGTTCGTCCATACGCTGAATGTCGCCTGTACAGCTACGAATCTTGCGATGCGGTACGGGGTTGATCTCAATCAGGCGGAGACAGCGGGACTTCTTCACGACTGCGCCAAATGCATGAACCTGAGCAAGATGCTCAAGGTATGTATGAAATCAGAAGTGCCGATCTCTGATATGGAAAAACAGAGCACTGCGCTTCTCCATTCTAAAGCGGGTGCTGTTCTGGCGACTGAGAAGTTTGCCGTCACAGATAAGGACATCCTGAATGCGATCCGGTATCACACGACAGGAAGACCCGGAATGAGCCTTCTTGAAAAGATCATATTCGTGTCGGACTATATCGAACCGTGCAGGGATGCGGCGCCGAATCTGCCGCTTGTCAGAAAGCTCGCCTATGAGAATATTGATGACTGCGTCCTTCAGATCCTGAAAGACACGCTCAGCTACCTCGGAACAACTCGTTCTGAGGTGGATCCCATGACACAGAAAACCTACGAGTATTACAAAAAACACGTTGAAGAGAGGAAATCCTATGAATAAGATGCCTGGTACCAATGAGAGTTCGGAAAATGCAGCATCCGGAAAAGAGAGATCCGGAGAATTTGCGCGTATTGCGATCGCAGCGCTTGAAGAGAAGAAAGCTAAGGATATCCGTGTGATCGACATCAGCGATGTATCCGTTCTTGCCGATTACTTTATCATCGCGAACGGAACGAACCGTCCCCAGATCCAGGCCCTGTCGGATGAAGTCAGCGAGAAGATGGAAAAAGCCGGCGCTGTACTCAAACAGGTCGAAGGATACGACAACGCGAGCTGGATCCTTCTTGATTTCGGTGATGTGATCGTCCATATTTTCGGACAGGAAGACCGCCTTCTTTACGATCTGGAGAGGATCTGGAGAGACGGCAAACAGGTGGATCCTGACCAGCTGTAAAAACTATAAATAAGACATAAAAAAGGCCGGCTTTAAAGCCGGCTTTTTCTATGTCCTTTTTGTGTCGTTTTCATATCTTTTTTAAATCAGTATTTATCATGCTGTTCTCATTAATGCATCAGCCTGAAGACGCCGAATACCTTTCCGAGGATAACACAGTTGTCGACAATGATCGGATCCATCGTGTCGTTCTCAGGCTGCAGCCGTATGTGACCGTCTTCTTTATAGAAAGTCTTGACAGTAGCACTGTCTTCCACTAAAGCAACAACGATCTCACCGTTCCTTGCTGTCTGGCAGGAGTTGACAAAGATCAGGTCTCCGTCAAAAATGCCTGCGTTGATCATGGACTCGCCACGGATTCTCAGAGCGAAAGAATCGCCGGAAGGAACGATCTCCGCAGGAACCGGGAAATAGCTCTCGATGTTCTCCTGCGCCAGGATAGGCTGACCGGCAGCAACATTACCGACAACGGGGAGAGAGGACATTTCTGTTCGGACCATCTGGAAACTGTCATCACAGATCTCAATCGCCCTGGGCTTGGTGGGATCCCTCCTGATATAGCCGTTGCGCTCAAGTGTTGACAGATGGGAGTGTACGGAAGAGGTAGACCTGAGTCCGACCTTCTCGCAGATCTCACGGACTGTCGGAGGATATCCTCTCGTGAGGATCTCGTCCTTGAGGTAATCGAGTATTTCCTGCTGCTTTTTGGATACTTTAGCAGACATAAGATATGACCTCCTGTATATGATGTAATTAATTGTTTGATCATCCGGATCTTTCTGTTTTTATTATATCCTCTGTTCTTACAAAAAGCAAACGTATATTCAGAATAAATGTTCGATTTTTGTTGACAAACGAATGAATGTTCGATAGAATAAGAACTGCAAACATAAGTTCGCAATAGCAAAGGACGGAGGGATCACAATGAACAGAGTATATGAAGGGATCGACGTACTGACTTGTGTGCAGGGAAATACAGTGAGAGTAAGATATGCGGCAGAAGAATACACACCTGACCGTTCTTCGGGCTGCGTCGTCTATGATTTTAACAGAAGGGCTGCTTCAGGCGCCGTTTCGAGCAGAACAACTCCGGTACATAAGCTTTCAGACAGGAAAGATAACAGAAAGGTACAGGCCAATGCTTCTGCAAACAGAAACCGCAGAATGCAGCAGAAAAGAAGAAAAGCGGCAAGGGCTGCGGAATTAAGGAGAAAAGCTTTTCAGGCAGTAATCCTGGCGGCAGTAATGGTCCTGGTGCTTGGAATCGGCGGGATCGCCTCCAAGGCGCAGAGCAGAAAGGTTCCGGAAGCTTATAAGTACTACGATACGATCACGGTCGCCTATCAGGAAAACCTTTTGGATATTGTACTCAGATATGATGACAGGGATCACTATAAGACACAATTTGATTATGTAGAGGAACTTTGCAGGATCAATAATCTCGAATTTGACGGCAGTTCCTATCCGGAGGTGGCTCCCGGTACGCATCTTGTAGTTCCGTATTTTTCTGCGGAGCTAAAGTAAAAAGCAAACAGAGTATTGCGGAGCAGGAATAGGAAGCTTTAAAGACAGAAATGATTATGAGAGCCATGAACCGGGAGGGGAATGGCTCTTTTGTTTCTAAATAATAACGATATAAAACAAAAAATTAAATATAATTTATTAAATATTACACAAATATTAAATTTATACTTGCAAATATTAACGAGTTGTTGTAACATAAGATTTGCCAAACAACTTTGTGATAATATTTGCGAGCAATGCGTAAGTTTTCATTCACTCCTTATATTATCGCGTGCAGCGTCAACCCAAGCACCAATTTTATAAGGAGAGTATTTTATGAAACGCGTACGTGTTTTTGCAATGTTACTCGCGGCAACACTTAGTGTGTCTTCTTTGTCTGCGGTAAATGTCAATGCTGCTCAGACGGCAACATCTTATGGCTTTGCTTCGCAGCAGGTCCGTGAAGGGGATCATATCACTGTCAGCAGCTCTACGACCACCAAAAAAGCTGCTTCGACAAAAAAAGCAGTCAAGCTCGGATGGGTCAAAAAGAACAAAAAATGGTACTACGTGACCAAAAAAGGAAATAAGACCGGCTGGGCCAAGATCGACGGCAAGAAGTATTACTTCAACAGCAAGGGAGTGATGCAGACCGGCGTAGTCACGATCAAAGGAAAGAAATACTTTTTTGTCGCTTCCGGTGAGATGAAAACCGGATGGAAGCATATCAGCAAGAAGTGGTATTACTTTGATGAAAAAGAAGGATACATGAAGACCGGCTGGAAGCGTCTTGGAACAAGATGGTTCTTCCTCGATGAGGAAACCGGAGAGATGGTTACAGGCTGGAGAAAGATCAAAGACAAGAAGTATTACTTCCGCAAGGACGGCGTGATGTTCAGCGGCCCTCATTGCTATAAGATCGGTAATAGATATTTCTTCTTCGAAAAAGACGGCTCGCTTGCAAACACTGAAGGCTGGAAGGTCTCGGACCTGGGAAATCATTTCTATACTTATAAGAACGGCACCGTCGCAGTCAACACCGAGATCGATGGCAAGATCATATCCTCTGAAGGTGTAGGCGTGATCAAGACCAACAATGAGATGGACAGACTCGTGCAGGGATACGGAAGCGATACGAAGTACCTTGTGCTTGCAAATCTTGACACCTACAGCCTTTATATCTATAAGGGATGCAAGGGCGAATGGAAGAGGATCAAGGGCGACTGGGAGCTCGCCTGTGGAGCGCCGGGGCACAGAACACCTACCGGACAGTTCAAACTCTGCTACAAAGAAGCCACGAACTATGGCTGGAAAGACTTTACGAAATGCAGATGCGCTTATGTTTACTGGACTACAGCGGGATTTATGCTCCATACGATTCTTTATGAAAAGTGGGGCTCAGATAACCCCGAATACGCGGAAGTGATAGATGACAGACTTGGAATGAACATTTCACAGGGTTGTATCAGGCTTCCCCTGGACCACGCACGCTGGATCTACACTAACATTCCTACCGGCACACGGTTGGTTGTTATAGAGTGAGAAATCACAAAGTTGAAGGCGGAAAAAGGCTTCGGCGACGGCCGGAGTCTTTTTCGTTGCAATGATTTACAATAATCCGGTAGAAAAAATTAATCGTTTTATTGATTCGAACCATAGTGTTATACTGTAAAAAGCAGGCTTTGATCAGGAACATGCTAACGGAGGAATGACAAGTATGCGATTGGTGATCCAGTGCGTGGAACACGCGGAAGTTGAGATAGAAAATCAGATCGTCGGCAGGATCGGTAAAGGATATCTGGTCTTTGCCGGTATCTGCGAAAAAGATACGAAAGAGACAGCGGACCGAATGATCGAGAAAATGCTGAAACTTCGCATTTTCGAGGACGAGAACGGAAAGACTAACCTGAACCTGGCGTCTGTGAATGGCGAGATACTGCTCGTGTCGCAGTTCACCTTGTATGCGGACTGCCGCAAGGGGAACAGACCGTCCTTTGTGAAAGCGGGCTCTCCGCAGCACGCGGAAGAGATCTACGAACACATCATCGACAAGTGTGAAGAACTGACCGGAAAGCGCCCGCAGACCGGCAGTTTCGGCGCGTTGATGAAGGTGCACCTGACAAACTATGGCCCTTTCACCATGTGGATGGATTCAGAGGAGCTGGGGTATTAAGCCACAGGTTTATGAGAGAAAATTGGCACTGACTGTACCGGTCATTCAAAAAAACAGAAAAACAAGAGAGGCATACTACATGAAATACGACTTTGAGACGATCATGGACAGGCGCGGAATGGACGCGATCGCTGTGGATTCCCTTGGAAAAGGGAATCCTTCTTTTACACCGCGCGGTCCGGGTGAGGGATTTGACTGTATTCCTATGTGGGTAGCGGATATGAATTTCCCCGCGTGCCCCACGATTCCTAAAGCGATCACAGAGAGAGTACAGCACACGGCCTATGGCTATTTTGAACTCAGAGAGGAATATTTTGAGAAGATCAGGTGGTGGCAGGCAAGAAGAAACGGAGTGACTGATCTGTCCACGGAAATGATCGGCTATGAGAACGGCGTCCTTGGCGGTGTTCTGTCCGCGTTGGGCGTTTTCTGTTCCAGAGGAGACAGTGTGCTCCTTCACTCGCCGACATATATCGGATTCACCGGTAGTCTTACAAACTGCGGCTACCGGATCGTTCATTCTCCTCTCTATAAAGAAGATGGCGTTTGGAGGATGGACCTGGCGGATATGGAGGAAAAGATCAGGACGAACCGCATCCATGCGGCGATCTTTTGTTCGCCGCACAATCCCTGCGGGAGAGTCTGGACGAAGGAAGAGATACTTGGCTTTACAGAGCTTTGCCGAAAGTATGATGTCCATATTATTTCCGATGAGATCTGGTCAGATATCATTCTCGGTGACCATTGCCATATCCCGACGCAATCTGTATCAGAGGATGCCGGGAACAGGACTGTTGCGCTCTACGCGCCGTCAAAGACCTTTAATCTGGCGGGACTGCCGGGGTCTTATCATATCATCTATGACCCGTATATCAGGCAGAGAGTACGCAAAGAGAGTTCGCTTTCCCATTACAATAATGTAAACCTGCTCTCCATGTACGCGCTTCTTGGCGCATATACACCGGAAGGAGAGGAATGGCTCTTAGAACTGCGCGAGGTATTGGGCCAAAACATCGACTATGCCTGTTTGTACATACAGGAGCATTTTCCCGGTGTTGATGTCAGCAGACCGGAAGGCACTTATATGCTGTTTATCGATTGTGCGGGATACTGCCAAACGAGCGGAAAGACAATGGACGAGATCCTGAATGCATGCTGGAAAGTCGGAGTGGCCGTGCAGGACGGAAGACCGTTCCACGGGGAAACGCATATACGCATGAACCTCGCGCTGCCGCTTTCAAGAGTGAGAGAGGCGTTTGAAAGACTCCGCCTGTATGTCTTTGTCTGAACGTGGAAATGTATCGATTCAAGTACATTTTTTTGTCAAAAAAGGGCTTGCAAAGGGATTTGAGGAGTGTTAGTATAGCACTTGCCGCGTGAAAAGGAAAACATGAAATGATTACACAGGCTGCAGGGCAGCGAAAAAAATCAAATTAGTGCTTGACAATTAAAACGGCCTGATATATTATATCAGAGTTGCGGCTCTTAAGACAGCCGCACGGATGACCTGCCAGCCAGGCGTCCGAAAGACCATTACAATCACATATATGACAACTTAAAAGAAAT
>CACXMK010000030.1 GCA_902768735.1 uncultured Lachnospiraceae bacterium | reverse complement strand
CCCCTTCTGCACTTCAATGGTGGCGCGGTTGAGAACAAGCACATGGTCGATGCAGGCATCCAGAAGATCCCTGTCGTGGGATACAAGGATAAAGCCTTTCTTTCCGGCGAGATACCCCTTAACGATCTCTCTGGATGCCATGTCCAGATGGTTTGTCGGCTCATCGATCAGCAGAAAATCGTTTTCACCCGAGAACAGCACCGCAAGCATCACCTTAGTGCGCTCGCCGAAACTGAGTGTGCTAAACGGCCGGTATAGGATCTCCGGATCCAGCGAAAGCTGCGGCAGTTCACACAAAACGCGCCAGCTCTCGACGCCGGGCTTCCACATGTCCATAAGATCTTCTGTGTTTTGACCGAGGTCCTCTGAAGCTGTTTTGTAGGGGAAATAGTCAAATACGACATTTGTCGAAATACTTCCGGCATACTCATATTTTCCGAGCAGCAGGTTCAGGAACGTCGTCTTTCCTTTTCCGTTCCTGCCTATAAAGCCAAGTTTCCAGTCAGTATCCACGGAAAAAGATACGTTCTCAAAAATATAATCGAAGCTTCCGTCATATCCGAAAGTAAGATTTGTAACACTGATCTGTGCCATCGGGGAGTCCTTTCTGCCCGGATCGAAAAAGAGCCTGTCTTTGCATATGCAAAAACAGACTCGCCACAAACAGATCCTATTACGGTACACCGCAAACGAGGATGCGAAAAGCGATGATCCAATTTAAGCATACACAAAGAAGCCCGCTGCCGGGCCTTAAATCTCGTGTCAACTTAAACTATGATCATCAGAATCTCATTGGAACTCCTCTTCGCACAAAGTGCCTTTCTTGTAAAGGGATATACGTGTAGAATTATTAATATTATAGCACACAATCCGGCGCGAAAACGACCCCAGAGGTCGGTTTCACACCAGAAGACGAAAACGACCCCAGAGGTCGGTTTCACGTGCGAAAGACGGGGGAAAAATGACCCCAGAGGTCGGTTTTAGGAATGAAGGTGTCATAGAGAACCGTCCCCAGTGACACCCCGGTTTTCGGGGAGATACCCGCCGTAAAAGGCAGGTGTTTCCCCGATTTTTATTTTCTTTCCGTTTGCTATAATCCAACCGTGGGAGAGTATCCCGATTGAAAGGATGTGACGGCGAGCCGCGAGCCCGGCGAGCCGAGAGCCCGGCGAACCGAGAGCCCGGCGAAAGGCCAGGTGAAGCCGCGCAGAAATGGAGAAGGCCGGATGGGAAAGAGCAGATTTATTTGGGAACAGATTACGGAAGAGCCGGATATTTATAAAGTCACTGAGGTGGGAAGCAGGCAGAACTGCTATTTTGTGGCGTCGAAGGGAGAGGCGCTTTTGATCGATCCCCGGTCCGCCGATATGCTAAGGAGTATTCTCAGGCTTTCGCGGGCTTTCGATATCACGGAAGGGAAGAACAGAGTCTTCTTTACAGGGATCGCGGACAGGAATATCTATAACGCCCTGCGGTCACAGCTGCCGAAGGCGACCGTTTACAGCATGGTCATTCCGCAGTATACAGATGAACTGCCCGAGGATAGCGGCGAAGAGCTCGGTGGAGGTCAAGCCTGCGGCGAAGAACTCAATGGGGCTCAAGCCGGCGGGGCGCAGGCCGGCGACGGGGCACAGGCCGGCGACGGGACGCAGACCGGCGACGGGACGCAGACCGGTGAGGGAGAGATCAATGCAACGCAGGTCAGAGACGGGGATGTGATCCGGGTCGGGGATCAGTCTCTGAGATGTATCTCCGCGGAGGGAAGCCGCAGAGGACAAATGGCGCTCCTGATCCCTGAGAAGGGGATCCTCTTTGCGGGCGGCGCGGTAGGATGCGACTATGTTCCAGATGTCGAGATCTGGGACGAAAAAATAGATGCTCTGGGGCTTCAGATCGAAACCCTCCGGCGCTTTAAACAGCTGCGGGTCCGATGCATCCTCCCCGGGTATGGCGCTTCCGCATCCTGTGCGTCGGCAGCAGAGGTAATAGATAAGATGCTTGCGCAATACGCAATACAGATCCTTGAGGTGTACCAAAAGGTGCCGGCGTTCGGAAGTATCGCCGAGGAGGATCTTCTGAAGCGGCAATGCGGAGAAAGGGCGCCGGAGGGAGCGGGCGTCAGAGGAGCGGACGTCAGGGACGCCGGTCCGTCCGATACAGGCAGGTGCGGGATCGAGAGCTGCCTGAGGTATCTGCTTTACAGAAAGTATATCCGAAGAAAGGAAGGGGAGCCGTCACACTTCGAATACAGGCGCGGGAGCATGAACCTCACGGACTGGGAACTCATGTGAATCAGTGCCGGCTGATCTGAAATTGCGTCATTTGGCTGTGAAATGGCAGCAAATGACGGACGTTTGGGGAAAAACCCGATTTTATACGAGGGTTTTTCCCGATTTTTTGTGTTTTGGCTTTTTTCTATAATGATAGATAGAAACATCTGTCCGTTCGCACCATGAAATGTCCTGACCATGGGCGCGCGGATGCGAAGTAAGGATGGGGATAGTAAGGAAGGGGACAGTTATGGGCGAAGAACTAAAACTGACAAGAAGAAAATTTCTCCAGGCGACGGCAGCGGCGGGAGCTGTTGCCGCAGCGGGAGGGATTGAACTGGCAGCGCAGGCAGCTCCCGCGGGGGAGCCTCTTGCCGGTGAATTGAAATACGTGCGGACGACATGCGCTCCGAACTGCACCGGCGGATGCGGGCAGCAGGCCTGTGTGTATAACGGGGAGATCAAGGATATCATCCAGGCTTCGGATTATCCTGATGAAGAGCACAACCCGAGAGGATGCCTGAAGGGCATTTCCTTCTCCAATCTCATTTACGGCCCGCACCGCATGAAGGGCCCCCAGATCTGGAGAGGCGAGGGCAACCCTCACGGCGAAAAGGAAGGATACGAAGATGTGAGCTGGGAGGAAGCGCTCGACCACACAGGCAGCGAACTCCGCAGGATCATCGATACTTACGGTCCGGAATCCGTTGCGGTCGTAGTGCAGGTCGCAGGTACCGGACATGTTTGCAAGGGCGCCCTGATCAGGCTGGCGACCCTCAATCACTTCAGTGTTTTGGGCGGCTATGAGATGAACGGCGATCTGCCCATGTCGGCGCCGATCACCTTTGGCGTGCAGAGTGAAGAGCTGGATACCTATTGCTGGCCGGATGCCAGGTATATCCTTATTTTCGGCTCCAACCCGATGCAGACCCGTATCCCGGACGCGCACTTTTTGGTCGAAGCCAAGGAGAACGGCGCGAAGGTGATCTGTTTTGACCCGTGCTTTACTGCCACGGCGTCCAAGTCGGACGAGTGGTATTCGATCAAGCCGTCCTGCGACGCGGCAGTCGCCAACGGATTTTCGAGGGTCATCGTGGAAGAAGGGCTGTATGACGCGGATTTCGTCCGCTCCTATACGGACCTGCCGCTCCTCATCAGGGAAGATACGCACAAGAGACTCCTGGCGAAGGATGTGGAAGGCCTGGAAGCGCCTGCCGATATGCCTGCGTACAGAGAGGCCTATGTTGTTTTTGACGAAAGCACGAATAAGTGCATGACCGTGGATCCGGAGCACCTGGATCTGCCTCTGACCACCCGTCTCGAGGGAATGACCCGCGTGACACTCAAAAACGGGAGCACCGTGAACTGCAAGCCTGCTTTCGAGCTGATGCGCGAGATGCTCGCAGAGTATACGCCCGAGGCTGTGGAAGAGATGTCGGATATGCCCGCTTCAGAGATCGAGCGCCTTGCCCGTGAGATCGCTACTGTGAAGCCCCTGCACATCATGTACGGCGCTTCCAATTACCAGTGGTATCACGGCGACCTGAAGGGACGCGCAATGGCTCTGTTATGCGCCCTCACCGGCAACTACGGACATCTGGGCGACGGTATGTCCACGTACGCCGGACAGTACAAGCTCAAGTACAGCAGCACCGGACAGTGGTGGAGCGTGCCGGATGAGCCGGACAGAAAGAGCGCAGGATTCTCCTTCTGCTATATGCTCAACGGCAAGACGGACACCATGTCCTGCCCGTATCCGGAGCACGGCATCAAGGCATGGCTGATCTACTGCTGCAACCCGTTCGATCAGCACAATATGAGCAATATCCTCAGGGAACAGGTGGAGAGCGGACAGCTGGAACTGGTCGTCAACTTCGATTTCCAAAACACCACGACCAGCAGGTATTCCCATGTGAACCTGCCCGGCGTCTCCTGGTACGAGAAGAAGGAGATGGTCTCCACGCCGTGCCATCCGTACATCCAGATGATGAATCCCGCCATCGACCCTCTGTACGACTGCAAGCACGAGGTGTGGATCCTGAGGGAGCTGGCGGAGCGCATCCATCCCGGCGACAAGGCAAAATACTACTACGGCGACATGGATCCCAACGACGTGGTCGAAGAAGTCATTAAGCTTACCTTCGAGAAAGGTAATTTTGAACTTCAGGGCCTTACGCTCGAAGACCTCAAGAAGGGACCGGTCAAGTTCAAGCACGCGAATCCCGGACGCAAGAGGATCGCGTTCTGGGAGCAGATCCACGAGAAGATGCCCTTCCCGCCGCAGAGTTATCCGACCCCGCTGGCGACTACGGCGCAGTTCGTAAAGAGCGGCCGCATGGAGTTCTACAAGGACGAGGATATGTTCATTGAGCTTGGAGAGTGCCTGCCGGTGCACAAGCCTCCGTTCGAGGATACGGAATACGTACTGAACCCGGCGGCCCGCGAACTGTACAAGTTCAACTATGTCACCAGAAACTCCATACACCGCATCCACTCGACGCACTCCAACAACATGATGATGCGCGAGCTGCAGGATGACAGCCCGAAGGTCTATCTCAATCCGGACGACGCCGCACAGAAAGGCATTGCCGCAGGAGACATGGTCGAAGTCTTTAACGACCGCGGAAGGCTCCTGGCGGAAGCCGTACTCGATCCCGGCATCAAGTCCATGATGTGCATCTTCGAGGAAGGCTGGTGGAGCCGCTATACTCACGGAACTTCTTACAATACGCTCCTCAAGATGTGGATCAATCCCATCCACGAGATCTATTTTGTCTCACAGATGTGGGCGCCGAACACTTCCTGGAACGAGTGCCTGGTCGACTATAGAAAGGCGGGTGAAGTCTGATGCGTTACTGTATGGTAATTGACCTGGACAAATGCATAGGCTGCCAGACCTGCGCGGTGATCTGCAAGATGCACCACGCGCAGCCGGAGGGAACGTGGTGGAACAGAGTTTTTACACAGGGCTCTGAGTATCATCAGTCCGCGGTTGGCAGCAATGGGACCTTTAAGATCGAGTATCTGCCGGTGTCCTGCCAGATGTGCGAAAACGCTCCGTGCGAACGCGTCTGTCCCACGGGGGCGACCTACAGGAGCAAGGAAGGCACGATCCTGGTGGATTACAACCGCTGCATAGGCTGCCGCACATGCATGGCAGCTTGCCCTTACGGCGTCCGCCAGTTCAACTGGAAGGATCCCAAGAAGGCAAAGGCGGAAGCGGGATATGCGTACGGCTATCCCTTCGACGTAAAAGACGAGGGCAAGCGCCTTGTCTATACGCAGGACCGCCCTGCCGGCGTCGTTGAAAAATGCACTTTCTGTGTGGAGTGCATGAACGAGGACGGAACCTACCACACGCTCCCGGCATGCGTACGCGCCTGCCCCGGCAAGGCCCGCTTTTTCGGCGACCTGGATGACCCGAATTCCCACGTGAGCCATCTGGTCAGAACGAAACAGGTCTTCCGGCTCAAGGAAGAATATGGCACAGACCCCAAGGTCTACTATATCTCTTCGTCCAAGCCCAAAAACGTGGAAGCGGAATGGGCAGACCAGTCCTGGGAGAACAAGACACCGAACTATATACCGTAAGGAGGGACAGCGATGAAAAGTTTATCAGTATCCGGTAAAAAAACGGCTGCCCTGATCGCCGGTGCAGCAATGTGTGTCGCAGGACTCGCGGCGTGGGCTTATCAGCTGATCGCGGGGATGCAGGTGACAAATCTGCGCAACAGCTTTACCTGGGGCCTTTATATGGGCAGCTTTGAGTTCTTTATCGCAATGGCGTCGGGCGGAATGTTCGTCTTTGCTATTGCGTATCTGTGGGATATCAAGCAGCTCAAGCCTTTTACAAAGATCGCCGCGATCGGATCTTTGGCGTCAGTCGTCGCCTCGGGCGTCGCAATCTTTGAGGACCTGGGGGAACCCTTTCACGCTCTTTATATGATCATCACACCAAATGTGGGTTCACCTTTGTTCTGGGATGTGATCATCCTCACCCTGTATGTCATCGTATGTGTCGTTGCGGTGGTCCTGACGATCCTTCCGGACACCAAAAAACACATGGATGATCGGGGATACAGAATGGACAACGAGGAAAAATGCAGGAAGTTCTCCTACATTGCGTTTCCGGCTGCTTTTCTCGTGAATATCGTCACGAGCCTTATGTTCGCGACGCAGAATACCCGCGAGTGGTGGCACAGCGCACTGATCCCGGTCAACGCGTGCGCCGAGGCACTGGCAGTCGGAATTTCGTTCACGATCCTGCTCTGTGTCATTATGGCAAAGCATGAGACGTTCGTAGAGAACAGCGACGGGATCCGCCTTCTTGCGAGGATCGCCGCAGCTGCGATCGCTGCCTACATCGTGATGTCCTTTATTGAGATCATCCCGATCGCATGGAGCGGCACGCAGGAGAGCCGGCACCTTCTTCATCTGATCTTCCACACTTACGGGGCGCTGTTTTGGCTGGAGATCCTTCTTCCGCTGGTCGCGATGATCCTGTTCATCGTCGGCGGCGGACTGGGCAAAGAACTGGTTGCCGCGGCGAGCGTACTCGTTATCATCGGCATCTTTATCCAGCGCATGATGCTGCTCCTGCCGGCCTTCAACTCCATCCCGCTGACACTTCCTGTCGCCGGGAAACTGTGGACATTCCCGATCGCGGTCGGAACGTTCACGGAGGGAGAGGATGTCTTTGTCAGGTTCTGGAACTACGCGCCGAGCGCGGTCGAGTGGATCGTCGGGATCCTTCCCGTTGGCCTGATCGTATTTGTGATGGCAGGATCCGCTATCTTATTCAGACTGCTCCCCGATCAGGAGTGAGGTCAAAACAGAGAGGTAAGCGTATGGGGCTGGGGCCTGGTGAATTGGCACTGATCCTGTTCATCGCCTATGTGGTGGTTGGACCGGAGGATATGGGAAAACTGGCGAGGACTCTGGCCAGGACCCTTCGCGAGATCAGGAAACTGAGTACGGATCTGAGCGAGGAAGTGAAAAAAGGCACTGCCATCCCTGAGGTTTTGCCCGGCGAAAAGACAAAGGCGCAGGATCCGGCAGCTTTTGCTGCGTCGGAAACCGGCGTATCAGAAAGCGTATCCGAAATGGAAAGCGTTCTCAGGGAGATCAGGAAAGCGGAAGAGTTGATCTCTTGAGCGGGGGAAGCCTAAAAGATTTTACGACTATTTCAGACAAAAAAAGGCTGCCTTGAACTTCGAGGCAGCCAGGTTTTTGGCAACTGGTTTATAGCAACTGGTTTTTAGCAGCAGTCAGACGTTTTTTATATGTGAATACCGAGTTCTCCGCGGCATCTTGGGCACAGGGCGGAGCCGGAACCGGCGGGGACAGGCTCCTTGCAGCGCGGGCAGGGTACCGCGGCAACCGCATGCAGGATGGGGCGCGAGGGATCCTCGACCCGTACCGCGGCCGGAGCTTTTATTCCGCTCTCGGGACAGATCCCCGAGCAGAGCCCGCAGCCGGTGCATTTTTCGGGAAGAAGCGCCATATAGAAGCGGCCGGAGTTTTCAGGGCCGGGAGCGCGCAGGATGGCTCCGACGGGACATATCCTGGTACAGATCCCGCAGGCGCTGCAGCGCTCTGTAAAGCTTGGAAGCTGCCAGAAAAAAGCCGTTTGAGGGCTCTTTTCCCCTTCCGTATCCCGCATCTGCCTGATCCGGTGCAGCAGGAGTTTTTTAAATAGCATTCCGTCCGGAACCGTCTTTTCGGGATCGGGAAGAAGGACCGCGGCAGTCCGGCCGGTTTTTTTCATCGCGAAGGAGATCGCCTCCCGCCTTGTGTAACGCCGCGGCGGTATCAGGGAAGGATCAGAAGCGACTATGACACGCTCCTCCGGGCCTGCGCCTGTCGTGTCTTCACCGCTGCGATGGTCGCCGTTGCAGTGATCGCTGCTGCGATCATAACAGCTGCGATCATAACAGCTGCGATCATCGCCATTCCAAAATGAATGCACCCGGGCAATGCTGTCATCCAGCATTCTTTTGCAGGAAGCGTTTGCGCATGTCTCGCAATCGTCGACGAGAAAGACGACGCGTCCCTGCAGGGTAAAGAAACAGAGGAGTTCCCATGGAACGGATCCGGGACACTCGGCGTAAATATCAGCGGAAGAGGCTTCCTTTTTGCATGTAATGGTTATGTCATGCGTTATACTGTTAAGTAGATGGGAAGCGGTAAGGAGAAACTTTTCTGCGTACAGACGCGCCGGAGCGATCGCGCGGGACGGACATGCGCTGACACAGAGCCCGCAGCCAATGCAGGCAGTCCAGTCAGGCTCTGCATCCGGTGAACACGGCTCTGCAAAAACGTGTTCCGGACAGACGTCCATGCAGCTTGTACAGGGATTTCGCGTCTGCATGCGGTTCATGCACAGCTCGCTGTTCAGCGCCGGGTGATTATCGAAGACCAGCTTTTTGGCAAGGTATTCTTTCCAGAGTGACATGAGGACTTCTCCTTTCTGACGATAAGTATAACATGTTTGTTCACTGTTTTGACAGGAGCGCTGATGGATTATAGTATTTGGCACGACGCCCTACAAACGCTGCGGAAAAAGACAGGATTTGATTT
Organism: uncultured Lachnospiraceae bacterium; assembly: GCA_902768735.1. Classification (GTDB taxonomy): domain Bacteria; phylum Bacillota; class Clostridia; order Lachnospirales; family Lachnospiraceae; genus CAG-791. The sequence goes on along the minus strand of CACXMK010000030.1, from coordinate 15,363 downwards.
TGCAGGCATAGCGTCTGTGATCCGTGACAGAAGGACGCTTTTGGTGTGGCGACTGGCGTCGGGAAACCGCAATAAAAACTATCTGAAGATCGTCCTGGAACCGGGAAAGGGAGTCGCGGGCGGCATTTACCGCAATAAGCGCGCCATGGTCGTTCAGGACACGCTGCAGGAATATGACGAAGATGAGATCGTACATTCTCCGATCCTTCTGGCGGAGGATCTAAGAAGCTTCGCCGCCTTTCCGCTCTGGGCGGAGGGGGATGTGGAGGGCGTCCTGCTTCTTGCCATGCGCAAAAAGGGGATGGTCTCGAAAGAACGGTATGATCAGGTGGTAGGGCTTCTCGCGGACGGGATCTGCGGCATGGAGATCCGTCCCGATCCCTATGAGATCGTCCAGGGAGGAAGGGAAAATGATTTCCGCGCTCTTCCGATCTACGAACTGGTAGATGTGCCGGTCCGGGCGGCGCTGCACAATGAGAGACACCGCATCGCGCAGGATATCCACGACAGCGTGATCCAGGACCTTCTGGGAGTACAGATGCAGCTTCGGACGCTTAAGTACGCCAAAAACATGGAAGAGATGCATCAGGGGCTCCGCGAGGTGGACGGGCATATGAGCCGGATCCTCAAGGAACTCAGGACGATCCTGGTCAGTGTGAAGCCGGGGATCCTGGAAGACCTGGGACTGTGCGCCGCGCTGAGGAAGCATTTCCTCTTTTTGGAAACGAGCTACAAGATGGAGATCGCCTTTCACGAAAACGTAGGCAGCACCCGGTTTGCGGAAGAGATCGAGAACGTCGTCTACAGGATCTGCCAGGAGGCGACGGCAAACGCCTGCAAGTATTCGGGAACAGACCGGATCGAAGTAGAACTTCTTATGGAAGATAACATTCTGTTCCTGCGGATCCTGGACAGCGGGATGGGTTTTGACACAGAGAACCCGGAAATCTTTGGAGAAGGAATGGGGCTGCCCGGAATGCGCTTTTGGGCTGCCGATGTGGGAGCTTCTTTGACGGTGCATTCCGAACCGGGCCGTGGAACCGGCATCTTTCTGGAAGTACCAATACAGTAACTATAAAGGGAGACCGAATGAGCGGAAAAATGATAAGGGTCGTTCTTGCGGACGACCACACAATTGTTAGGAACGCATTGGAAATGCTATTGAACCATCAGCCGGATATCGAGGTGGTGGGAACGGCGGCAAACAGCGAGGAGACATACGAAGCGGTGAAGAGCCTGTGTCCGGATATCGTTCTTCTCGATATCAGCATGCCTCCCGGTGAGAGCGGCGTGATCACGGCAGGCAGGATCCATACGGATTTTCCGGACGTGAAGATCATCATGCTCACGATGCACGCGGATAAGGAATATCTGCTCTATACAGTGCAGATCGGCGTTTCGGGTTATCTTCTCAAAAACGTGCCGGAGGAGGAGCTCGTTGAAGCGATCCACACCGTCTATGCGGGAAGCGACTATATCAGCAAGGAGATGGTTCCGCACCTTGTAGACGGATTCGTAAACCGCCACGAGGAGGGAAAAAGCGGATATCTCTCGCTGCGCGAGCGCGAGCTCGAGGTGCTCTCCCTGATCGCGCGCGGCTACGGCAACAAGGAGATCGGTGAAAAACTGTTTATCTCCGTAAAAACGGTCGAGAGCTACCGCGCGAAGATCATGAACAAACTCGGCCTCAAGACGCGCGCGGAACTGGTCGAATATGCGCTCCGCAGGAAACTGATCCAGTAACCGTTCGAGTAATTATCCAAGTAATAAATCCGGCAGGAAATAGGGCTGTGACCAGGCTGCAAAGCCTGCAATTGAAAGGGGAATCCCTCTCTAACAAGAGGGATTCCCCTGATATTTTTTGAAGGACCCAAAGGGTATAATTAATACGGTTTTAGTTGGTTTTTAACGGCTTTTTCAGCCGAGAAAGATTTTGAAAATACCGTGAATTTTCCGGTATCAGGGAGAGAAGAAATGCGTATAGGAAGCACGGAACTGGTTCTGATCCTCATTATCGCGATCGCGCTGTTCGGCACGAGCCGGATCGCCGGGATCGGCAAGGCAATGGGAAAAAGCATCCGGGAATTTAAGGAAGAACTGAACACAGACAGCACCGCCGAAAAGAAGGAGGAAGGTGTCGAGTCTGATGGAAAAGCGTGAAAAAAGCCTGCCTGAGGAAGCCCCGATGGAAGAGCTGCCGCTGATCGTACATCTGCAGGCGCTAAGACGCGTGCTGATCATCAGTATGGCGGCGGTCGTAACGGGATTTCTGGTCGTCTTTTTCCTCTGGAGCAGCCGCCTTGTGCAGTGGGTTTCCGATCCGCTCATCAATGAGGGCGTGAAGCTGATCTACACAGAGGTGTCGGAGGCTTTCGGGGCACAGACCAAAATGTCCCTGATCGCCGGCGCGGTGCTGGGAAGTCCGGTGGTCTTCGGGGCGGTATGGTGGTTTGTCCGCCCGGCCCTGCACAAAAGAGAGCGGAAGACGGCGCTGGTCTATCTGTCGGCGGCGCTGATCCTTTTCATTCTGGGAGTCGCGTTTGCCTACAGGTTCGTCTTTTTTCTGGCTGTGAACTTCTTTGTCACCATGGGGGACAACATGGCGACACCGATGTTCTCGCTTGGGAAATACGTGGATTTTCTGTTTGCGTTTCTCATTCCCTTCGGGATCATGTTCGAACTGCCGGTAATGGTCGTCTGGCTTTCGAGGCTCGGACTCATTACGGCAGATCAGCTTGTAAAAGCGAGAAAATTCATCATTCTCGGTGTTTTTACCGCTTCAGCGATACTGACGCCGCCTGACGTAGTCTCGCAGTGCATGCTGGCAATGCCGCTTTTGGTGCTCTTTGAGTTCAGCGTGATCTGCTGCCGCGTCATGGGGCAAAAAAGTGAGTAAACGGCAGGGACCTGCCGATTACTATATAAAACCGGCACAAATTGTTTTTCAGAAAGGATAGGGGAGAGCAGAGAGTATGGATGAAGAAAAATTTGATGTCATAATCGTTGGAGGAGGCATTACGGGATGTGTTGCCGCTTATCTTCTGGCGCAGGCCGGGGTGGAAGTCCTGGTCGTCGAACGCGCAGAGGGACCGGGTGAGAAGGCTGTCACCGGAGGACGTATGTACGGTCATGCCATGGAAAAGATCTTCCCCGGATTCGCAGAAGAAGCGCCTGTACAGAGAAAGATCGTGCGCGAGAAGATCTCCCTTCTCGGTGAGACCACTGCGTTCACAGTAGAATATGACGACGAGGATATGCGCGCGCCTGATATGGCGAGCTACTCCATTCTCCGCGCTGAATTTGATCCCTGGCTCACGGAGAAGGCAGAGGAAGCCGGCGCTATGTTCATCCACGGGATCCGCGTGGACAAGGTCCTGACGGACGAGAACGGGAAGGCGTGCGGTGTTTTGGCAGGTGAAGAAGAGATGCATGCGGATTGCATCCTGCTCGCGGACGGCGTCAATTCTCTTCTGGCGCAGCAGCTCGGCCTGAAGAAGGAGCTTGCGCCCAAACAGGTCGCGGTCGGCGTTAAAGAAGTGATCCAGTTTGGCGAAGAGGAGATCAACAAGCGCTTTGGCGTCAAGGACGACGAGGGCCTTGCGTGGCTGCTCATGGGCGACGTGACAAACGGCGCAGTCGGCGGTGGCTTTATTTATACAAACAAGGATTCGCTGTCTGTCGGTATCGTGGAGACGATCGAGGAGATCGGCTACGGCGGCGTGGCTCCCAGAGATATGCTCGAGCGCCTCAAACAGCATCCGGCTATTAAGGATATCCTGACCGGCGGCGAGGTCGTCGAGTATTCGGCGCACCTTGTAACCGAGGGCGGCTATGACATGATCCCGCAGCTGTACAGCGACGGCGTCCTTGTCGCAGGCGATGCAGCGGCGCTTGTCATGAACCTCGGCTTTACTATCCGCGGAATGGACTGCTGCGCGGAGTCCGCAAGGCTCGCGGCAGAGACCATCCTTGCGGCAAAAGAGAAGGGCGACTACAGCAAAGAGACTCTTTCTCTCTATGAGAAGAAACTGAATGAGAGCTTTGTTGTCACGGATATGAAACACTTCCGCAAGATGCCTGCGTTTATCGATAATCACCGCATGTTCGAGCAGTACCCCGGCATGATCTCCGAGATGATGCGCGGCCTGTTCCTGGTCGATGGATCCAAACCGCAGAAGTTCTCTAAGACAGCGATGGGAGCAGTCAAGAAGGTAGGCATCTTTAAGCTTCTCGGCGATGCCAGAAAGGGAATGGGTGCACTGTAATGGCGATGACGATTGAAGATAAACTCGGACTGAACAGATTTAACGTCGACGGCACACCGCACATTGAGATCAACGGAAACTATGATGACCAGACCCTGAAGGAGAGACTGGTCATGGCATGTCCCGCGAAGCTCTACACGCTGCGCGAAGACAACACCGTTGACTTCAACTATGAGGGATGCCTGGAATGCGGGACCTGCCGCGTTCTCACCGGCGGACGCATTGTCAAATCCTGGGACCACCCGATCGGTGGAATGGGAGTTGCCTTCAAGAAGGGCTGAAAAACCGTATTTTTGTGAACACTGATCGCAAGCAGCCGGTCTGCGGTACCAATCGACCGCAGTCCGGCTGTTTATATGTCTTTTGAGATTTTTTTAAGAAACGGTAAGAGGACCCGTATGAATGCTTTGAATGAGAAACCGCTGCGGCGGATCACATGGAGAGTATTTGTGGATATGATCACGCCCGGCGCAGTGCTGCTGTCAGCTTTAAACCCTGCGATGCTCGGCGTGATCCTGGCGATTGAGCACAGCGGAAAAGTGGATCCCCTGCTCACGGTTATTCTGCTTCTGATCCCCGCCGCAGCCAACTGCTCCGTCAATCTTCTCAACGACTATTATGACTACATAGGAGGGAACGACACCCCGGAGAACATCGTGGCGGAAGTGGAAGGCCCGCTCGCCTATCACAGGGTGGAGGACCCGCGGCCGGCGCTCTACTGGGGGATCGCCTTTTTTATTGCAGCATGCCTGATGGGGATCTATGTCGTGTACAGATGCGGGCCGGTGCCCGCAGCGATCGGGGCATTCGGCGCGCTGATCACGGCCACATACTCCGGGAAATGGATATCCACTTCCCACATGCCGATCGGAGAGGTGCTCTCGGGATTCACGATGGGCGGCCTCATTCCTCTTGCGGTCTACACGTCGCTCACAGGATCCCTTGACTTTATCGTCTTGTTCCAGTCGATCCCCATGATGATGGTGGTCAGCGAGTTCATGCTGGAGAACAACACCTGCGACATGGAGAGGGACAGAATTGCGGGGCGCCGCACACTGCCGATGTTCCTGGGGCGCGAGAGGGCGGAAGCGCTCGCAAAAGTCACCTGTGTTTTTTGGATCGGGATGCTCGTCCTCGTCGTCGGAATGTACTTTCCCTTTGGCCTCCCTGTGCTCGCTCTCGCGATCTTTATAGGGAGAAAAGGCATCGCCGGCGTATTCAGGGAGGAGCGCACACGTGAGAACAAGCTGCCCGCGACCGGCGCGCTGGCTTCGATGGCTTTCTGGCTCTCGGAAGGATTTCTTGCGGCAGCCGTTTTCCATATGGCTGTGGAGAGGCTGATGGCGGCAATGTTTTGACACAGAAGAACGCTGACTATGATCGGGACTTTGGAGACAAGGGGGAGAAATGAACCGGTACGAAGAGAGAGAATTGCAGGAGGAGCTCGGGCTTGTGGAGGAATTCCTCGCGGAATTCCTGAAAGACCCCGGATACGGAGGAGAGATCGGGCAGATTTTTACCGACATCAGAAGGTCCAGGGGGAAGAGGCTGCGGCCGAGGCTGCTTCTGATGGCGAGCCGCTACGGAGAAGGGTTCAGGGACGCCCGCAACCGCCTCTGCCGCCTTGCGGCGCTGGTGGAACTCGTTCATATGGCTTCCCTGATCCACGACGACATCGTTGACGACGCGCCTTTAAGACGGGGGCTTCCGACAACGCAGTCAAAATACGGAAAGGACAGGGCCGTCTACGCCGGAGACCTTATATTGAGCCGGATCGTGCAGAGCCTGTTCCAGAATGGCTTTTACCACGTGGGCGGATACTTTGGAGAAGCGGTCGAAGCCATGTGTATAGGGGAACTGGGCCAGATGGAGTGCCGCTATAGGGAAGATGTCTCCATCGAGCGGTATATGCGCAATGTCTACGGAAAAACAGCGGCTCTGTGCAGGCTTGCCTGTACCGCGGGCGCCTGCGAGAGCGGATGCAGCCCTGACGTGCAGGCGCAGCTGGAAGAGCTGGGAGTAAACTTCGGCTATATGTTTCAGATCCGTGACGACCTGCTGGACTTCCTTTCTGACTCGCAGGAGGCGGGAAAGCCCACGCAGATCGATTTTCGGGAAGGGATCCTTACGCTCCCTGTCCTTTACGCCATGGAAAACGCTAAGGCCCGCCCCCGTATCCTCAGCCTGCTCAGGGACGCAAAAAGAGGGGCGTTCGACGAGGCCTCTGCCAAAACACTGACGGACCTTGTGAGGTATTCCGGCGGACTGGCACACGCCGCTGCCGACATGGAAATGTACGCGGGACGCGCCCTTACCGCGATCGAAAACCTGCCGGACCACGGCGTCAGCGATGTGTTCCGGGAACTTCTTCAGGCGAAATGCAGAATTTGAAAGGATAGTTGATTCGAAGGGATAGTTGATTCGAAAGGAAAGAAATTGTGAGCACAGCCAGAATGAGCAAACAGCTCCCGGATCTACGGGAACAGACAGTCAGTGTTTTGGACAATCTCCGGAAGACCTCTTATCTGCCATGGTGGTATTTCCGCAGCCGGATCTTAAACCAGAAACGGCCTCTGCAGACAGTCCTCTTTGTGACGGATTACTGTAACCTCAAATGCAAGCACTGCATGGAAGAAGGGCACCACGGCTCGCGCATGAAGCCCTACGAGGAGATCAGGAAGGAACTTGAGTATTCCTACAAAAGGGGATCGCGCTTTATAGATTTCGAGGGCGGGGAACCGACGCTCTGGCGTGACAGCGAGGGAAGGGTCCTCAATGACCTGTACCGGCTTGCCAAGGAGGTGGGATTCTGGTCCTGTACGCTGACGACCAACGGGCAGCGTCCTTTTGGGGATACGCTGGCAGACTCGGTTTGGGTCAGTGTGGACGGCTACGGGAAATACCACGACCTCATCCGCGGCGAGGGCACCTTTGAGAAACTCGACAAAAACATCCGGGAAAGCGGCCACCCTGCGCTGAGTATTGCGATGGCGGTCAATAACCGGAACTACAAGTCTGTCGGGGAGCTTATTCAGTACGCAAAGGACAACCCCGCCATTCAGCAAATTGCCTTTAACTTTCACACGCCTTTCCCCGGCACGGAAGAGCTGATGATGGACTGGGAACTCAGGAATAAGGTGATCGACAGGATCATCGCCTATAAGAAGAAAGGGTATCCCGTCATGAACTCGGTCTCCGGGCTCAGGACCATGAAGAAAAGAGGGTTCCCCAAGGACTGCTGGATCGCGAACTATATCCTCATCGACGGGACAAAACTCCCGAACTGTCCGGGAAGCGTGCTCGGCGCCTGCGATGACTGCGGATTCTCAATGGCGGGCGAGATGTACAGCGTGCTGCGGATGAAGCCGGATACGATCCTCGCGGGGATGCGGCTGCGGATGTGATGGGGCTTGGAAAGAAACGAACGTCCCCGGTGACATGCAGGTTGTTTTGCGCGGCGGGATGCTGTTAAAATAGTATTTGGATCTTGTTTGTTGCCACTGTGTTTTGGCATATTGAATGTAGGAAGATCGGAAGCTGTTTGACACCGGGGACGAAATCAGATGAAAAACAATAGAAGAATCAGTATTGTCAGTACATGGCATTATATCCGACTGGTTTACAGGTCCGTGCTGTTTGTGCTGCTTCTTATCAGCTATATCCGCTATAAGCTGTTCAGCGGTGCGCCGGTCATCGAGAGGGTTGAGCGGATCCCGACGGTCATCTATGTTACCTGGCTGGTTTTTGTCGTGGAGATGATCATGCGATTCTTTCCGTCACAATACGAAAGCCCGGGATGTCAGAAGCAGTTTGCGCGAAATTACATCAAATCCGGAAGTACGGAGATTGTCATTGCCGATAATAATTCCACTGTTTTGATCGCGCTGATCTGGATCGTTTTTAACGGGATCTTTGGGGCGCTGAATATGGCGGGGGTCCTGGACGACGGGGTCATGGTCCTTCTGTGCAGCGTGTATTCCATCTGCGATATCATCTGCATCCTGTTCTTCTGCCCGTTCCAGACGTGGTTTATGAAGAACAAGTGCTGCAGCACCTGCAGGATTTATAACTGGGATTACGCGATGATGTTCATGCCGCTGTTTTTCATCAGAAAAACGTATACGTGGAGCTTGCTGGCGCTGTCGGTCGCGTTGCTGGTGCGGTGGGAGATCACGTTCTACCTGCATCCGGAGCGGTTTTCGGAGAAGACGAACGACTACCTGCGGTGCGCGAACTGCACGGAGAAGCTGTGCGCGCACAAGACGCAGCTGAAGTCGCTGTGGAAGCAGATCGAAGAGTATTCCGCGAAGAGGATCGAGAGGTTGAGGAAGTGAAAAACGACCCCGGGGGAAAAAGCCCCCAGGGGTCGATTTGCCAGAAAGGAGTATTGCTGTGAAAAATATTGCTGAATACATCGACGAGAAGTATGATTCTGACGAATATACATTGGTCGCGCCGGGGATCTACCAGAAGGGCGATGAATATGTGACAAGCCTTAGCTTTGAGCAGGAGCCGGAGTACGGCGAGGGCACTGATTCCACGGACATTTCTCAGTATCCGCTGGAAGACATTCTGGACACGTACTTTGTTTCTGTGTCTGACTACTACGAGGCAAAAAACAGCCAGGCGACAAGCGAATGCTACCTGGAATTTTGCAGCGACGACATGGATGATGTGAAGGGGCTTCGTACAATCATAGGAAGGCATGTCTGCAATGTTGAAAAGACAGTCAACGGCAAAAATTTCATTGCGCTTGAGATTGAATAATTGACGTGACGTATGAAGAAAATGGTTGTTCGCAGAGCAATTGCGATGCTCGTATCGCTGGTGCTGATGATGGCGATGATCGGAGGATGCGGCGGGCAGGATAAGAAGACAGAGACAGCGGAGCCTGCTGTGAGTGCGGAGACGAGTGCCGGTGAGGCGGAGGCTGAGGCTGAAACTGAGGCGGCTGAGGCTGGTGCGTCGTCGCGCGGGGACACCACGGGATGGACAGCGCGGACTACTTCGGAAAGATGTTCCGGATGATGGCGAATTCGATCGTGGTTAAGTGATAGGTGAATGATGTGTTTGGCGGATGGCGGGAAGGCTGTCCGTGAGAGAAAACGACCTCTAGGGTGAAGATGACCCCAGAGGTCGTTTTTACACACTTTGGCAAAATCTGTGGACAAACGACCCCAGAGGTCGTTTTTACACACTTTGACGAAATCTGTGGACAAACGACCCCAGAGGTCGTTTTTTTATTGGCGGTTGAGCTTGGTCCAGTCGAGGCGCGTGACGAGGTCGTCGCCGAGGGCGTTGCCCGAGACTTCGACGATGTCGCCGTAGCGATCTTGGTAGACGTGATCGGCGCTGACGCTGGCTTCGACGGTGCGGCCGGAGGGCGTGCTGTAGGTGTCGACCCCGAGGATCGCCTGGGACCAGTTGTTACTGATGCGGCTCTGCGATGCATTGCGCTTCTCCCAGCTGTCCATGATGCCGCGCGAGATCTCCTCGCTGTTGGCCTGGATCTGGCGCGCGAGTTCGCGCTGGCGCTGTTGGGCCTGAAGCTGCATCTGCATGGCCTGGTTGCTGAGCTGCTGCGCTTCCAGAATTCGGGTCTGGTGCTTTTGTTCGATGAGGAGCGAGCGCTGTTTCCAGAGCGCCGGGTCAGGGGTGATGCTGCCGACGAAGCGAAGGAATGCTTCGGTGGCAGCTTTTTCCTGTTCGATGGGAGCAGCCATGAAGTAGAGGCGTTCAGTGCCCCAGCTGATCAGGTCCACTTGCTTGCCATTTTCTTTGCCATGGCCAAAGGGGATGTTGCCTGCGCCGACGCCGGTGGGGGAGGGCTGGGGGCCTTTGGTGGTGTTTTGTGTGGTGGCTTTGGTCTGTGTTTTGCCACCTTGCATGAGTTTACCGAGGAGGCCGCCCTGGAGGCCCATGGAGAGCATGCCCATTGCAGCAGGGCCGCCGTTCGCGTCGTAGGTTTCGGCGCCTTTGTAGTCGCAGCCCGCGAGGACGACGATTTTGCCGTTTTTAGTTGTACCTTCGTAGCGATAGAGGAAGGCGTCGCAGTAGCAGGTGGCGACGGTTTCGCGGACGGAGATGTTGATCATGTGCGACTCGATGTACTGGAGCAGGCGATTGCGCTCGCCGGCGAGGTCCTTGCCGTAGGCGCTGGGGAGCTTGGCGCGGGCGGTGGGGGTCAGCTTGACGCCAGCCATCTTTTCGGCGTACTGCTGGAGGTATGCGTCGGGCTCCATGAACTCGCGGAAGGTCGTTGGGATGACGTTCGGTGTTTTGGCAGCGAGGGAGCGGAGGATCGGGTTCGGATACCACGCGTACATCTCGCCGGAGGTCGAGGAGAGGAAGGTGCGGCCGTCCGGGCTCGCGGCGCGGAAGGAGGCCGTGAAGGGGACGAGGTCGCTCTGCCAGGTCTGGGAGAGGGTGCCGGCGGAGCGGAAGGCGGCGGGCACGATCGCTTTCGCGAGGAGGGTGCCGGTCTTGGTGTCGGCGAACTGGCGCCAGACGTAGGTGGGCTGGGCTTGTTCGGGCTGCGTGGGCTGCGCTTGTGCGGGGGTTGTGCGCGGCGCAGCTTGCGGTGCGCCGTTGGGCGCTGCGGATTGCGCGGGTTGGGGCGCAGCTGCTTGTACCTCAGGCTGGAAGCCGGCGGGGGCGGCTGACTGGGCTGCGGCTGCGGCCTGTGCGGCGGCAGCTGCTGCTTCGGCGGCTTTCGCGGCGGCGGTTGCTGTGGCAGCTGCATTTGCTGCTTCCTTGATAATATTTTTTGTCCAGGCGGGATCTACTGCGGCGCCACTGTGTTTTGCCGCCTCAAGAACAGCGGCCGCTGCATCTATGGAGGCGTTTGCGGCGTTTGAGGCAGCAGACGCGGCGGCGGCAGAGGGCGTTTCCGGCTGGGGCGAGGGGGTGAATTCTGTGCCGCACCAGGTGCAGCGGATCTTCGCGTTTCCAGTGCTGGCCTGGATTTCAGGATTGACTTCGTTGGGGCCGTCGCAGGCGGGACAATAGCATTTCATCGTGAACCTCGTCTTTCTTGGTGGCTTTTAGTGAAATTCCGGGAGAGATTGGTCGTTGGGGCGGCTGTGTTTTGGCATAGGTAGGGTGTCCTTCTCGTAAAAAGCATACTCGAAATCGGATGCGATAGCCACTTTTTTTGTATCAAAGGGGGCGGTGTGATAAAATGACCCCAGAGGTCGTTTTTGCGTTTCGCCCGGCGGGGGTGAAAAATGACCCCAGAGGTGGTTTTGCTATGATAGGACTTGGAACGATTATTAACGGCGCCGCGATCGTATGCGGCGGGCTGGCGGGGCACCTGACGGGAAAGATGTTCCGGCAGGAGCAGCAGGACGCGCTGACGAAGGCCTGCGGGATCAGCGTGCTGTTCATTGCGGTTTCGGGGGCGATGCAGGGGATGCTGGGTTTTGACCACGGGGAACTGGCCAGCGGGAAGTCGATGCTGGTGGTGCTGTGCCTCGTGATCGGCACGGTGATCGGCGAGCTGATCGGAATTGAGAATGGATTCGAGCGGTTCGGCGAGTGGCTGAAGGAAAAAACGGGCAACAGCGGCGACAAACAGTTCGTGAGCGCGTTCGTCACGGCGTCGCTGACGGTGTGCATCGGGGCGATGGCGATCGTCGGGTCGATCCAGGACGGTTTGACGGGCGACTACTCGACGCTCTCGGTGAAGGCGGTGCTGGACTTCATCATCATCGCGGTGATGACGTCGTCGCTCGGGAAGGGGAGCGCTTTTTCGGCGATACCGGTGGTGATCTTCGAGGGGTCGGTCACGCTGCTCGCGCGGCTGATCGCGCCGGTGATGACGGAGATGGCGGTCGATTATCTGTCGCTGGTCGGGTCGATTTTGATCTTCTGTGTGGGAGTGAACCTTGTGTGGGGGAAGATGATCCGGGTCGCGAATATGCTGCCGGCGGTGGTGCTGGCGGTGGTTGCGGCGTATTTGCCGTGGGGATTTTAAAGGGCGTGTGAAAGTGACCCCAGAGGTCGATTTTTATTCGGGCGTGTGAAAATGACCCCAGAGGTCGTTTTTCAAACAAGGAAGGAGGGGCGTATGCCGGTAATTGGAATACTTGCTGTGCTGTGGCTGCTCCTTCTCGCCGTGGAGAGCGAAAGGGCGAGGCGCGCACGCGCCTCGATCGGGCATGTGGTGCATGTGAACGGCACGCGCGGCAAGTCTTCGGTCTGCCGGCTGATCGACGCCGGTTTGCGCGCAGGCGGTCTGCGCGTTTTCTGCAAGACGACCGGGACCGATCCGATGACCATTGACGTGGACGAGAAGGAGGAACCGATCCTCCGCAGGGGCGGCGCGAACATCCGCGAGCAGCTCACGATCCTCCGCCGCGCCGCCGTGCAGAATGCCGACGTGCTTGTGGTGGAGTGCATGGCGGTGCTGCCCGACCTGCAGTACGCCGCCCAGCACAGGATGCTCAGCGCGGACATCGGCGTCATCACCAACGTGCGCCGCGACCACACGGATGTCATGGGCGACACGCTCCCGCAGATCGCGCATTCCCTTGCCAAAACAGTGCCCGCCAGCGGCATCCTCCTGACCGCGGAAGAGGCGCAGGCCCATATCCTGGAAGAAAAAGCCCGCTCGCTCGGCACCCGCTTCGTAAAGGTAAGGACCGACGGCACGGAACCGGATTTTGACTTCGCGGAGAACATCGCACTTGCTCTTGCGGTCTGCGAAGAACTCGGCGTGCCGCGCGGGACAGCACTTGAAGGGATGCGCCGGTACCATCGCGATCCCTATGCGCTGAGCCTGCATCGCTGCGGGGGCGCTGTTTGGGCCGCGGGCCTGTCCATCAATGATCCGCAGTCCACCATCATGGTGTGGGAGAAATTGCGCGAAAGGCCGGAATTTGCGGGCCGGGAGCTGACGCTTCTCATCAACAACCGCCCCGACCGCGGGAGCCGCACCCGCGACATGGCCGAAGTCTGCGCGCTCCTTAAGCCGCGCCGCGTTCTTCTTCTGGGCGCCGCGCAAGGCTACATGCGTGCGGAACTTGGGAAGCGGCTGCCGGAGACGGAGGTGATCCCGCTCCGGAACGCGGCCGCGCTGGATCTGACACGGTTTTCCGAACGGGACGCGGTCTTTCTCATCGGCAATCTGGCCGGGGAGGGACGCGGGCTGGTCCGTCGGCTCAGAGAGGAGGGCGAAGAGCTTGTATGACAAAATAGTGATCGCCGGAGTAATACTGAGCCTTTTATTCTCGGAGCTGACCGGGCTTTCTGCGGGCCTTGTGGTTCCGGGATATCTCGCGCTGTCCCTCCACACGCCGATGCGGCTCGTCAGCACGCTGGCTGTCGCCGCCGCTTCCGTTCTGGTCTGCAGGCTGCTCTCTACGCGCCTGATCCTTTACGGGCGCCGGCGGTTCGGGGTGATGATCCTGCTGGCGTTTTTCTTTAGTGCGGTGCTCAGCCGCTTTGGGGCATCGGCGCAGGTCGATGTGCCGGATGTTGTCGGTGTTTTGATCCCGGGGATCATTGCGCGGGAAATTGACCGGCAGGGATTTCGGGACGCGCTGATCTCGATTGCCGCGGTGACAGCGGCCACAGCGCTGGTGGCGCTTGCCTTGGGATATCCGCTTTTGTGATTGTGATCAGGTAATGCATCTGACGACAGGGGCCCAAAGTTTTGCGGGAGGCACCTGAAACAGAGAAGCTTTGCAGGGGACCAAGGTTTGGCGGGAGGCACCTGAAATGAAGAAGCTTTGCAGGAGGCACACGGGATGAAAAAGATTGGAACGCCATGGCTCATAGCGGCGACGCTGGTGCTCTGCCTCTCGCTGTGCGCCGGAATTTTGTTCGCGAATGTCGTTCCCTCGGCAGACAGGGACGTGAAACTTGACGCCGCGGCGCGGATGCAGACCTATATGGACCGGGTGAAGGCGTACAAGCTCGAAGCCGGGCTTGCGATCAGCGAGGATGACAGGCGCGGGACCGGCATGATCGGCGAGCCGTACACTTTCATCACCACGACCAGCGGCTCGCTCGAGTCAAAACGCACCACCGCGGACCCGGACATGGCGGCGCTGGTCGTCCAGATGCTGTATGACGCCGGCATCCGGCCGGGCGACACTGTCGGCGCGGGCTTTTCGGGCTCGTTTCCCGCAATGAACCTCGCGGTGCTCAGCGCCTGCGCGGCGATGGACGTAAAGCTCGTCTATATCGCGTCCGTCGGCGCATCCACTTACGGCGCGAACCAGCCGGAGCTGACGTTTCCGGACATGGCGCTGCGGCTTTACGGCGAGGGGCTGATCCCGGCGCCGGATGCTTTTTCGATGGGCGGGTACCACGACTGCGGCCTGGACATGGACCCGGAACTCGCAGGCCCGATCCGGGAACGGCTCGAGGCGACGGGTATTCCGATGCTGTACACAGAGGATTTCAGCCAAAACATTGCCGCCCGGATGGCGCTTTACGAGGAAAAAGGGCCTATCGACTGCTTTATCGGCGTCGGAGGCAACCTGACCACGATCGGACAGGGCGAAGACACTATGCCCTACGGCTTGGTGAAGCCTAATACTATTAAGACCACAGACGCCGGAAGCGGGCTGATGGAGCTGTACAACGCCGCGGGACTTCCGGTGCTGCACATCCTGAATATTAAGCGTCTTGTCGCGGACTACGGCCTGCCCTTTGATCCGGAGCAGCCCACCGTGCCGGGGGAGAGCGCCATCTATTACAATAAGCGCTTTCCGGTCTTCGCGGCCATCGCCGGACTGTGCGGCGCGGCGGCGATCCTTGCCGCCGGACGGCGGGCGCGCAGAAAGGAGGAGGCGGGATGCGAGTAGGAGGCGATTGGCGGATAAGGGGACGCGGTATGCGGGTCGTCCTGACAATTGTTTTGTGTACCGCGCTGCTTGCGGGGTGCGGAGCACCGAAGGGCGCGGGGACCGGTGCGGAAGCGGCGTCGGCGGAAGCGGAACCGACGGAAGCGGCGTTAGCGGAAGCGGCATCGGCGGAAGCGAAGCCGGCGGAAGCGGCGTTGGCGGAAGCGGCATCGGCGGAAGTAGAGCCCGCGAAAGCGGAGCCTGTTGAAGGAGCTGAGGTAGTACAGGAAGAAGCCGGAGATGCT